>NZ_JACGVA010000062.1:0-161367 GCF_014076985.1 Colwellia sp. MB3u-8
AGAAGATTCAAACTCACTTTTAAAACGTTAACTTAACTGTTTAGCTCTTATAAAGAGTAGTTAAGCTATTAAAACCGTTCGTTTGGGTTACCCCTTGGAACTGGAGCGCATTCTAGCGATTTCTGGCTTCACGTCAACACCTAATATCAATTAAATTGCGATTAAATGACTGTTTGCCTTTTAATTAAGCAAGACGTTGTTTTTTCGTTCTAACAAGATGAAATAAGCGCTAAATACTGCTGCTTTTATCTTATATATTTCGCTTTTTATACTTAGATTATACTTAGAAGTAATAAAGCGACTGAGTAATAAATGTGTAAGCATGGTTTATATAAGGTGATTAGCTTTATTTTTCAGGCTCTTTTTTTGATTTAGTCTCTTCTTTTGCTACTTTTTCGGCATCCGTCGCTTTATTTTCACTATAACGGTGAAAGTCTGCATCTTGATCGTCACCTACTACATGCTCTAATTTCAATTTCTTTACTGAGCGGATAGTGGTAAATGGTCCTGAACAAGCATAGAAAGCAAATATAATAAGCAGGATATTTTCAGGACTCGATGCAATAACCACAAAGGCGAGCACTATTAATAGTACAACAACAAAATTTACTTTACCTTTCCAGTCAACTTCCTTAAAGCTGTTGTATCTAAAATTACTCACCATTAACAGGCCAAGTATGATGGTAATAATACCAACAAGATAACCATAGTCTTGACCGTTAATTTTATATTCGCTACCAACCCAAATAAGGCTAGCAACAACGCCTGCGGCAGCTGGGCTAGCTAAGCCTTGAAAATAGCGTTTGTCGGCGATGCCAACTTGGGTATTAAAGCGTGAAAGACGCAATGCGGCACAAGCAACATAAACAAAGGCGGCTAACCAACCAAACTTGCCAAAACTTGAAAGCGCCCAATTATATGCCACTATTCCTGGTGCTATGCCAAATGACAACATATCAGCCATGCTGTCATATTCTGCGCCAAACTCACTTTGAGTATTAGTCATTCGTGCAACTCGGCCATCTAACCCATCGAAAATCATCGCAATAAAGATAGCAACCGCAGCACTAATAAAATGCCCATTCATTGATGATATAACGGCATAAAACCCAGAAAATAATCCTGCAGTGGTTAATAGATTGGGTAAAAGATAAATACCACGAGTTTGTAGCGAATCGTCATTATGTTTGTCTGGCATAAGTAAAACCGAAATAGGTTAATATGAATAGAGAACACTAATCTAGCATAAGTTTAATTATTAACGGTAGCTGTAGTACCCATGAATAATTAATAAAACTAGCAAACATTTGTAAACTTGTCTTCCTGTTGTTATAAAACATTATAGTGATTAAATAATAGTCGCCAGTGACTATTGTTTTAACTCATTATGCTAATAATAGGGTAATTAAGTATTAACTTATGGATAGGTATCATTATGCACATTAAAACCTTGTCATTCTGTTTAGTCACATTAGTGTATTTTGATGTCTATGCGGCTGAAAATGTGACAATTTATCGTTGGTTCGACGAACACAATGTTGTTCATTTTAGTCAACATCAGCCAGACCGTGATGACTATATCGAAATTAGTATGTCAAATAATACCAAGTCTTCGGTGATAATTGATGAAGCGAGTAGGGATGAATCTTTCAAATTACAAAATAATACTTTTGCTGATAGTAGTGAGGAAAGTAATTTTAATAATGAGCTTAATAATGAGAAGTGTTTAACTGCTCGCGAAAATATAACAACATTAGCCAATTTTGATAAAGTTCAATATAAAAGTGGGCAAGGTAGTGTAGAAATATTAACGGCATTAGAAAAACAGCAACAGTTAACCATGAATAGAAAACAGGCTGAAGTTTACTGTACTGATTAAGTCAGTAAACATTGTCAGCCTGCATCTAGGGTATATTAGCTTACGATAACGCAATTAAGCTTTAACGATGAAATTCAAGTTATTATCAACAAGCTCGACAAATATATGATCGCCAGCGGAGAATTCGTTAGCCAGTAATTTATGTGCTAAAGGGTTTTCAATTTCTTGCTGGATAGAGCGTTTTAAAGGTCTAGCACCAAAAATTGGATCAAAGCCTGCCGCCGCAACAAAAGATAATGCTGCTTCCGATAATGTCATGGTTATATCGCGTTCTTCTAATCGCTTAGTTAAGGCTGAGATTTGAATACTCGCAATACTCTTAATTTGCTCAGCAAGTAAGGGATGAAACACTACAGTTTCATCGACCCGATTAATAAACTCTGGCTTGAAGTGATTGCTAAGTTCTGCTATTACCCGGGCTTTCATTTGCGGATATTGGCTGTCATCAACATATTCCTGAATAATATCTGAGCCAATGTTTGAGGTCATAATAATAACAGTATTTTTAAAGTCGACCGTACGCCCTTGCCCGTCAGTTAAGCGTCCGTCATCTAATACTTGTAGTAAAATATTAAAAACGTCAGGATGCGCTTTTTCAATTTCATCAAGTAAAATAACAGAATATGGTTTACGTCTCACCGCTTCAGTTAAATAACCACCTTCCTCATAACCGACATAACCTGGAGGCGCTCCCACTAAACGTGCGACAGAATATTTCTCCATAAACTCTGACATATCAACTCGCACCAATGAATCTTCACTATCAAAAAGAAAGTGGGCTAAAGCTTTAGTTAATTCTGTTTTACCTACACCGGTAGGCCCAAGAAATAGGAATGAGCCTATGGGTTGATCTGGGTCTGCTAAACCTGCCCTTGAGCGACGAATAGCATTTGATACTGAAACTACCGCTTCTGATTGCCCAATAACACGTTTGTGCAGGTTATCCTCCATTTGCAATAATTTATCACATTCACCTTCGAGCATTTTTGCGACCGGAATTCCGGTCGCTCGGCTTAACACGTCAGCAATTTCTACGTCAGTCACTTTGTTTCGTAGCAAGGTCATTTCTTGCATTTCTGCTTGGCTAGCAAGATCGAGCTGTTTTTCAAGATCAGGGATGCGACTATATTGTAACTCGGCCATGGTATTAAGATCGCCCACGCGGCGAGCCGCTTCAAGCTCAATACGAGCGTGCTCTAAATCAGTTTTAATCGCTTGTGTACCATGTAGTGCCGCTTTCTCGGTTTTCCAGACTTCATCTAACTCGTCATAACTGACTTGGCAAGTGATGATTTCGTCCGATATTAGGTCCAAACGTTTTTTAGAAGCCGGATCAGAATCTTTTGATAAAGCGCGTTGTTCCAATTTTAGCTGGATTAAACGCCTTTCTAATCGGTCTAAGTTCTCTGGCTTAGAATCCATTTGCATACGAATGCTAGAAGCCGCTTCATCAATAAGATCGATAGCTTTGTCGGGTAATTGACGGTCGCTAACATAGCGATGAGATAAGGTTGCTGCGGCAACAATAGCGGGATCTGTTATTTCAACATTATGATGGAGTTCGTAGCGTTCTTTAAGACCACGTAATATAGCAATGGTATCTTCAACACTGGGTTCATCTACTATAATTTTCTGAAAACGTCGTTCCAATGCGGCATCTTTTTCAATATATTGGCGATATTCATCTAATGTAGTAGCGCCAACACAATGTAGATCACCGCGAGCTAACGCTGGCTTTAACATATTACCAGCGTCCATAGCACCGTCACTTTTACCCGCGCCAACCATAGTGTGTAATTCATCAATAAATAAGATGACTTGCCCTTCTAGCTGACTTAATTCACTGAGTACCGCTTTAAGACGTTCTTCAAATTCTCCACGGTATTTAGCGCCGGCAACGAGTGCGCCCATATCAAGTGACAATACGCGTTTATTTCGGATACCTTCTGGTACTTCATGATCGACAATGCGTTGAGCTAAGCCTTCAACAATCGCGGTTTTACCAACGCCGGGCTGACCAATTAATACCGGGTTATTTTTAGTGCGGCGCTGTAATACCTGAATGGTACGCCTGATTTCATCATCGCGACCAATAACTGGATCTAACTTTCCTTGCTCTGCTAGTTCGGTTAAATCAATGGTGTATTTATCCAATGCTTGACGCACTTCTTCGGCGTTAGCATCATCAACATTTTTACCGCCACGAATATGAACTATCGCGTCTTGTATACGTTGTTCACTCGCCCCTAAGCCTTTAAGGATTTGACCTAACTTACCTTTATCTTGTAAAGCAGCTAGCATAAATATTTCTGAGGAGATAAATTTGTCGCCATGCTTTTGGGCAAATTTATCACAAAGGTTTAAGATATTCCCCATTGCAGACGATAGCTGCACTTCACCGCCGGTGCCAGACACATGTGCTAATTCTTCGAGAGCCACTTCAACTTGCGATCTTAACGTTCGCACATTGATACCGGCACTTTTTAATAAGGGGATAATACTACTGGCGTTTTGATTTAATAACGCAAGCATTAAATGTATTGGCTCGATAAATTGATGATCTTTACCTAATGCGATGGATTGTGCATCAGATATTGCTACTTGAAAAGTCTGGGTAAATTTTTCTAAACGCATTAATGTTCTCCTAGTGCCATGTTACTGGGCTTACAGTTTAGTTACTTATGTTATAAGGACACTAAGGAGGGTTTTCAAGAAAAGAGTTGCTAAAACGTTGACCTAAGTCAAGAGAACACCTTTAAATAATAACCTTATGGTAAGGGATAATTTTTACTAGAGTGAATGTATACATATGACGCTAGCCATACGCCCAGTTTTTCCGTCTCTGCGATAAGAATAATACTGACCACTATGCTTATAAGTACAGTCTGCAACTTTAGTGATGTTTGCAACCCCTAATGCTAAGAGTTGTAACTCGGCGATTAACTGCAAATTAGCCAGAAACTTTACCTCTGTTCTGGCATCATTTAAAAGTGCCACAGGCTCAAAAGCAGATTCGAATTTTTCTGACATTTGACAGAACGCCTGCTTTACCTCTTGGCCAACTTCAAAAGCTTGAGGACTAATACAAGGGCCCATCCATGCGAAAATCTCATCGCCAGCACTATGCATTTTTCTAATGGTTCGTTCAATTATATTTGCTGCTAGTGGTCGCCAACCTGCATGAATGGCCGCAATTTCGCTACCATCTTTGTTTGATAACAAAATAGGCAAACAGTCTGCGGTCATTATGGCTAAAGCGATGTACCGACTATGGGTTATCGCGGCATCAGCGACAATAGGCGTATCTTGATGTTTTTCAACAACAACGACATTATTACCGTGAACTTGCTCTAACCATTGAATTTTTGTCGTGGCTGGCAGGTAATCAAGTAACAAGCTTCTATTACGCGCCACAGTATTCGGACAATCACCCACATGATCGCCTAGATTAAAAGCATCAAACTCTGCTTGAAATTTTTCCGTGTTAGTAATATTTGATAATAAATGCGCTGAATGTTTAGATAATTGATCTTTGCTAGGAATTAAGCGAGTAGTAGCAAAGGCCAACACACGTTCTGTTGGCCATTTAATACATTGTAAATTATTAGGTGAGTTAGTAGTCACTATCAATAAGATGGATTTTGGTATCTTTACGCAACAGATCAGCTAACGCTACCATATCTTCAGGTACATCAGCATGCCAAGTCATTTGCACACCTGTTATCGGATGATATAAAGATAACATTGCCGCGTGTAAGGCTTGGCGCTTAAATTGACGTAACATTTCTCGTAACTCTTCAGAGGCATTTTTTGGAGGACGCGGACGGCCGCCATAAACGGGATCACCCGCCAGTGCATGAGTAATATGAGCCATATGAACACGAATTTGATGGGTTCGACCCGTTTCTAAACGTAAACGTAACCGAGTATGTAACCTGAACTTTTCCATCACACGATAATGCGTTACCGAAGGGCGACCTGAAAAAGTAACCGCCATATGAGTACGTTTTGTAGCGTGACGACCAATAGGCTGATCAACCAAACCACCTGCGGTCATAATACCACTAGCGATAGCTTCGTATTCACGAGTAATTTCACGCGCTTGTAGTGATTCAACTAGGTTAGTTTGAGCAGCAATCGTTTTTGCCACCACCATTAATCCCGTAGTATCTTTATCTAAACGATGAACAATACCAGCACGAGGCACAACATCTAACTGCGGGCAGTGATGTAGTAAGGCATTTAAAACCGTGCCATCAGGGTTACCTGCGCCAGGATGTACGACAAAGCCAGCAGGCTTGTTGATGACTAAAATATCATCGTCTTCGTACACTATGTTTAAAGGTAGATCTTGTGCTTGAAAGCGTACTTCGCTCTCAACTTGCGTATCAATGGCTACTTCTTCACCACCAAACATTTTTTCTCGTGGTCTATCGACAACTAAGCCGTCAACCGTAATATGACCGGCTAAAATCCATTCTTTTAACCGTGAACGTGAATAATCAGGGAACATTACCGCCAAAGTCTGGTCGAAACGTTTACCTAAGCATGATTCGGGAACCGTATCCCGGTGTTGAATTATCTCAGCCATCAAACTCTCTATTAATTAGCACTGTGCAAGGCAGGATTGCTAGGTTAGAATGCTATTGCTTATTTTACCTCTTTGCTAAAGCAATTACATTAAGTAATTATAATTATAGTGAGGAAGATATTTATTTTAACTAAAACAAAGTAGTGATATTGAAGTCTATGGAAAAAGTGACAATAAAAATAATGTGCCTTGCGCTAGTGTTAGCATTAACAGGCTGTTCAGGAACAAGTGAAAGAGATATTAAGAAGGTACCAGATAAGTCAGCTCAAGCATTATTCTCTGATGCTAGAGCATCGCTTGATAATGGCTTATATCAAAAGGCGATCCAAATTTTATCTGCGATAGATTCTCGATTTCCTTATGGGCCAATCTCTCATCAAGTACAATTAGATTTAATTTATGCTTATTACAAAAGCGGTGATGCAGCGCAAGGATTGGCACTTACCGATAGATTTTTACGATTAAACCCAGCGCATTCAAACTTAGACTATGTCTATTATATGCGTGCATTAATCAATGTTGCTACCCAAGAAAATTTATTCCAAAGTTTAGCAGGAATAGACCGTTCAGACCGTGATCCTACGGCGGCGCGCGCTGCATTCAATGATTTAAAAATAGTATTAGAGAAGTATCCTAACAGTAAATATGCTGCAGACTCTCGCAAACGTATGATTGCCATTAAATCACGCCTAGCAAAATATGAGTTATCGGTTGCGCGCTATTACTTAAAGCGTGAAGCCTATGTTTCTTCTGCTAACCGAGGAAAATATATTGTTGAATATTTTTCTCCTAGCCCAGAAACGGAAGAAGCATTAGAAATTATGATTGTCTGTTATGGGAAGTTAGGCCTGAATGATCTACAGATTAATGCCAAACAAGTTTTAGCGGCAAATTATCCTAACAACCCACGAGTTGCTAAGTAACGCTTTAGTTTCTATGAACATAGTCGTTCTTGCGCATTCAGGTGATCACGACATACCCTTCATCGAGCGTATAGGGATTTACTAATGCCTCGAAAGACAGGATGTTTGAGAGAAAGGCCTGAACATAAAATACCAGCTTAGTGCTGGTATTTTTTTAACAGGTTAACGCTAGATAGCTTCTTCGTCTTCTTCTCCCGTACGAATTCGTATCACCCTTTCAACAGCCGTTATAAAAATTTTACCGTCACCAATTTTTCCTGTTTGTGCTGTTTCTAAAATGGTGTTTACACAGCGATCAACATCTTCTGTCTTCACGACTATTTCCAATTTTACTTTTGGCAAAAAATCCACCATATATTCTGCGCCACGATAAAGCTCTGTATGCCCTTTTTGACGTCCAAAGCCTTTAACTTCTGATACTGTCATTCCCGTCACACCGATTTCGCCTAGTGCTTCACGTACATCATCCATTTTAAATGGTTTAATTATCGCTTCTATCTTTTTCATTTTACAGCCTATAGGTTGATTTACGCGTCAGCATTTTACTGATAATTATTATTATCTACATCACAACTGAATATCAAGTAATTGTACACAGAATTAACTTATACCTATAGCGCAAAAATTCTAATTGAAGATAGACTTTGTTACACTAAACCTACCTGCTGGCATAAGTCAGCTTAAAAGTAACATGCCACATACTCCAGAAGGAAATATCATGAGCGCCCAGGCAATAATCAATGAAATGAAAGTATTACCTGAAATTGATGCTGCGTTTGAAATTGAACGTCGAGTTAATTTTATCAAAAAAAAATTAATACAATCGGGGCTTAAATCTCTTGTTTTAGGTATAAGTGGTGGCGTTGATTCCTCTACTTGCGGGCGTTTAGCTCAACTCGCTATTGACGCTTTGAATAACGAAAACGCTGAAAATGAACCGGCATATAAGTTTATTGCTATAAGACTTCCCTTTGATATACAAGCAGATGAAGATGACGCTCAACTTGCGCTTGAGTTTATAAAACCTAATCATAGTCTAACCACTAATATCTTTGCAGGCGCCGAGGGCATACACACTGAAACCATCCGTGCATTACAAGCGGCTGATCTTTTAACGGCCAATGCTGCACAAATAGATTTTTCCAAAGGTAATGTCAAAGCCCGCACTCGCATGGTAATGCAATATCATATTGCTGGCATATTAGGCGCTTTGGTATTAGGCACAGATCACTCAGCAGAAAATATTACCGGCTTTTTTACAAAATGGGGTGACGGGGCTTGCGATTTAGCACCTTTATTTGGCTTATCTAAACGACAAGTTAGGCAACTTGCCAGCAGTTTAGGTGCTCCTGCTCAGTTAATCGAGAAAGTCCCAACCGCTGATTTAGAAGAATTAACACCCAGTAAAAAAGATGAAGATGCATTAGGCATGAGTTACGACCAATTAGATGATTTTTTAGAAGGTAAGAACACAGATAAATTAGTAGAAGAAAAAATAATTTCTATCTATATGAAAACGCAGCATAAGCGCTCAGAAATTCCAACAATATATGAAGGTTAATTAATTTAGTTTGGTAAGTTTCAATATTTTTGACTATACCTAGCACTGAAAAGGTTATTCAACTAAGGAATAGTTGTCATGTCAAAATATAATGGATTTACGATTATCGAAACTATGGTTGGGCTAGCTATAATGCTCAGTTTGCTTTCCATTGGTGTTCCTAGCCTAAATAACTTCATTGTTTACACCCGCGTAGACAATGAAATATCTACCCTGCATCGTCTGATTTTAATTACTCGAAATAGTGCCTTAAGCAATAACACTAGCGTAACTTTATGCCCGTTAAATAGCCAAGGAAAATGTAAAAACTTATGGCACCAAGAGCTGAGTGTATTTACTGACATTAACAATAATAAAGTCTATGAGCCAGCACTGGATGAACAACTTATCGCTCAAAAAGGCGCAATAAAAGCTGGAGATAAACTACAATATGGCAAAACACGTATCGGCTTAACCTATGCTCCAACAGGGCATTTATTAGGCTGGGGACAGAACGCTACATTTAGTTATTGCCCTGAGTACCATGATGATAAAAACCGAGGTATTGTTGTAAGAAATTCAGGTAGAGCCTATGTTAGCGCGGCCAATAAAACTAACGGTAAGAATATCAGGCGTACAGGAGTTAAAATAAAATGTTTTTAATTCACTGTTTTTTTGTCTGCTTTTTTTAATGTTCATTATTATATTATGGAGAGTTTAATATGCATTATTTTAATACCCACTCAGTTGTATTTAATCGTCGTGTATCCCTTATCAAGTTAATAACAGACGGAATTTACAACATAGTAATTAGCTGTTTTCACGCTAAAACAAAAAAATAAAGCACTCGCTTTAACAAGTGGAAGAAAAAAGTTAAGCCCCCTCATATCAAAGCTGTAATTAGTGCCTATGATTTAAACAAAATTTCCTAGCTGAGCTTAAGCAAGAATGTTATAAGTAAAACATTAATTTTCACTAAAGCTGTCCTTGTGTCTAAGTTATATATTAAAAAATCTCAAAATAAAGAATTAATCAAAGGATTTACTATTGTTGAGTTACTTATTGGCATTGCTATTATTGGTATATTAACAGCCATTGCTGGCCCCAGTTTAGGTCAATTTATAGTGCAATCAAGAG
Source organism: Colwellia sp. MB3u-8 (assembly GCF_014076985.1). Lineage (NCBI taxonomy): Bacteria > Pseudomonadati > Pseudomonadota > Gammaproteobacteria > Alteromonadales > Colwelliaceae > Colwellia > Colwellia sp. MB3u-8. The sequence continues at coordinate 10,071 of NZ_JACGVA010000062.1, forward strand.
TTGACAATGAAATAAGTGAAATTCATCGCTTGGTATTAACAGCAAGAAACAGTGCTATTAATAGTGGTAAAAATGTCACCCTTTGCCCGCTAAACGGTACAAGTTGCAGTAGCAACTGGCACCATGAGTTAAGTGTCTTTATCAATAGTGAAAGTACCTTAGTCAACAATAATACTTATGACAGCGCAAACGAAGAGTTGGTTAAAGTTAAAGGAAAAATTGCTAGCGGTGACACTTTAACATTCAGTCAAAGTCTTATTATTTTTGCGCCAACGGGCCGTTTAGTATCAGAGGGCAATAGCAACTTTAGTTATTGCCCTAAAGGTAATAGTAGTTTATCGCGTGGCGTAGAAATATCTCTATCAGGTCGGGTATACACGACTGCTGATACAAACGATGACGGTAAAGATGAAAATAGAAATGGTACTGAAGTTTCTTGTAGTTAATATATGCCCAAAAACTACGGGGCACAGTTATAAAATAAAATCACTTTCACTGAGCAAAATTATTTAGGCGAACAGGCTATTAACGAGGTTGTTCGTCAAATAGCTGATTCGCTTTGACAGAGTTAAACTTAGCCTTTAACAACACACACTCAAATGCCCGATACACTTGCTGCCTCTCTTTAGAAAAAGGTGTTGTGACTTTGCGATTAGCTAGGATATCAACAAGTTTATTGACTTGACTTTCTTTCACGTTAGCAAAGTAAATCAACTGCTTACCACCAACCAATTCGATATGGCATTTAACATCAACCTTGTACTTTTTTATAACTATATTAGCTGCAGCTACATTGAAATTGACATTAGTCAATAGTAGTAAAGTAACCACAAATATTATATTTTTCATTTTATTGCTCCCAACAGACATCGGCCGGTAATTTTTTTCCGGTGTTGTTAACAGATAACACCTGACAGTTGCTGTCATTTGATTTTTGCGGTTCAAGTGCTGTTGCCATTAACACAAAACCTCCGTTTACAAGTGTTGCATCAATACTATAGTAAGAATTTTCAGTAATAAAGGGGTCATTATCTAGTCCTAACACTGTCATATCAGCGGTGTACGCTCTTGTATCAACATAAAACTGCTCTTGCATATTTGCTATTCTTAATAATTCTCGCTGAGCTTCTGTGCGGTTTGAGCGCGCAACGAAGTCAGTATATGATGGAAGCGCTACTGCCACTAGAATCGAAACGATAGCAACCGCTATTAACAACTCGACTAATGTAAAGCCATTAAGTACTTTAATTTTTGACATTATGCCCCCTCTTTAATGTACAAATAAGTTCGTATTGTCTGCAGTTTAAAAGGTGTCATGACTAACTCTCTGCCAACAATGATATTGCCAATCGTATCGCCGTTAGCGTCAGGTACTACAATTAACGTTGGCGCACCTAAAAACTGCTCACCTATTTTTACACTTCTGACGGCGTCGTCAGGTGGTCCATCGTCAGGTGGCACGTCATCATTTTTCTTCCAATTATAAACCGCAGTACCTAATGCAAGGTCGACCGCATATAATAATCCGGTACCATTAGGTTGTTCACAGTAGACAAAGTTAGGATCTAAATTAGGCGGAATAAAGGTCGTAAAAAAAACGATACCATTGATAACAATAGCTTCAGCAGTAATTTTTTCACCTGAGCCTTCAAGGTTTATAAACCAACCCGATTTTTTGCTAACATCTCTTGCTAATTCATTGCGGCTTTCAAGTGTTAACGTTTTATTAAAAGGGTTATCGGTATAATTATATAAATCACTTTTCAACAGTGCCGCTGGGGCTTTTGGCTCTACTATATTATAAAAAGACTTAGTTTTAATATGTTGATCTTTAATCATAAAAAATGTGTCATCAGTATCGGTACCTAATGGATTTGATCTGTCACCACTACCAATAAGTACCGCGTCATAAGGTTTTTCTTGATGATGAAAAATAGTCGTTGTTTGACCATTTTGATCTGTGACTTTTGTTTCAATTGTTTCACTGATAAAGGTACGAACAATAGATGGTTCATTAAAAAAGCGTAAATCATCAGTGCTGTTGGTTACTCCACCTAACTCTGCTAACTTAAAGACCGACCATGGATCCTCACTGTCAGCGGGATCCGCGCTAGGCATATCAACACGCCAAACATTGCCTCCCGTGTCACCCGTGTATAATCGATCAGTTAAACCATCGCCATCACTGTCTAATATGGCAATACTTGATGGAATACTGTCTGTTCCAGCAAATACCGTATCACCACCAGCAGGAGCCATACTCCATTTTAATACGCCAGTTTTAGCATCGATCATATAAACAGCGTTGCCCTTACTATCAGTATCAGTAGTTATTGGCGTATTTGAATCGTTTACCACATCATAACCACCACCAAAAAACAATACTGGCGCCGCAACCGCACTATTACCAGAGCCTGAAATATTTAGCTTAGAATAACCCAGTTTTGGTTGAGACCATGATTGCCCTAACCGGCCAAATCCTGTGGTCAAACTATCAATATGCCAGAGTTTACTTGGGGAACTTGGGGTACTAATATCTAGTGCGTAATATGAGGTTCCTCCGCGTCGCAAGCCAAAAAATATCCATACTTTATCGGTACCATTTATGACACCGTCACCATTATTATCCTCTATGTATGACGTTATATTGCCATCGACACCATAAACTTTATCTGCTGTTGAATAGTTTTCTCTTAATGGCTTAATATTTTTAAAAAACTCTTTCGGCATAAAGGCCCAGCTTTCATCTACGCTATCACCTTTATCCTCAAACATATGAAGTGCACCTGCATTAGTGCCAATAAGAATTCGAATGCTATCGCCATAATTAACCACTAATGGCTTAGAGTGTAATGGATCACCAAAAACATCTGGCCGCATGATGGGTATAGAGTCATCAGCTAATTTAATATTATCGACATTCTCTCCCTTTGCCCAACGTAAATAAGTGCCAACCTCATTCTCATTAACATCTAGTGCCGTTGCCAGTTCAGCGCTGCCACCAAATGATGTTTCAGCTGAAGTCTGTGTTAACAAAGCTAAAGCGTCACCGCTGCCAATATCACTATAAATTATCCGGTTTGTTTTATTACGTAACATTTCAGCTACGCCACCTTTTGTTACAGCAGCACCATCTTTAGCGTTATCTGCTGACCAAAAGCTTGTAACGTCCTGAGAAAATTGACCGCTATTAAGATCCAGTGCTGGATTGCCATGTTTACCTACTTGATTGCTACTCACTACTTTATATTTTTTAAGGTTACCTTGCCAACGTGGTCCATTATCTGGTTGAAACATAGAATAATATACTGAATTCAGTGTTTCTGTTCGGTCAAAGTTATTGGCTGCAACTGAAGCAGACGTTAAGCTATCATTACTTGGCTCTAAACTTTCTAGTGCATTTAATAAAGCGGCGGTCAACTGCACGCTATCTTCTGCGCGATAATAGGTGCCGCCGCCCAATTTTGCGCTTTCTTTTAATAGTGGTGCTGCATCATCTGCCCCTTCACTAAAGCCAATGGTAAAGGTTTCAACCGTCTGTTTACCTTCTAAAGTGGTATTTATATCATTTTCATACATCCATTGTGCAACTGCGGGTAAATAGTTACCCCCGAATTTTGAACCACTAAATTTAATGGTCTTGCCATCTTCAACAGTCGACAGTTCAGATATTTTACTATCGGCACCATTATCGTATGTCGGTTCACCATCAGTAATTAAAATAACAAAAGCATTACTACTACAGTCGCTAAACGGACTTAAATAGTTGCCACTACTTTCGATTTTTGGATCTCTGGGTGGCGTATTGCCGATATACGACTCGCCGTTTCGACTTTCATCATCGTCACCAAAATCTACACTTTTACCGGCAAAATATTGCTGAGCTTCATATAGGGTTTCACAAAGTGGTGTCCAAGTTTTTGGCGTTAGATCATCAACAATTTGTAAAAAATCTTTTTCGCTGTCATCGGTCATCTCTTGAATACCAAACACAACTCGACCACCATTAGGATCATCAGAGCTGTCACCATCGTCGTAATTGAAAACTTGTAATCCAAAATCAATCGATGGTGCAGATTTTACCACTTTAGTAATACTGTCTTTTGCAATGTCCATGCGACTTTTTAAGGTTTGGGCGACGTCTTCACCATGGTGCCACCTTAAATAATTATCAGTATAAAGTGTCACTAACTTACCCGACCACTGAACATTAGATTTTGTAAGATCTGGGCTATGGTAAACAGGATTTTGTTTATCACCGGCATAATTAATGGGGTAACCTTGCGCCAAAGACTCTATATTGGTTGGGTCAGACTCTAAAACATCATCTTCACAGTCAATAATTTCAACGTTAGCACCGTTATTATCCGGAATCTCATTCCAACTACCGGTATTGCCTTTAATATCATATTCTCGAACATGGCCGGTATAAAAACCTGTTTCGGCAAGTAGCTTTCGCGCTGTCTCACAACTGTTAATGGCATCTAAAAAACGACGTGTATCATTGTTACTGTCTGGCACAGGCAGGCCTGTGCCATCAGAGCCCCCTTTGCTGAAATAGATAAAACGCTCGTTTAATGAGTTATCGCTTCCTGCAGCTGGAGGGTAGGTGGTATTGGGGTTATAATCCTCATTAACAAAGTGTTGGGTAGCCATACTGCCCGAGTTATCAAATATAATCAGTACTTGATTTTTCTTGCCGGCGAGTTTAACCGCTTCACTGACATATAACTCAATATCCTCACTAAAAGATGTTGCAGAGATCAGTAGCAACAGGCTTAACGCTAACAACTTTTTCATTTTATACTCCTGTATTTAACTGAAATTCCACACCATTATCGTAAAAGTTGTTGAACAACCCCGGTATTGACTTCAACTTCATTGGTATTTTTTCGTCCATATTTTCGCACCACTTGCACGCGTAAGACATTGCAAGTAAATAGTTGCACTGAAGAAGCAGATTTGGAGTGGGGACAACCAGCTTCTAGCTCAAGATCATTGTTGGCAACATCAAGACTTGCGGTGGTATCACTATCAGTATTGGTAATATTTAAACTATCTGTAACATTACCAAAGCTCTCGTTTTGAAATCGTACGATAGCAGAAGCAAATTTATTATTTCCTGAGTCAGCATTAATTTGCCTAAACATCACCTCATCGCTAGCACTTATCGCTTCTTGTGTGGCAACCACTTTTTCTTCACTAGCACCTGACATTTTCATATCTGACGTGGAATTTTGCATCAAGGCACCAGCAACAGCGGTTAAGGCAACAAGAAATACCAAAGCTACAATCAATACCACACCTTTTTGGCGATTAAATGATTGTCTATTAGCTATCAAATTGTGAAGGTAATTTTTTTTCTTTACTTTTTGCTTTACCATGAGTCGACTCCAGCATTGTATAAAGTTACCGTAGCGTTAAATAATAATCGACGATAATTGTCATTAAACGTAACAGGAAAATCACCTAAATTATAAGTATTAGTATTAGTATATTTGTTATCAGGAAGAATGCTACGCGCTAGTACATAAATACGTATCGCTAAAATTCTATTATTATTGCCGTTATCCCATTGGGTTGAAGTCATATTATCTGCCGGCAGAGCAATACGATCATCTGCCGATAGAAAGGTATCAACAATGCCATATCCGGCACTACCTGGAGCGTCAGTGTCAATACCATACATAAAGCGGATCATTTCAATGCCATCAATGATAGGGTCGAAAGCCATATTGGTTGTTAAGCGCCCTTGCATTAAACTGGGCACAGTATTATTGCCTTGGGCTTCTTCCCTAATATAATAAATATGATGCTGATACTCCCAAACTTGGCTATTTGAGACAGTTGGTATATTGGTACCAGTAAATATTTCTGCTTCACTTATGTTTGAAATAATATAGTAATTATTGCTAGTGCTTGCTGTCAGAGGTTGAGAAATAGCCCGTTTTATTTGGATAATATCAGACGTTATTTTTGCATCATCAATACACCCCATTAGGGAACTATTTGTTACTGTTTTACCCCAAAGCGTTCTAAAATGCCCAACAGCATTTGGAAAAGTGCCATTATTTAAACCTTCGCCTATACATTCGTTACCTGGAGCGGCACTTGGTGATGCAGTTAACATTGATCGGTCCAACGTGCCACTGTAATCACCCCAAAAGTTTTGTCTGAGTAAATCATCACTAAGAACACTTAAAGCAAAACGGCCATTTTCTTGTAACTCTCCATAAGTTGCTGTTTCTTGTATCGTAGTTTTCATGCCAACAAAAACACTGAGTATGCCAGCAAAAAGTGCTAAGCCAACGGCCAAGGAGATAAATATTTCTATTAAGGTATAACCACGTTGACTATTCATATTAATTTATAAATGCCTTAACAATAACTTGCCGTCTTTTAGCGCCAGCTGTACCACAATTGTCTTTTTGTGCGTCAGCTATTTCGGTGCGCCCTTCCCAGTTAACCACTACAGTTACGGCATTCAATACCTGACTTATACATCCCCTAACACCGGTTAAGCCCGCTTGATTATTACCGTCATTAACAACATCAGCCCCCATAAGGGACATTTCCCATTCATATTGATCATTAATAACCATTTCAGCTGGTGTACACAGGCTATCAAGCTTATAACAACGATTGGCCGGTAATGAATTAAGTGTTTCGCCATAATCGGTAGCAGCATATTCAGCTAATGTGGTGGCATTATTACTGCGCATGCGCTCGACTATGTCTTGCGCTAACGCAGATGCAACAGAGCGTTGCATCGCATCAAAGCTGCCTTTTTTAGCCGAAGCTTGCATGGCTACCGCACCTAAAATACCTGTCACTAAAATAAAAACAGCCACTAACACTTCAATAAATGTCAGGCCTTTATTTAAAGAAGGTTTTTGATATGAGGAATAGGAAAATGAGTTACTCAATATTTAATCTCCCTTTAAATAAGAATAAGCAAACTACAGATTTTGTTACTATAGCTGAAAAAAGTGAAAATTTTAATCTATTGAAATAGATGATTTTATACGAAGAAATACGCAGGTAGAGATCTGGGAAATCACTACTAATTAGACCATTATATGTGTTAAAAATCACATTGGTGAGCTGCATTAATCTATGCCTTAAATTATTATTACGAGTATTTTTCCTTGCTTTTAAATACTACACTACTCGTAAATGCAAATTTAGTATCATAAATAATCATTGAAATTAAAAATCAACTGAAAAATCAGCAGAAAAAGTAAGTGAAAATTAATTTAAAACTATCTACACATTACCACTGTAAATACTATGTTTTAAGATTAGCGCAATTCTATCGGTACCGCAAATACAGTATTCTCCGCCCTGCCTGGGTATTCAATAACCTCTTTACCACCAAGAGATTTAAGCGCCTCTATAACTTGCTTAACCAAAATTGCTGGCGCTGAAGCTCCTGCTGTAACCCCGACTTTTTCAATACCGTCTAACCATGAAACATCAATGTCAGCTGCTGTATCAATCAAATACGATCTGGTGCCTATTTTTTCTGCTAACTCCCGTAAACGGTTAGAATTAGAGCTATTTTTAGCACCAACCACTAGCATTAGTTGCACGTGTTCTGCAATAGAACGCACCGCGTCTTGACGATTTTGTGTCGCATAACAAATGTCATCTTTACGCGGCCCTTGAATCAAAGGAAACTTATTTCTTAGGGCATCGATGACATCACTAGTATCATCAACTGATAATGTTGTTTGGCTGCAATAATAAAGTTTTTCTGGATTTTTTATTTCAAGTGTTGCCACATCTTTAGTAGATTCAACTAAATAAATACCACCTTGAGTGCTTTCATATTGCCCCATAGTGCCTTCAACTTCTGGGTGACCCGCATGCCCGATAAGAATACATTCAATATTTTTTCGACTCGTGCGTGATACTTCCATGTGGACTTTAGTGACCAAAGGACAAGTAGCATCGAAGACTTTTAAGCCACGATTTTTCGCTTCGTTGCGCACGGCTTTTGACACACCATGAGCGCTAAATATTACCGTACTGTCGTCAGGCACTTCGTTGAGCTCATCAACAAATACCGCACCACGTTTTTTTAAGCCATTAACCACAAACTTGTTATGCACCACTTCATGACGCACATAAATAGGCGCTTCAAATAAATCAAGCGCTCTATCAACGATACTGATCGCCCGATCAACACCGGCACAAAAACCTCGAGGGTTAGCTAAAATAATTTCCATAACATTCTCATTATTGCTGAACTGACTGAACTGATTAACTGATCAACTTAGGTAACTTAGGTAACTTCAACAACGTCGATAACAAAAGTAACGTCTTGTCCAGCTAGCGGATGATTGAAATCAATAGTGACTGAACTGCCTGACACATCTTTTATCATGCCAGGTAACTCACCGCCTGGTTGACTAAAAGTAATAATATTACCTACTTTTGCTGGTGCGTCTTCATTAAACTTACTGATATCCATGTAATGAATATTTTCAGGTAAAGGCTCACCAAATGCGTCAATAGCGGCTAAGGTAAACTCTTTACTCTCACCAGCTGACATACCCGTAAGTTGCGCCTCAAACGCCGGTGAAATACTGGTATCACCCATAATAATTTTTGCTGGCTTTTTGTTAACCTTAGTACTATCTGCTGCAGAGCCGTCAGATAGCTTCATAGTAATGTGTGCAATAATTTTTGAAGAAGCTGTTACTAAATTTGTCATATAAATATCTCTCTAAGTCTTAATATTTTGTGTTTTTTTACTCGACTCACCATTTTTAAATGAATCGAAAATCATCAGTGCAGCACCGATAAAGATCATTGAATCGGCAATATTAAAGGCAGGGAAATGATAGCCGAAGCCATAAAAGTCGAGAAAGTCGATAACATAACCAAATAGCACGCGATCAATAAGATTGCCCACTGCACCACTTAACATTAACGCAAATGCCGCTGATAGTAGTGCTTGTTGTTTAGGCGTTTTTGCTAACCAAACAATAAAAACAATACTGGCAATGGCAGCAATCGCAGTGAAAAACCAACGTTGCCAACCACCTTGGTCGGCAAGGAAGCTAAATGCCGCGCCAAGGTTATGGACATAAGTTAGGTTGAAAAAAGGCAAAATATCGATTGATTGATACAAGTCCATATTACTGACGATTAATTGTTTTGTCACTTGATCGGCCACTAAAAAAACCAAGGTTAACCATAACCAACGTAACCCTGTTTCGGTAAATAACTTTTTCATAGCACAATAAACTCTCTTATATTGCTCGCGTTTAAAGCGCGATACTTCACTCTATTAATAACGAGAAAACGTGCAGACTTTAAACAAGTACTACACGTTTTAATTTCAATATCATTCGCCTATTTTGTACTTAAGCGAATTGACGAACTTCACCGTCACCTTCTACATTAGTAATACAACGTCCACAAAGCTCTGGGTGCTTTTCATCTTGACCAATATCTTCTGTGACATGCCAACAGCGATCACATTTAACACCTTGTGCTGGAGCAACGGTTAACCATAAACCCTCAACTTCAGTGGCTAAAGTATTTGCTGGTGCACTTTCAACAATTTCAACCATGGCTTTAGAGGTAATTAAGACAAAACGCAGTTCTTCCCCTAATTGCTGTAATTTTTCTGCCAGTTCACTGGTGGCATATAATGTAACCGCGGCTTCAAGCGCTTTACCCACTTGCTTTTCTTTACGGGCATTTTCTAGCGCTTTATTGACTTCTGTGCGCACTAATAAAAGCTCGTTCCAGTAATCATTATTTAACACACTGGCCGTTGAAGTTTTTGGTAAACCATCAAACCAAACACCAGTAAAAACGAACTCTTCACGAGTCTCACCTGATGGTGTTGGCAGCGCTTGCCAAATTTCTTGTGCCGTAAAAGATAAAATGGGTGCCATCCAACGTGTCATCGCTTCAGCAATTAAATACATCGCTGTTTGACATGAACGACGAGCTACACTGTCTTCTTTGGCAGTATATTGGCGGTCTTTAATAATATCTAAGTAAAAGCCACCCAACTCTGTTGTGCAGAAGTTCATTAACTTGTGCACGACCAAATGAAATTCATACTCGTCATAAGCAGCAATAATATCTGCTTGTAACTGCGCAGCTTTATCTACCGCCCAACGATCAAGTGCCACCATATCATCAAAAGCAATTAAATCTGTTTTGGGGTCAAAGCCATTTAAGTTTGATAATAAAAAGCGCGAGGTATTTCGAATACGGCGATAAGCATCAGCTTGGCGTTTAAATATTTCATCGCCTGCAGTGATCTCTTGAGTGTAATTTACCGACGCTGTCCATAAGCGTAAAATGTCTGCACCTAGTGTATTGGTGATTTCTTTTGGCGTGATAACATTGCCTAAAGATTTAGACATTTTATGACCTTTAGCATCAACCACGAAGCCATGAGTAAGCACTTGCTTATAAGGTGCTTTGCCGTTCATAGCGACTGAAGAAATCATTGAAGACATAAACCAACCACGATGTTGATCCGAACCTTCTAAGTACAAGTCAGCAATGCCGTCAAATTCCTCACGGGCATTAATAACAGAGTAGTGGGTTGTACCAGAGTCAAACCAAACATCTAGAGTGTCAGGTACTTTAACGTATACTTGAGCATCATCACCAATAAGCGCTGATGGCTCTAAATCAAACCATGCTTGAATGCCTTTCTCTTCAACAAGTTTTGCTACGCTTTCAATTAATTCAATCGTGCGAGGATGCAAAGCACCCGTATCTTGATGAATAAATAATGCCATTGGCACGCCCCACGTGCGTTGACGTGATATACACCAATCAGGACGACCTTCAACCATAGATTCAATACGACGTTGGCCCCAATCAGGAATCCAGCGTGTTTTTTCAATTTCTTTTAATGAGTCTTGACGTAAACCTTTCTTGTCCATGCTAATAAACCACTGTGGCGTAGCACGAAAAATCAATGGTGTTTTATGACGCCAACAATGGGGGTAAGAATGATCTATCGCATGATAATGCACTAATGTGCCATGCTCTCTTAGGGTTTCAACAACATTAGCATTGGCTTTAAAAACATGCTGACCTGCAAAAAGTGGTGTATCTTCTAAATAAACACCGTTGGCACCGACAGGATTTGCCACTTCTAAATTATATAACTTACCAACAACAAAATCTTCTACACCATGACCTGGCGCTGTATGAACACAACCCGTACCTGAATCGGTCGTCACGTGTTCACCTAAAATAAATGGCACGGTGAAATCATAAAATGGGTGTTTAAGTTCAACCAGGTCTAAATCGCTGCCCTGACAAAAACCTAATACTTGGTATTTATCAATACCAAAACGCTCCATACACGAAGTCACTAAATCAGAGGCTAAGATAAAGCGTTCTTTTCCTTGCGCTGTTTCACACTGTACTAAGCTATATTCTACCTCAGCATTGACAGCAACCGCACGGTTAGCTGGTAATGTCCAAGGTGTAGTGGTCCAGATCACCACTGAAACTGAACCTTCACCTACATGCGCTTCAGGATGATCTTCTGGCTGAATAAACTTATCAGCAATGCTTTGATCAACAAGCGTAAATTTCACATCAATAGCGGGTGATTGCTTATCTTGATATTCTACTTCAGCTTCCGCTAAAGATGACCCACAATCTGTGCACCAATGCACAGGTTTAAAGCCTTGGTGTAAATGACCATTTTCAGCAATTTTACCCAATGAGCGAATAATATTAGCTTCGGTATCAAAATCCATCGTACGATAAGGCTTATCCCAATCAGCAAAAACGCCTAAACGTTTGAAGTCTTCACGTTGGGCATTAATTTGCTTGCCGGCATATTCACGACACTTTTCACGAAAAACACTAGCAGAAACTTTATGGCCTGGTTTGCCAATCTTTTTCTCTACCATTAGTTCAATCGGTAAACCATGACAATCCCAACCCGGCACGTATGGCGCATTGAAGTCTGATAAGGTTTTTGATTTAACAATAATGTCTTTCAAAATTTTATTAACAGAGTGACCTAGATGAATATCACCATTGGCATACGGAGGACCGTCATGCAAAATAAATGATTTCTTGCCTTTTTTAGCAGCACGAATTTGACCGTATAAATCTTTCTCTGCCCATTCTTTTAGCATATTCGGTTCACGATTTGCCATATTGCCTTTCATAGCAAAAGAAGTTGCGGGCAAATTTAGGGTTTGCTTATAATCACTCATTAAAATAAATATCCGTTGTCGTAGTCACTAGGCTTTGCTTAGTATGATGTTATATTTTATTTTCTTAATTTATCGCTAATTTATTAGTCATTTACCAATAAGTTATCGTTACGATGTCGTTAAGTAATAGCTAAATGTTGCACAAAAGTGCGGGCCTGTTCAGTATCGGTGGCAATTTGTTCGGTAAGCTCAACTAGCGAGTTAAACTTATGTTCACTTCGTAGTTTTTTCAACATAACTACTTCAATGATTGCACCGTATAAATTGTTATCAAAATCAAATATATGTACTTCTAATTGTTGCCTAATCCCAGCAACTGTCGGTCTTGAACCTATGTTTGCGACACCGTAATGGTGACCAAATGGGCTTTTAACCTGCACCGCGTAAACCCCTGAAACAGGCGAAACCCGACGTTTTAATCTTATATTGGCAGTAGGAAAACCTATTTCACGGCCGCGTTTATCACCATGAAAAACTTTGCCAATAATTGAATAAGGCCGTCCTAACATGGTTTTCGCGCCGTCTAAATCATCTATCTCTAATAACTGCCTGATTGCTGTGCTACTTACCCGACAACCTGCTAGTTTATGGCTTGCGGTATCAGTTACTGAGAAGTCAAACTGCTTGCCAGCCGCCTTGAGCATGGAAAAATTACCTTGGCGATTTTTACCAAAATGAAAATCGTCACCAACAATCAAGTGTTTTATCGCTAAGCGTTTTACTAATAACTCTTTGATAAAGGTCTCGGCGGTTAGACTAGCAAATTTTCTATTAAAATTGATACAAATTAATCTATCTATACCTAAGTTTTTTAATAGGACATATTTGTCACGTAATCGACACAATCTTGCGGGGGCTGTTTCAGGCGAAAATAACTCTTGTGGCTGGGGTTCAAAGACCAATACGGCAGCTTCGCAGTTTAGCTTTCTGGCTTTTTCAACCAAAGCAAGAATTACTTGCTTATGCCCTAAGTGAACGCCGTCAAAATTGCCAATAGTTAACACGCAACCTTGACGATTGTTATCAACGTTAATCTGCATGTTATGAATGCCACGTGTTAATTGCATCTAATTAAAAACCTTACTGCCAATAGTGCTTTACTACTAGCTAAATCATTAAAGAATAAAAGCCGATGAATTATATATGAGTCAGCAATAAGAATCAGCCCTTATGAAGAGTTATTTTAGCGGAAATATGGTGTTAATTAAGCGTTTTTTGTCTAATTTTGATATCTGAAAGTCGAATACCTAATAAAAGCAGACAAATTAAATAACTCACTATGCCACTGGTAATACAGAGCAAAAGTTGGGTCACTTGCTTGGTAAAGCTGTAGGTAAGCCAGACATCGAAATCAGGTGATACTTGATAAACAACTAAAGCCATTATCCCTGCAGAGCTTACAAGACGGCTGATAAACCACCATGTTTTGCCCGATAACTGAAAAACATTAGCCGCTTTTAGCCCCTGATAAAGCATCAGTGCATTTAAGGTTGCAGATAAAGTCGTTGCTATGGCTAAACCAACATAACCAAAATATGGTGCTAGCATCATATTAAATACCATATTGGCTACCATAGCTTTAATCGCAATTTTTACCGGTGTTTTAGTGTCTTGTCGAGCATAGAAACCCGGTGCTAATACTTTAATAAACATAAAACTGAGTAACCCCGAAAGGTAAGCAAATAAAGCATAAGACACTTGTAAAACTTCATATTGGGTGAATTCACCTCGCATAAATAACACCATAATAATCGGCTGTGCTAGCACCATCAGCCCAGCTAAAGCCGGCCAACCAAATAGAGAAACAACTCTGATGCCCCAATCTAAGGTATCACTAAATTCTTCAGTATCTTTCTTAGTATGTAATTTAGCCAAGCTGGGTAATATTACGGTCGCAATACCTATACCAAATAAGCCCAGTGGAAATTCTAGTAGTCGGTCAGCGTAATATAACCAACTAATAGAACCCGTGATCAACATACTGGCGATAATGGTATCAAGCAGTAAATTTATTTGCGTTACTGACACGCCAAAGAGAGCAGGAATAATCAACTTTCGTATTTTAGTGACGCCAGGCGAATGCCATGACCATGTCGGTTTAACCAGAGCACCCGCGCGATATAAAAAGGGCAACTGAAAAGCGAATTGAATAAAACCACCTAAAAACACGCCCCAAGCAAGCGCAAATGCAGGATTATCCATTACAGGTGCTAAGTAAATAGCACAAGCAATGATACCAACATTTAATAACACCGGCGTAAAAGCTGAAACAGCAAAGCGACCATAAGTATTTAATATCGCGCCTGATAGTGCTGTAAAACTAACAAACCACAAATAAGGAAAGGTAATTTTTAATAATGTACTCGCCAGATCAAATTTTTCACTCGCAGGACCATCATTTAACCAATCTAAAAACCAACCGAAGCCAAACAATGCCACGATTAATGGCGACGCTATCATGCCAAATAAGGTGACTAAGGTAATAATAACACCCAGGGTGCCTGAAACTTGGCCAATTAACTTGCGTGTTTCGTTAGTGGTATGCTCCTCATCAAGGGTGTGATATTCACTTAACACCGGCACAAAGGCTTGTGCAAAAGCACCTTCTGCAAACAGACGTCGCAAAAAATTAGGGATTTTATTGGCAAAGAAGAATACGTCTGCTGAGGCCCCCGCGCCCATAATATTGGCAATAACAATGTCTCGCACTAAGCCAAGCACACGTGAAATTAATGTCATAGCGCTGACAATAAGTCCTGACTTAATTAGTTTTTTACTCAAACAGCTAGCTCCAATCTTATGCTTATTTTTAAAATATTTTTCAACCTATTCACACTAATTTAATTCGCTGATATTATAAGCAAATATAAGTATTGATTCATCATTAAAACCAGCCAAATTTCGCATAACAGATAATATCTCTCTATTATGCGGCTTTTATAAATTGATAGACAAGACTTTAATCCCCTAAAGCGAATGTTTTATGAATAATCGGGTAACCTACTTATTCAAGGCTAAAAGTGTGTTTTTTTTGTCAAAAAAGTGTCTAAATAGCAAATATATCGAAAATTAGTTAAATCAGAGGAGAACAGCACTTCCAACTTTTAACTAAAAACTTTAGAATGTGCCATTGGTTTTATTTATACAAACGGGTAATTATCCGAACGGTCAAATTAAAACAGTAAATCATTTGACAAACCAGTTAAAAACAGGCATATTTCGTCGCCTTAAATTTAGGCAATATTTATTCAATTTTAGGAGTTCACCTTGGCTAACTCAAAGTCTGCTAAGAAGCGCGCATTACAATCTGAAACGCGCCGCCAACACAATGCAAGCCGTCGCTCAATGATGCGTACTTTACTTAAGAAAGTAATGTCTGCTATCGCAGCCGGTGACAAAGAAAAAGCATCTACAGAATTTGCTGCTGCTGCACCGATTTTAGATCGTTATGCAAGCAAAGGTCTTATTCATAAAAATAAAGCCGCTCGTAGTAAGAGCCGTTTAAACGCTTCTATTAAAGCGCTTTAATTTTTTGTAAAGAATTAAAAAACCGGCTTTGGCCGGTTTTTTTATGCCTGTAATTCCACTAAAGCAAGAGTTTGTTGTGGTTTGCGCTTGCGCTTATCATCTATTTTGGTAGTCTCTAGACGGTATTTACCAAGAGAAACCTTACATGAAACTTTCAAAACTCGCTTCTATGCTGATCATTGCTGGCACATTAACCGCTTGTGGTGACAACAAAACAGTAACACCGCTGGCAAGTGTTAGCTTGTTACCTGCATATCAAGACCGTTTAGATATTTATAAAACAGTGACCTTAAGTGCTGACTTATCGCACCTATCCACGAACCAGAAAAAAATGTTGTCTTTACTGATCGAAGCCTCAGACATTATCGATGATCTATTTTGGCAACAAGCTTTTGGTCAAGATAAAACTAGCTTTTTAGCTTCAATAAATGACGATAAAGTCAGAGAGTTTGCTCGTATTAATTATGGTCCTTGGGATCGATTAAATGGTGACAAAGCTTTTTTAACTGATAGTGCAGAAAAAAGCCCTGGTGCTCAGTTCTATCCCGCCGACATGAGCAAAGCCGAATTTGAAAAAGCCACTTTTGATGACAAAAATGGTTTGTACTCGCTGGTCATAAGAAACGAAAATGGTGAATTAAACACTATTGCCTTTTCAGAAGCCTACAGTGACGAAATTAATCGTATTGCTGTTATTTTAGAAAAAGCTGCGACCTTTGCCGATAATAAAGAATTCGCTAATTACCTTAATATACGCGCCACAGCATTACGTAATGATGATTTCCAGGCATCTGACCTTGCTTGGATGGACATGAAAAACAACCCCATTGATATTGTTATAGGTCCAATTGAAACCTATGAAGATCAACTTTTTGGTTATCGTGCCGCCTTTGAATCTTACGTACTGATCAAAGATATGTCGTGGAGTGAAAAGCTTTCAAAATACGCTGATTTTTTACCTGAATTACAACTAGGCCTACCTGTTAGCCAAGAGTATAAAGCCGAAATCCCTGGCTCTGATGCCGACTTAAATGCCTATGATGTTATTTATTATGCCGGCCATTCAAATGCTGGCGGTAAAACGATAGCGATTAACTTGCCCAATGACGAACAAGTACAACTGGAAAAAGGTACACGTCGTTTGCAGTTAAAAAATGCCATGCGGGCAAAGTTTGACGCCATCATGACCCCTATTGCAGAGACATTAATTGTGCCAGAGCAGCGAAAAAACGTCACCTTTACCGCCTTTTTTGCCAACACTATGTTTCATGAAGTGGCACACGGATTAGGTATTAAAAACACCATTAATGACAAAGGTAGTGTCCGCCAGTCATTAAAAGAACATGCCTCAGCTTTAGAAGAAGGCAAAGCCGATGTCCTAGGCCTTTATATGATACGTCAACTACTGGCTAAAAATGTTATTAGTGAAGGTACCCTAGAAGACTACTACACGACATTCTTAACGGGCATATTTCGCTCGGTGCGCTTTGGTGCTAGTTCAGCCCACGGTAAAGCCAATATGGTGCGCTTTAACTACTTTGCTGAACATGATGCCTTCTCTCGTGATGAACAAGGCTTATATAGCGTTAATGTAGACAAAATGACCCTAGCTATTGATTCACTATCTGAGCTTATTTTAATGCTACAAGGCAACGGTGATTATGATGGCGTTGATAAATTAGTTGCCAAAAGCGGTGTCATTAACCCTAAATTAGCGAAAGATCTAGCCAGTTTAGAAGCGGCAAAAATCCCTGTCGACATCACCTTTAAACAAGGTAAAAAAGTGCTTGGGCTAAATTAAATCAAGTTAAATCAAGTTAAATCAAGTGAAGTTAGCTTGATTTAATAGCGATCGATAAGGCTAAACATTGGTTTAGCCTTTTTTTGGCCGTTATTTAGTCTTATTAGAAGGGCTAGAAACTGTGGCTGGAAACACACTTGTTGTGTTATTCAAATGAGCGTACTTTTACACGCTTACTATCGTCCACTTCATCACTCGGATGATTGATAACCCGTTCACCCTCATTTACCCCCTCAAGAATCTGGGCAATCAAACCGTTACGCTGACCGACTTTAACTTCCCGTCTTACGGCCAGATCACGCTCAATAACAAATACAGCCCAGCCACCCTTATATCTAAATAAGCTGCTTGCCGGTATTTGCAGTACATTTTCCTGCTGCCATAAAATAAAATTTGCCTCAACTCGATATCCATCTCCCAGTCGATTCCAAAGTTGGGCCTCAGAAATAAAATCAGAAATAATCAGCACGCGTTGTTCTTCAACCCCAAGTGCTGACGCTTTGGTAAAACCAACCGGTTCGACTATTCGAACCTGTCCCTCTAATGGTTTATCACCGCCCCAGCGCTCAAACAAAACCTTCATACCAGGTTTTATTTTCACCGCATCAGCGGAAAGTACATCCACCTCTATTTCTAGAGCAGATGGGTTGCCTACTTCTAGCAATGGCTCACCAGTACGCACTGGTCCTTCACATTCACGAACAACTTTAAGAATTTTTCCATCTATCGGCGATCGAACATTTACTCGCTCTGCCGGCTCTCCACTGTTAGCGGCAGCTGAATATTGTAGAGCAGTGCCCGCAGCTTCCAGTTCATATTTAGCCACTTCAACACTAAAATTGGCTGAACGTTTAGACGCTGCCGTCGTTTGTGCCTGCGTTTGGGCCTTATCAAAGGCTTCACGTGAAATCAAAGCTTGTGCCATTAATGATTGCAGCCGTGTTAATTCATTACTGGCTAATTGTGCCGACGCAGATGCTGCATTTGCCTGTTCTTGTGCAGCATGTAAAGCCGATTTTGCGGCTGCTACTTGAGCCTGAGCTTGGGCACGGCTGCGCGGATCTAGCACCTGTGATTGTAATGGCGTAATCCCTAACAATACCTGCCCTTGCTTAACCGTATCACCCACCTTTAATTGTTGACGACAGGTCACGCCATCAACAGAGGCTAATATCAGGTAACGATCAATCAACCGGGTACGGCCCTCCTCTTCAATGCTTACCGTCATTGGTGCATACCTTGCTGCTATGCCTTCAACCATAATTGGCTGTGGCCAGAAACCCCAAATCAATAATCCTGTGATTAAGGCAACAATAAAGTATATCAATGGATGTTTTTTTAACAGAGCAAGCATCTGTTTACTCCTTAGTTTTAAGTACGGCCACCATATCTAGGTGTGCCAGATTACGCCAAATCATCAATGCAGACATGACAGAGGAGCCAATCACCACCAGTGCAGCAAAAGCATAAACTTTCAAACCAAGCACCAGCGGAATACGATATAAGTCAGAATCAAACTGAAACGCAAGGTATGCACACAAACCATAACCAATCATGATTCCCAGCGGAATAGCGATGAGTGTTAACACGGCCATTTCACCCAGAAGAATATAAGCAACCTCTGAGCGATGAAATCCCAACACGCGCAAACTGGCCAGTTCTCGGTTTCGCTCAGATAGTGCAATGCGCATACTGTTGTAAACCACACCAAATGCTATGCTTCCACCTAACAAAGTGGTGATATAAGTAAAAAATAAAATCGTTTCATCCATCGTTTCGTAAAAAGATTTAATCGCCGATTCCTGCTCAACTACGCCGGCTATGCGTGGCGCACCTTTAAGCTCTGCGTAAACATCAGACTGATGTAACCTATCAACTTTTAACCAAGCAGCGGAAATAACATGGCCTTCATTTAGCAGGCGATTTAATGAGTTTAACTGCATATAACCATTTAGACCCAGATACTCTTTCGCCAGACCAACCACGGGTACTTGCACCACAGGACGATCACCTTCCAGCACTTCTATGGTCAGCATATCGCCGACCTTCATATGCATTATTTTTGCTAGGTAATCGGTGAGTATGATGCCCTCAGGCGGTAAATTAATCACTTTCAGGCGCGTATCAAGCAAACGCATCAGACTGCCATCAGGCGCTATTCCTTGCACAGAAGTTCTATACGAGCGATGTTCAAAGCGCAATTTTGCCGTAACGACTCGAAAACCTTCAACATGCTCTACACCCCGTAAACTCTGCAATGAATAAAGTGAACGCTGAGATGTTGGCTCGGTAAATATTGCTGTTAGGTCGCTGCGCTGACTCATACCAAACTGCACCTCGACCATGTGCTTAATAGCCCCCTCTTGAAAACCGCCAACCATCATAGTGCCGCAGGCCATGCTAATACCCAATATAGTCATTAATGATTTTAAGGGCCGGCGCTCAATGTGACGAAAAATCATGCGCGTAGGTTGTGAAAACCAGCGCTGTAAGCCCAGCTTTTCAATCAGGGTTGTATGATACATTGCCGGGGGTTCGGGACGCATTGCCTGTGCCGGTGGTAAACGGGCTGCACTAGATACCGCATACAGAGTGCCAACCATAGCAACGCCCATACTAATTAAAACCGCAGCAATAATAACCTCGGCTTTTAGTACATAAATCATAAATGGTAGGCTATAGAAGGTCATGTAAATATTACTCATGCCCTTGCCCATCCAGATACCAAAACCTATTCCTGCAATAATGCCAATAGCGGTGATCATTAATATCAATTTTGTGTAATGCAAGCCAACAGCAAAGTTGCTATAACCGAAGGCCTTAAGTCCAGCAATCTGTTCACGCTGTAAACTGATCAGTCGACTCGCGACGACATTTAAAAGAAATGCTGCTACGCCCAAAAAAATCATCGGAAATATGGTGGCTATGGTTTTTTGTTGTTTAAGCTCCTCAGTCAAAAAACGATTAGACAACTGGTCTTTGCGCGCGTATGCGCCTATGCCGCCATAGGGTTTTAACAATTCATCAAGCCGGTCTATGACATCTTGTTCATTACCCTCTTTACTCAGGGTAAGCGTGACATCGTTAAATGCCCCGTCCATATCATAGGCACTTGCCAATGGCTTACGGGCCATCCATAAAACACCGTATCGATAATAATCAGGAAACATTGCACCAGGCGCAATCTGGTAAATATACTCAGGTGATAGCACATGCCCGACTACATCCAGCACTTTTCGCCGACCATTTATTGTTGCTGCTAGTTTATCACCGGGTTGTAAATCATGGGCACGGGCAAACTCTTCACTGAGTAACACTTCATTATCACGACCGGCCTCAAGTAAACGCCCTTTACGTAAGTAAATCTGATTTAAAAGACCGGCACTATTAGCATTTAATGACAGTAAATGACCACTGACCGGATCCTTAAAATCTTCTACATCAAGATTCACATAAGCCAGCACCCGAGTTTCAACCTTATCAACACCAGGAATTTCCTGAATACGTTTTACCAGTGATAAGGGCGCACGCTTTAGCGAAGCAAACACATCGGAAAAATGGTGATTGCGGTAATAATTTTCACGGGTTTCAAACAAGGAGTCGAGTGTGCTTAATGACATAATAAAAATGCTCACTCCACCAACAATTACCATAATAATTGCTAGGGCTTGCATCCGCATAGCCCAAAGTTCGCGCCATAGTTTTATATCGATAGCTTTCATATCGAGATCACCACGTCAACTCATCAGGTCTTAATCGAGTTTCATTTTTATAGACCTTACTGATTAAGCCGTCAGTTAAATGGATAACGCGATCAGCCATCTGAGCAATGCCGGCATTGTGGGTAATGACCACAGTGGTTGTCCCTAACGCCTGATTAACTCGTTGTAAAGCCTGCAGCACCACAATACCGGTTTTAGAATCTAACGCGCCTGTGGGCTCGTCACATAACAAGACATCAGGATTTTTGGCAATAGCACGTGCAATGGCAACGCGCTGTTGCTCACCGCCGGAAAGCTGGGCAGGAAAATGATCAAGCCGACTCTCTAGACCAACCAGTTTTAATGCCTCTTCTGGCTTCATCGGCGACTTAGCAATTTCTGTGACTACAGCAACATTTTCACGGGCCGTCAGGCTGGGAATTAAATTATAAAACTGAAAAACAAAACCGACATGAAAACGTCGATACTCTGTTAGCTCTCTTTCAGTGGCTCGTGTAAGATCACGCTCACCGTAAAACACATGGCCTTCTGTGGGAGTATCCAGACCACCCAGAATATTAAGTAGGGTTGATTTGCCACTGCCCGAGGCCCCCAACAATACGGTAAATTCTCCTCGATGCAGATCGATATCAACACCGCGTAAAGCTCGCACCTGCACTTCACCCATCTGATACACTTTGGTCACTTCGTGCACATGAAATACCACATTCTCTTCCAATGCTTGATGTCGATATTGTGAGTCAGATGACATACAGCTTCTCCCTTAGGTAAACGATAGCGTAATAACATGAAACGGGATCAGATAGTACTGGCTTGAAAAACGCTAAAAGTGATTTCATTCATAATATTATCCCCCATGATAGAGATTGATATGTGACGATAGCGACCAACAGCCAATATATGCTCATTCATAATGATAGCTCACCCAATGACAGTATTTTTGTTCACTGATTGCAACGCTTTATTTTTAGATTTCAACTGACTTAACTCAGTTAAACGACAAGTAATGTGTGAGTGCTTATATTGTAAATTAAGCCCATTCTTGGGTTATAGCCATTTCATACAAATCTAGATTAATGATGAGAGACAAAAATAGCGCTTAAGCAAAATAGTTGAATAAATAATTATTTTATATCATAGTGGTCCGATGTGTTTAGAAATAATAAAAGCAACTTTTAAGGTAGCCGTGTGAAGACATTTGATTTTGTAATAATTGGGGGTGGTTCAGCGGGTTGCGTATTAGCTGATAAATTATCAGCCAGTGGCGAACATAGTGTTTGCCTATTAGAGGCAGGTAAAGCCGATAAGAACTGGTTGATCCATCTGCCCATCGGCATTATTGCCCTGTTACAAAATCGCAGCTTAAATTGGCAATTTAACTCTGATCAAGAAAAAACCCTGAATAATCGAGAAATTTTTACACCACGAGGTAAAACCCTAGGTGGCAGTAGCTCAATTAACGCCATGCTCTATGTTAGAGGACAACAAAATGATTATGACCATTGGCACAGTTTAGGTAACCCAGGCTGGAGCTTTAATGACGTTCTGCCCTACTTTAAAGCCCTTGAACATCAAGAACGTGGGCCGGATGATTTTCATGGTATTAACGGTGCACTTAATGTTGCCGATTCAGTCTCTAAACCCGCTATTAATGAAAACTTCATGCAATCAGCCATAGCGGCAGGTTATCCTGAAAATCATGATTTTAATGGCGCGTCACAAGAAGGCATTGGCTACTATCAAGTCACCCAAAAAAATGGCTTAAGACACAGTGCCGCAAAAGCCTTTTTAACGCCCAATTTGCACCGTAAAAATTTAACGGTTATTACCCAAACACAAGTCGAAAAAGTAGTCATTAATGATGGTATTGCTACAGGTGTTAGGTATAAACATCACGGCAAAGTTCAGCAGATCATGGCGAACCACGAAGTTATCCTCAGTGCCGGTGCAATCAACTCGCCACAAATCTTAATGCTTTCTGGTGTCGGACCTAAGGCAGAATTAGCAAAACATGATATTGAGCTTGTACAAGCACTCGATGGTGTAGGTAAAAATTTGCAGGATCATGTCGATGTTCTCAACGTCGCCCAACATAATGTAAGCCAAGTAATGGCGCTTCGTCCTAAGTCAATTTGGTGGGGCGCAAAAGAAACATTAAAATTCATCACTAAACGTACCGGCCTGTTGACCACGGTTATTGCCGAAGCCGGTGGTTTTATCAAATCAGATCCAACCTTGGATGAACCCGATTTACAACTGCACTTTGTGCCCGCCGCCATGGACGATCACGGCAGAAATCTTAAACTGCTATTTACCTACGGCATATCCTTGCATGTATGCCTGCTTAGGCCAAAAAGCCGAGGTACAGTGACACTTAACAGCAATAAAATTGCTCAGCATCCACGTATTCACATGAATATGTTAGATCATCAAGATGATATTGATACCATGGTAAAAGGCGTGAAAATTGCTAGAAAAATATTATCAACATCGCCATTATCTCTCACACATATTAAACATATATACCCAAGTGAAGATTGCACTACAGATCAAGGCATTCACCAGTTTCTAAAAGAGAAGTGTAATACTATTTACCACCCTGTCGGTACCTGTAAAATGGGCCAAGATGAGTTGTCGGTAGTTGACGAACAACTAAAGGTCAGAGGCATTAAGCAACTGCGAGTCGTTGACGCGTCAATTATGCCAACGCTAATTAGTGGCAACACCAACGCGCCAACCATGATGATTGCGGCAAAAGCAGCAGATATGATTTTGGCTGAACATGCATTAGCCCAAGATAAAGATAAGGATAAGGTTAACTAGCCTGATTAACCTCAATAAGAAAAATAAATAAACTTTTTTGAAACGAGATGCTGGTTTGTGTGGTCAATTTAAATAACTAATCACTTAATGAGTATCTGGTTTGATTTATTTACTAACTTTAAGCAAAAAACGACTCACGAGCACTTTGATCGCATTGCTATTTTTTACCCTAAATGCCAATGCTGAAGAAACCACTGTTGCGCCACAAGCACCGGTTTGGCAACTTAAAACACAGTCTGGTGACACTATTTCTTCCGCGCAATTTGACGGAAAAGCGACTATTTTACATTTTTGGGCTACTTGGTGTCCCTATTGCAAAGTACTACAGCCAAAACTAGTTGAGCTTGCAAAAAAATATCAACAGCAAGGTGTTAAGCTTGTTGCTATTAGCTTTAATGAAGAGGACGGCGCACTACCACAAGATGAGTTAGCTGCTCGAGGCTATAGCTTTCCTACTGCCGTTAATGGCGATGAAGTGGCCATACTTTATGACGTAAACGGCACACCAACAACTTTTTTCATTAACAAGCACAAGCAAGTGATATTTAAATATACCAGCTCTGACACCTCAGACCCACGGCTTGAACTTGCGATTCAAGAAATAGTTAAATGAGCCATTAACTCAACTTAATCATACACTTTCTTTGATACTTTCGTTTTTACTTTGGCTTGTTAGTCAAAGTAAAAATCGTTAACACTAGAAATAATTTACTATTTTTATCTTATAGCATCTCCCTTTAGCTAACGCCAAATCGGCTTTATTTATATCAGACAAGCTTGATGACTTCGTAATGAAAACGCTCTAAAATCACTTTATTTGCGGCTTAATTATTTAGTAGAGCATTTAGGCTTTTTAAATTAAGCCCTAAAAGTATATTTGACCGCCAATAACCCACCACTCATCGAGTTTTTCTATCATGGCCTTGTACCTATGGCGAGTGCAACATAGAATCGATACTAGCTTCATTGTGATATAAAATGACTCATACCATGTTATCGCTCTGAATAAACCTTATCAGCCCTCTGGGTATAAACTTAAAAGGTCATTTAATGAAAACTCGTTATCTCGCACCATTGGCCATTGCAATCGCATTAGCCGGTTGTCAGCCAAACACAACGCCCCCTGAAGTTGTGAAAATTGAGCAAGCAGAAAATACGGCAAACAATCCATTTTTTTCTGAATACACCACACCGCATGGTATTCCACCCTTTGATAAAATTAAAAAGAGTGATTACTTACCGGCATTTAATCATGGCATTGCAAAGAAAAATCTTGAAATAGAGGCTATTACAAAAGATAAATCGCTGCCAACATTTGAAAATACTATTGTTGCGATGGAAAAGTCAGGCGATTTTTTAACTAAAGTAAGTCGCACCTTCTACGGTTTAATCGGCTCAATGACAGATGAAGAAATGCGCGCCATTGCCAAAGAAATGTCACCTAAACTATCAGCCTTGGCTGACGACATAGCGCTGAACCATACTTTATTTGTACGGGTAAAAGAAGTTTATGATAATCAAATAATATTTGATTTACGTACAGATCAAAAGCGTCTACTAGAAACAACTTATAAGAGCTTTGTTCGAGGTGGTGCAAACCTTAACGATGTTGACAAGTTAACCTTACGTGACTTAAATGAAAGGTTAAGTGGTTTAAGTTTAAGTTTTGGTGAAAATCTACTAGCAGAAACTAACAACTTTGAAATGGTCATTGATAATAAAGCCGATCTTGATGGTTTACCTGCTGATATTATTGCTGCCGCTAGCGAAACCGCAACAGCGCGTGGCCACGAAGGCAAGTGGGTATTTACCACCCATCGCCCAAGTAAAAATCCATTTCTAACCTATTCAAACAACCGTGAACTACGTGAAACCATCTATAAAGGATATACCCTGCGTGGTAATAACGACAACGCCAATAATAACCAAGGCATTGCTAGTGAAATCGCTAGCCTGCGTTATCAAAAGGCGCAGTTATTAGGTTATAAAACACATGCCCATTTTGTCCTTGAAGATGCTACTGCAAAAACCCCTGAAAATGTTTTTGAATTATTAAATAAAGTTTGGCCTGCCGCATTAGAACGTGCGAAAGAAGAAACCGCTGATATCCAAAAAATGATTGATGCACAAGGTGATAACTTTACAGTGGCGGCATGGGATTGGTGGTACTACGCTGAAAAAATCCGTAAACAACGCTTTGATATTGACGCCGCAGAAACCAAACCTTACTTCTCATTAGAAGCAACGCTACAAGGGGTTTTCTTTACGGCAGAAAAACTTTGGGGTGTTACCTTTAAAGAGCGTGATGATTTACCTAAATACCACCCAGAAGTGCGTACCTTTGAAGTGCATGATCGTGACGGCAGCTATGTGGGTGTCTACATGACAGATCACTACGTACGAGAAAGCAAACGTGGCGGTGCTTGGATGAGCAGTTTCCGTAAGCAATATCGTATGAATGGTGAAGAAGTCACACCTATTATTTACAATGTATTAAATTACCCTCGCCCCATTGGTGATAAGCCAACGCTATTAACCTTTGATCAAGCATCGACTTTATTCCATGAATTTGGTCATGCGATTCAAGGTTTATTATCTGATGGTTATTACCGCTCTCAAACCGGTACCGCACTACCAAGAGATTATGTTGAATACCCTTCACAGGTTATGGAAAACTGGATGACAGAGCCAGAAGTATTAGCAAATTTTGCTAAACACTACCAAACAGGTGAAGTGATCCCTCAAGCCCTTGTGGAAAAAATTCAAGCTTCAGGCAAGTTTAATCAGGGTTTTGGTACCACTGAATATTTAGCCGCCGCATTACTTGATATGAGCTGGCATTCATTAGAAACAGCTGAGATACAAGATGCTAATAGTTTTGAAAAAAATGTTTTAAAAGAAATTGGTTTAATTGAACAAATCGCGCCAAGATATAAAACAGGTTATTATTCACATATCTTCGCCGGTGGTTATTCAGCAGGTTATTACGGTTATATCTGGTCAAATATCTATGACGCTGACACTTGGTTAGCCTTTAAAGAAAATGGCATATTCGATCAAGAAACGGCTGAATTATATCGCAAGCACGTACTAGAAAGTGGTGGAACAGACGACCCAACAATCATGTACCGTCGTTTCAGAGGTAAAGACCCAACTGTAGAGCCTTTACTTGAACGTCGTGGTTTAACCAGTAAAGAACCAGCCGTAGAGCTTTTACATGAACATAGTGGTTTAATCAGTAAGTAACTTCACTAATACCAATTTCATTAATGAGGTGGTCTACTTTATGCGCAGGAAAAATGGCCAAATATAAGGCATTTATTTTAATAACTAGTTGTGCTAATTATTAAATAAATAACGAAGTAGTTGGTTATTTTAACCAGTAAAAATGATCAGATAATTAGTGAGATTGGTATAAGTACAGCATTTACTGAGTAAACAAAAAAGGGTCGCTAGTTAGCGACCCTTTTTATTTACTCAACTTATCAACTAACTAAACATGATTGCACTTGGTATTATTGCAAATACAAGCTGCCTTCAAAAAAGCCAAAAACAGTTTCAAAAGCACCTTCTTGATACTGTTTTAAACCCGTATCACGAAAATCAATATCCACTTGGCTACGAGTTAGTGCCTTTTTGATAAAACTACTTGGCAGTATTTCAACCGGTAAATCTTTAATAAGTTGAATCGCTGCTTCTAATTTAAAACCAACCGGTCCGCCAGCAAATTTGCCTTTTAAACCACGGCCTTTAATCACCACTTTTTCAACTTTGTAGTCTTCCATCAGTTTGGCAAAAGCAAACTGAAACTCTTGTACTTGCTCAGCATCGCCTGCGTCAACAAGACTAATTTTTTGTACGCGCGTATTTGGTATGTCGTACAACCCATTTTCCCGCGACATGATACAAATAATTGCATCGTTACCTTTTAACTCAACACCACATATCTTCATAAATTAACCTCGTTACTATAATGTGCATTATTATAAAATAGTTTTGCTTTAGCTGCAGTGTTTTCATGCATTTAAAGTTAAGCTTTTAAAAGTAGTTATACATCTTTTGCCAAAGTGATGCCATTAAGCTGAGCAAATTCAGTGTAATCTGAGACCGCATTGGGATTCGCTTTATTGACTTGGCAAACACCACGCTGGTATTGATAACTAAAAACATCAAACCAGAGGTCAAGTAAATCCGCATTGGTTTGCTCTCCTACTAAAGACAAAAC
The DNA here is from genome assembly GCF_014076985.1 of Colwellia sp. MB3u-8. Taxonomy (NCBI): domain Bacteria; kingdom Pseudomonadati; phylum Pseudomonadota; class Gammaproteobacteria; order Alteromonadales; family Colwelliaceae; genus Colwellia; species Colwellia sp. MB3u-8. The sequence continues at coordinate 38,394 of NZ_JACGVA010000062.1, forward strand.
CTGGGCGGCAACTTCAGCGGTCGCTAATTCAGTATTATTGGCCGCCAAGCGAATTTGATAACGAGAACTTAACTCTGTTGAGTTTTCAGGTGTTTTTGGTGTAAATGACACTACCGGTAGATGTTGCAAATAAGGACTGCGGCGAAACATTTTTTTAGCTTCTCGCCAACAGCCATCTAGCATAATAAATAAGGGTCTTTTACCGGATGTAACCGTGATTTTATTATCAAAAATTTCACGTTCTTCGCCGACATATGCTTTAGGAAAAACGATCATGGGTTGCCACATAGGATCGTTTAACAAGGTAATAATCTCTGGGTTTACTTGGGTTCTTGACCAAAGAAATGCAAAGCTGTCAGGGATCAAATCAGCAATTAACTTACCGGTATTACTCGGTTTTAAAACCTCAGTGTCATACATCAACAACAAAAATCCAGCCTGAGAACTTACCTTAGGCGACAAGTCACAAATACAAAATGGTTTTGCTAATCGACATAAGTCACAACGAATAACTCGCTGGCCTCGTGATTTATAGGTGGTGGTACTTAGGCTTTTACGATATTGATGAAGTTGCTGTACAGCGTGCATAAAGGATATATCAGGACTATTAAGGCCGCTACTTTAACGTGCATGTAGGATATTGGCAATAAAAAAGCGCAGCTCAAATTGAGCAGCACTTTATATCCACAAGTTGACTAATTTTAGAGGTTACATGAGTTTAGCATTCGCTATGCTGTGTTTTGCGCTAGCGGTGATCAAATCAAAGTTGGCAATTTCGTCGATACTTTCTTTCAATTGCTCTTCCATTTTATCTATTACTATAATGGATCGACATAAAGCTTCACCGCGTTTTTCTAGCCCTGCACTACGCGTTTTCATTTCATGCTCTATTAGCTCGCCAAAATTCTCCATTTTGCTTTCAAAAGCGTCCATATCTCCACCTGAAAACAGCATTTCTTGACCAACCGCAATCATTAAACTGCCTAAAGCGTTTTTAATCGTACTTTCTACGGCTGATTCAATTCTTTGCTCAAAATTTTCATCAAAAAAATCTTTTCCGGAGAAGCCCTCTTCGTCAATATAGAAATTTTCATGTTGAGTAAATTCAGCATCAACTTCACCACGAATGGTGGTTAATTGGCTAGTTAACTCAGCGCTAGCCTGGTTTCCTTCACCTAATAATTCGTTAAAGGCTAAATTAACACCATCAATGGCTAAATCAATAGCATCTAAGGCGATGCTTCTCACTTCTGGTACAAGATTGCGTATATGAGTTGAATAATCGCGTAATAAAGACTCTTGGTGAGCTGTTAAAGCAATATTTTCGCCGTTTATCAGCAAAGTGTCATTTTCAGTGATGCTATACAATGGCGTTTTATCTTTTGAAAAAGTAATTTCTTGAGCATTGATATTAATGCCGCCATTTAAGTCAAGATTACATGATTCACTAGAAAAAGAATTATCGTGTCCATAACTTGCTGAGCTTGCCATAATGAGAGCGGTAGCAATCAATGTTTTCATATTAATCTTCCTTTAAAAATTAAGTTTCTAGAGCGATAGTCGTGTGAGAAAACCACCTGTTAACGCTATTGTTTACAAGACTGATGCCAACATTAAAACTTGTTTAATATCAATTAATAAGAAGAAAGTCTTTATTTTAATAAAAAGATAATGAACTATAATTTAGTGAAAAAAATAATTTTTTGGTTAATTTAACAGGCTTTAAACTCAGCAGAAAAAATCAGTCTAGGCGTAACTTAGACGCTGCATTTCAAACAGTCTTGATCTACAGCGGGCAAATTCAAAGTTAAGTTGAGTGCCCTGATAAAGCTCGGCAATATCGACCTCAGCGGCAATAATTAAGCGCACACCTCTGTCGTAGAATTCATCGACTAGTGCGATAAAACGTCGCGCTTCATCATCGAGACCTCTAAGTTGCCCCATAAGCACACCACTTCGTTGGTAACCGTCTTCAACACCGGAGAAAACAGCAGGAATTAATGCGCCATTAAATTGTGGCACATTACTGATCAGCACAGTGTCATAGTTATCTGCTAACTTAATATAATCTCTTTGGCTTCTTGGGGTTGAGCAAAGTGCCATAAAATCAAACCAAATGATATCTGCAGTACAAGCTAAAAACTTAACGGCCCTGCCATGAATAATAATACTGTCATTATAGCGAATATTGCTTTTAGCGAGTGCTGCAAAGTGCTGAGTTAAGAAATTACTCTCAGTTTCAGTGCCAATATAAAAGTCTCGATAGTTAAGTGTGGCTATATTAGTGTCTAACATTCGATGATCTTTTGGTCCATCAATAGAGATAACCTGGCAATACTGGTGAATAATATCAATAGTCGGTAGAAATCTAGCGCGTTGTAGGCCATTTTTGTATAACTGATCGGGTGGGCAATTTGACGTTGCCACTAGGATAATACCCTGCGATAGCATAGCTTCTAGTAAGCCCGCCAATAGCATGGCATCCGCAATATCATTAACAAAGAACTCATCAAAACAAAGCACATCAACTTCTTCAGACCAAGTTTTTGCAATCAATGCCAGCGGATTATCTTTACCACTAAAGTCATTCAACAGCTGATGCACACTTTCCATAAAATGATGAAAGTGAATACGTCTTTTGCGTGTTAAATTAAGTTGTTGATAAAATAAGTCCATCAACATAGTTTTTCCACGACCAACTCGGCCATGAAAATAGATCCCCTGAATGGGTTCATTCTTGGTAAATAAGTTTTTTATGACGGCAAGTACTGGTGTTTGAGCTTGGGCAGATGTTAATTTTTGCGAAAGTTTATCCAAAGCGAGGGCGGCTTTGTATTGTTCAACATCGAGGTTAAGTGTTTCATGCTCAACAAGTTGTTTATATTGCTTTATTACTGACATAAATTTACTTACAGGCACAAAAAAGGGCAGACATATGTCTCCCCTTTTTCAACACTATTAATATTTTAGCTAGCGTAGCCAGCTAAAAAGTATTAATTAAAGTGCTACGATGTTCTCAGCTTGAGGACCTTTCTGACCTTGAGTAACAGTAAACTGTACTTTTTGGCCTTCAGCAAGAGTTTTAAAACCATCGCCAGAGATTGCAGAAAAATGTGCGAAAACGTCTGGACCAGACTCTTGCTCGATGAAACCAAAGCCTTTAGACTCGTTAAACCATTTTACTGTACCAGTAGTTGTATTAGACATTGTATTATCCTATTTATTCGTAATTGATGCCTTAAAATAAGGCGGTGTTGCAGGAAGTGTTGCTATTAATTATTAAACAGGACGAGCTACTTACTAATATAACTTCGAAACTTTGTACATAAATATAGGTCTTACTTTCTAGCTGGGCGTATTCTAACTGTTTCCCGACAAGAGTCAACCTCTTTTAGATAAAAAATCATTTAATTTATAAAAACTCATAAAAAACACTTTTATTCGATGATTAAACAATAGTTGGCGATATAGAAACTAAACTTATTTCTGTCTGCAGCATCAATTAACTGGCACTTTTACTGTGTTATTGGTGTCTCGGCTGCTTTTAATTAACTCATCCCCCGCAAGCATGTGTTTTGATTTTGCTAATCGGTCGTAAAGCAAAACATTAACACTGGCGGCTAGGTTCATGCACCCGATTGTTGGTACATATACTACGGCATAGGCGCTATTAATAACCTCTTGCGCTATCGTGCCATCTTCTGGGCCAAAAATATAAAGCGCATTGTCTGGGTGCTCAAATTCAGGTAATGCTATCGCGCCTTCAACTAAATCAACACAAACGATACGTTGTCCTGGCGTTAAATTACCCATTAAAGATTCAACTGCATTCAAAGGGATTTTGCGTGATGCATCTTTTGTATCTGTATGAAACTTTGCAGCCTTTGCATATCGTACACCTGTGTAACGCACTTCATTAGCTTGATAACAACCTGCGGCACGCATCACAGCACCAACATTTGACGGACTTTTAGGGTCCGTTAGTCCAATAACAACATTTTCAGTTTTTAACTTCATTTATACAGCACTCAAAATTTCATACTCTTATTGAGACAATTTTGCGCTGCAAGCGATAAGACTACAAGCAAATTTTTTACCCTTTTTTTACCATTTTAGTACCTTAGTTTTTGCATTACAGCACTTTACAGCTAACTATTAGTCATTTATCTGATAGCATCACATGTTAATATTTAAAACTCAGTCAATTTAGGTGTATTTAATGAAAGCAAAAATAAATATTGTAAAAATAATACTTTCTAGCAGTCTTTTTTACTTTGCCCATTCAGCCGCAGCGCTTGAAGCCCCCTTGGTTTCTATCGAAACACATGATAACTTTTTTAACAGTATTAAAGCTCATTGTGGCAAAGCTTTTCAAGGTCAGGTAACAATAGATAATGCTAGCGGTGATGGCTTTGCCAACAAAGTTCTTATTATGCATGTCAGAAGTTGCTCAGACGAAAAGTTAGAAATTCCTTTCCACGTGGGTGAAGATGCCTCACGTACTTGGATTATAACTAAAACAGGTTCGGGTTTATCATTAAAACATGATCACCGTCACCAAGATGGTAGTTATGACGAAAGTACTATGTATGGTGGCCAAACAATAGACGCTGGCTGGCCACAAGTGCAGTCGTTTCCCGCTGATGAATATTCAAAGCAGTTATTTGTCAAAACAGGTATCCCACAGTCAGTCGGTAATACTTGGCAAATGTTTATCTACCCTGAAAAATTCAGCTACAGATTAATTCGTCAGGGTCGTGAGTTTCGTGTTGATTTTGACCTAAGCGCACCGATAACTCCACCTGATGCACCTTGGGGTTATATTGACGATTAGCTGATAAAACCCCAGCCAAAGTAAAGTAAAGTAAAGTAAATAGACATAAAGAATTGCATTTTATAAAGCTAATACCTACCTTTACTCAGGAACTTTAAAATAACGATTTAGTCGAAAGATAAATCGTTATTTTTATGCCTTATTCTTAGGCCTAATTTTTAGGCCTAAGAATAAGCTAGATAGCCACATACTAACCAGCTATTAATTCTAAGGAAAGATCATGAAAAAAAGTCTTTATCACCTCTGGAAAGAAAATAAATCTTTATTATTGTTTGTCAGTTTAATGCTAGTTTTTCGCAGTGCGGTTGCTGACTGGAATGATGTACCAACAGGGTCAATGAAACCGACTATTGTCGAAGGTGATCGCATTTTAATTAACAAAATGGCCTATGACTTAAGACTACCCTTTAGCCAATATTCGCTAATAACGTTAGCTGAGCCATTACGCAATGATATTGTCATTTTTGAGTCTGATGTCGCGGATAAACGTCTTGTGAAACGTATTATAGGCATTCCAGGCGACACAGTAGCGCTGCATAACAATCAATTGGTCATTAATCAAAAATCAGCTCAATACACACTGATAGCCAAAAACCGTGATTTTACCTTAAGTGAAGAATATATTGGGGGTAATAGTCATCTAATACGCACTCAGCTTAAGCCTGGGCATTCTAAAAATTATCAGTTAGAAAGTTTTCAAGCGATCACTATCCCTAAAGACTATTACCTTGTTATGGGCGACAATCGTGATAATAGCGCAGACTCTCGTGTTATAGGTTTAGTGCCACGTAATGAAATTATTGGCCGTTCAAATATGGTGGTTTTTTCATTAAATTACAAAAATTATTTAATGCCACGCAATGAACGCTTTTTTAAAGTCATTTAGTTGCATCAGCTTAATTCCGCTAGTTTAGTACCGGCAATGACAAGACTAATCATAAATGCTGAGAAATCAAAAAAACACTACTTAGCCTATTTTCACCCTGACTATATAACAGCTTAAATTCACTAAACAGTGTGTCAACATAGACGAAACGCGGCTTTATCTTGTTGTTTTCTTTAAAGCCTATTATTATCGCTACACTTTGTAACATGTTAAGCAGTAAGTAGTTAATCTATGTCGTTTTCAAACCTATCAAAAATAGCAATCGCATCGCTGATGATTGCTAGTGCTTCAACCTCTGCAACCATAGTGGAGTTTATCACTTCACAAGGGAGCTCTAAAAGTAGTTTTAAAGTTAACCTGCACGATGAAACAACGCCAGAAACAGTGGCTAACTTCCTAAAATATGTCAATGATGGTGACTACAACAACACGGTTGTGCATCGTGTTGAGCCTGGATTTGTTATGCAAGCTGGCGGTTTTGCGTTTACTGGCACCCTGCCATTGAGTCCTATTGCTACAGATGGTGCGATTAAGAATGAGCCCGTTTATTCAAATGTTCGTGGCACTATTGCCATGGCCAAAGTGTCAGGCGACAAAGATAGCGCGACTAGTCAATGGTTTGTAAATTTATCTAATAATAGTGCCGGCTCTGCAGCATTGGATACGCAAAATGGTGGTTTTACTGTTTTCGGTGAAGTCATTGCAGGTATGGAAAATATTGATGTTATTGCTGGCATACCTAGATGTAACTCGACCCCAATGCCAGACTATAGTGCTGATAACTGTGCAAACAACTTTGTTCCGGGTGTCGAAAATTTCGTGACCATCGAAAGCGTGATCATATTTGATGCAAGCGTTAATAGCGCTGATAGCTTAGCCGCAGTTAAAAACACCTCATTAACTGTTACAGCGCCTGCACCAACCAATTCAAGTAGCGGCGGAGGCTCTATTGCGTGGCTTAGCTTACTTTTCACCGGTTTAATCGCCTTAAGAAGACGCGTTAAATAATCACAGCAGTAGTAGCGAAATCGTATTGAAAATTAACGAGTACATACTAGATACATAGTTAATCCTTTAATTCTCAATAGCTTTATTTAACTAAATTTTATCGCGTCTTTGAACTCATGACAGCACTCGTAGTGATTATAAATTAGCTTTAAGATGGCAAACCCTACTCGTTATCTTTCTTTCTCATTGTTTTCTCCCTGTAAAAAAATCACAGGGAGAAAAACAGTAAGTTACTGATGGTCTACTTTTCCACGCAACACTTTATTAGAACCTGTTTTTTTCTTTGCATCTAATCGTCTGAGCTTTGAGCCTTTGGTTGGTTTAGTGGGCCGTCTAGTTTTTTTCACCACCATGGCAGATAAAATCAGCTCTTTCAGACGTTTTAACGCGTCGTCTTTATTCATTGGTTGTGTTCTAAATGATTGCGCTTTAATAATGATAATGCCATCACTTGATATGCGACTATCTGATAGTTTCAGCAGCCTGGCTTTGTATATGGCAGGTAATGTTGAACGCTTAATATCGAAACGCAAGTGTATCGCTGTTTCGACCTTATTGACTCTTTGGCCTCCGTTCCCAGTTGCCCTTATGCCGGTAAGTTCAATCTCCCAGTCGGCAATGATTACTGCACTTGATATTTCTAGCATGATTTACCTTGGAAAATTAGCTATGAGGTGCATCGTTTATTAACCCTTTCACTATCGCTGTCTTGAGAGCGAATGACATTACCCTCAACGTCACAGTCTGCCGCGACAACATAGTTAAAAACTTCTAGCATATAGCCTCTAATAGCCGGTTATAAAGTCGCTATTTTAAGTGTATTTCTGTGGGATGCCAAACTAAATGTCTGCTTATTCGCGTCAATCAAACTAGCATAAGCATTAAAAAAGGAGGCTACAGCCTCCTTAACGATAAGATGATTAAATTCACACCTTATTAACTAAGGTTCATTTCTTGAACTTTTTCATGGGCAATCTCAGGTGCTGTTGCTTCGGGTTTACTATGCAAATTAGCTTTTAATAAACCTTTTCGGTGTTTTAAAGCTGCATCCAACTTTTTAGCGGCTGTCGCAATAGCGGGATACATAACGCCGTCATTTGCTGATGCCGAAATACGACCTCCTTCATAGGTTGTACGAAGTTCTACATTATGTTTGTTATGTTCGTGCGATAAAATAACATCGAGTGAAATTAAGGTTGGGAAGTGTGTCGATATTTTTGAAAACTTTTCATTAATATGTTCTTTGATTGAATCTGAAACGTCAACATGATGACCTGAAAGATTTATTTTCATAGGTGTTCCTTTTTATTATCTACTCACTAATAATACTTGGGCCTAAAAGTTAAAAACACAAGTCAATTACTGTAAATTTTGCAATTATTTTACTAAAATAATTTTTTGAGTTAAAGATAACTTGCTATAACGTTGCAAAACCCTTAGGTGGTGTTAAGGTAAAAAACATAACCTTGGGTGAAAGTAAAAATAACTCTTTGTCTTTGTTATATAAAAATATCACCACGATATAGACTGGGTTGTTTTATTTTCTGTATTAGCTATAAGGTGTCGGTGTTCAAGTACAAATTGATTATTAGCTTAGCTAATTAGTGTCTGTATTGATTCAACACCATAACCTTGTCGACAGTGCTTTTAATAAATGATTTTTGATTAAGTAACACAAAAAATCGCTGCATTACTCTTATTATCTCCATCACGAATGAAGCCGAATTTAAGTTCGCCATACTTTAGGGGTATCAGTGCATAATGTGGTTTAAATAATAGTTGCTTTGTCCACCAGAAAATTTAATATAATTTATAGACATTAAATGAACAAAAATCATCAACTAAACTATTAAACAAAAAGCGCATTTTTCAAGATGATTCGGTTATAATCCCTACTCATTTATTATTTATTTTCGACCATATAAGAGATTTTTGAATGTTTGATGATATACGTCCTTATCGTGATGATGAGGTAGTTGCAGTAATCAAAAAATTAATTAACCAACAAGGCTTACAAGCTTCGATTGCTAGTTTAAAAATGCCACGCTTATACCAAGCCTTGCCGCTACTTGCCTGCAAAATTGTAAAATTGTCATTGAAGTTTCGGGTGAAAAAATTTCATAATATCGAGCAAATCCAAATTGAAGTGGCTAAATATTTACATCATTTGATCAAAAACAGTACCGCCGGCTTTAACTATAGTGGCATAGAAAACTTTGATACGACCAAGCCAGCCCTCTTCATCAGCAATCATCGTGATATTGTTTTAGACGTTGCCTTAGTGAACTTAGCGCTACATAAAAGCGGTATCAATACCGTAGAAGCTGCGGTGGGTGATAATTTACTACATCAGCCTTGGGTTGCTGATTTAATGCGTATTAACAAGAGTTTTATTGTTAAACGTAACGAAGAAAACAAACGCGCTATGCTCAATGCATCAAAGCAATTGTCTGCCTACATTCATGATACGGTCGCGAACCGAAAGCAAAATATTTGGATCGCACAACGCGAAGGTCGTGCCAAAGATGGTGTAGACAAAACCAACTCAGCCTTAATATCTATGCTATTACTCAATAAAGATAAGCAAATGCCTATGGCTGATTACTTAGCAGAACTTAACATAGTACCGGTATCAATTTCCTATGAGTTTGACCCTTGTGATATCGACAAGGCAATAGAGCTTGCTGAAAAAGAAGCGACCGGTAGCTATCAAAAACACGAAGATGAAGACTTAAAAAGTATCACACAAGGATTGGTCGGACAAAAAGGTCAAGTACATCTCCAGTTTTGTCAGCCAATACAGGGAGACTTTGCCAATAGCAAAGCCATTGCTGCAGCAATTGATAAAGAAATCATCAGCAACTATAAATTATATGACAGTAACTTAGTTGCATACGCAAAACTTAATCACCAAGATACTGACAGCACAGTGCTTGAAAAATTGAATAAGCGCATGGAAAACCTTACGGCAGAACAGCAACACTGGTTATTAACTATGTATGCTAACCCTGTCTCTGCAAAACAACAGTTATCATTATAATGATCAATATAAAAAAGCCGTATCTATTCAATACGGCTTGCTTTTTTTAGCTCAAGGTTATAAAAAAATAAGCTTTTAAAATCAGCATTAGCTCGAGGCTATTTTTCTTGATAAAACGCTGACATTGCTTTGTACAATGAATACAAATCAACTTTTGAGCCCACCGCATAAGGCGAATGTATTGATAAAATTGGAATACCAAAATCAATCACTTCCATATTATCCTTAGATAAGTCACTACCAATAGTGCCACCTGACGCCTTACCTTTATAAGTCGAGGTTTGCCATTTAATATCGGCATTATCTAAATAATTTCGCGTCCACGCCATGTATTCAGAATTAGCATTAAAACCACCACCATAGAGCTTTAAATTAACGCCGTTACCCAAGCGAGGTGCATTACCTAGTTCCCAGACATTTGACCATGTTGGGTTTACGCCTGGATTTACGTCCGCAGAAATAACTTTGGTATTACGTAACACTTGACGCAATTGATAGTCATTATAGCTATCACCCTTTTGGTTGTAGAGTAAGCTACTGATTAAATCGACTAAGTAGGTAGAACTCGCTCCGGTATTATTGATGTTACCCACTTCTTCGTTATCCACTAGATAAGCGATAGCGGTATATTCAGGTGTTTTCTGCTCGGTTAATGCTTTAACCGCTGCTATTGATGAAGCTTTATCATCTTGACCATACGCGGCGATCATACTACGGTCAAAACCCACATCGCGCGGTTTAGTGGCTGGCACTAAAGCCAGTTCAGCAGAAACTAAGTCTTCAACTGAAATATCATAAGTTGACTTTAAATAACTGCTGACCTGATCTTTAATTTTTTTATCTAATTCAGGCTTAGCCGCAATAATAATATCGAGTTCTTCTTTACCGATAACATCTCGACTGGTGCGCTTACGGTTGGGTGAGTCAACATGAGGAGCAAGATCTGTCACCAAAAAAATAGGATCATTGTCATCAAAGCCAACTGAAATATTGACCCTAGTACCATCTTTTTTATCAACCCTACCGACTAAAGCCAGCGGAATATTTACCCATTGATAGGTTTTAATACCGCCGTGAATGTAAGTTTGAAACATGGCAAAATTTTCTTTTTCAAATAATGGCCGTCCTTTAAGCTCAAGTCGCGGAGAGTCAATATGGGCGCCAACAATACGCGTACCTTGCTCTAACGGTTTTTTTCCAATAACCATCAAGGCAATAGTACGGTCACGATTGACATCATAAAAGCGAGCGCCTGGCTTTAATTCACTTTGCTCGGTTAGCTTGGTGAAACCTTGTTTTTCAACGCGTTTAATCGTTTCAGTAACAAAGGTTAATTCCGTGGGTACTTTATAAATATAGTCTTTATATTCAGTCGCATAACGCTCTACTGCTGTTAGTTCTTGCGCGGTTAAGTTTAACCAGCTAGACGGTGATTCCGGCTTAGCTTTGGCGTCTGCCGCTTGGACAAAAGTACTTTGTGAAAACGTCAGCGCACTGACGATGGCGAGGGTGGTTATTGATTTTGTTAAATTCATAGCAATATTTATAATTTAATCTCAGATAAAAGGCATACTCCATCATAAAAGCTACCAATATCAGCTGACAAGCTTTATTCGATAAACAGCACTTTTTCAGCTATAAACAGCCTATAAACACCCTAAAAACAAAACTTACCTGCAGAATGTAACTAGGTTCAAGACACTCAATAAATTACAAGGTTAAGCTAGTACAGCGGTAAAATATTACAGAGATAAAATATACCGACTCAAAACAAAAGTAATAAGCCCAACAAACATGGTCAAATAAATACTTTTACTTTTTGCCGCCGCAACTATCGCCAACGTTGCGGCAATTAAATAGGGATTATGCAGCGAAATACTCAACTGGCCTTGTTGAATAAAAATAATGGGTACCCAAATAGCCGTTAACACCGCTGGTGCGCTAAAACTTAATAGCTTAGCCATTTTTGCTCCTAAGCGCACAGGCAAGCGCGGGTGGATAAATAAGTAGCGCGTGGTAAAGGTAATGACCGCCATCAGTAGAATGGTGAGTAATGTCATGTGCTGTCCTTAACTGACGAGGATATTTTATGATTGTCTGCATTATTAACATCATTTTTTTTATGCAAAAAACGGTCAGTTAAGTAACCTGAGTACATCGCAATCAAAGCGGCTGCAACCAAATCTAATTCGAACTGCATTAACTTAAACACGACGGATAATAGCGCAGCAACAATCACAGTCACTAAAATAGGTATGTTAATAATGGTGGGAATCACTAAGGCAATAAAGGTGACGGCAATCGCAAAATCTAAGCCTAAATGGGTTAAGTCGGGTAAATAACTGCCGGCGATAACGCCTGCCACATTCCATAACAACCAAAAAACATAAAAACTGCCGCCAGCGACAAGCGCATAAACTAATCTTAACTGCCCAACAAAGGACTTGTGATGACTCGATAAAGCAAATAGCTCATCGGTTAACAAAAAACCTAAAGAATAACGCCACTTGGTTGGTAAAACTTTTAACTTATCTCTTAATGCTAAGCCATATAGAAAGTGCCTCGAGCTAATAATAAAGGTGGTAAATAAGATCGTAGCCAGTGATGCATTGTTGGCAATTAATTCAATCGCAACAAGCTGAGCAGAGCCAGCAAATACGATAAGCGGCATTAAAATAGCTTCAAGCGCAGAAAAGTCACGTTGAACGGCCAAAGAACCACAGAGTATACCCCAGGGTAAAACAGCTAAATTAAGCGGTAACATGTCTAAAAAGCCTTTTTTTGCCATTAACCAGCGAGCTTTTTTCTTGGTGAGTGCCATCAAATATTACCTAAATAGACTAGAGTTATGTTATACCAAAGCTATGATTACGTTCAAAGGTTTGAGTGGTTTAATCGGTTCAACTCTCGACTAACATAACTAAGCAAAGAAAAGTAAAAAAAAGAGCCGGTTAAGCTTCTTTTTTTTAGATAAAACAGGTTGTTGGCTCAAGTTATTTTATAAAGACTTTGCGTAAACTCGGGCTTTTTCTAGATCTTCAGGCGTATCAACCCCTTCAACCGCTAAGCGTACTTTCGCAACAGCGACATGAATTTTCTCGCCTTGCCAAAGTACTCGCAATTGCTCTAATGACTCTACTTGCTCTAACTCGCTGGTTGGCCACTGCACATAATCTTTAATAAATCCGGCTCGGTAAGCGTAAATACCAATATGGCGCAAATAAAAGTCGCCAATGGCATCAATGTTGTCATTGTTAAGAAAACGCTCTCGATCGTAAGGGATAGTCGCGCGACTAAAATATAGCGCATAGCCATTTTTATCACATAACACTTTCACCGCATTAGGGTTTAATGCTTCAGCAACCTCGTCAATTTTCATCGCTAATGTCGCCATGCGCGCTTGACTCTGGCTAGATAAGTTATCTGCCACTTGCGCAATGTTTTCAACCGGAATAAAAGGTTCATCCCCTTGAACATTAACAATAACTTGCTCGTCAGAAAACTGATACCTTTGCATTACTTCAGCAAGACGTTCAGTGCCTGATTGATGATCAGCACGAGTTTTACATACTTCACCACCAAAACTTTTTACCACACGAGCAACTTCGTCACTGTCGGTCGCCACAATAACTTGCTCAGCGCCACTAGCTACGGCTCTTTCAACAACCCATTGGACCATAGGTTTACCAGCAATATCAGCGAGAACTTTACCCGGTAAACGTGATGACTCAAACCGTGCAGGGATCACTACCACAAACGACATAAAAACCTCATTAATCTACTTATTCCAATCATGCTATAACTCATACTCATCTCGGCGGTAACCTTATGCATTATCTTCAGTAATGCGACGCGATTCACTTTCAAGTAACACAGGAATGTCTTTTTCTATCGCATAAGCCAAACGGTCAAATTTACAAATCAACTCTTGCTGCTCTTTGTTATAGTCTAATTTTCCTTTGCATACTGGGCATGCAAGGATTTCCATTAATTTAATATCAAACGCCATTATTTTCTCTCTTAATGTAAACTTGATCTATGTGCATCAAGCGTTAAAATCATGTCAGTTCTGTTAGCTCTGGCAGCTTTAGTTGTTAATTAATGCTGCTTGCTAGCAAGTGCAGCAATGTTAGCGATTTCGCTCGCCATAGCGGCACTATCATTGTTGGTTGCAAATACGGCATCAACCGGTAAATACCAGTAATGTTCTTGGGCAAAGTCAGCACATTTAACGGCATCTTTTTCGGTCATTAATAACGGCATATCACTAGAGAACTGCTGTAAATCATGCGCTGAAAAGGCTTGATGATCAATAAAGCCTTTAGTCATGGCTAACGTAAAACCTACTTGCTCAAGGGTGTTGAAAAAGCGTTTAGGGTCGCCAATACCTGCTAGAGCATTAATACGTTTATCGCTAGCAAGGTTTTGCGCTAAAAAAGTATCGAGATCAACACGCTTACCGGTTTTAATATTGATGACATACCTTGCCTGTAACTGCATGGTTAATACCGGTAACGCTAGATTACCCGCTTGTTTTTGCCATGCACTCATGCCATTAACAATAACACAATCGGCACCTTTTATTCTGCGTTTTGTCTCGCGCAATGGCCCTGCTGGTAATAATAAACCGTTACCAAATAAACGTTTACCATCAACTACCACAAACTCGTAATCTCGCGCCAAACGATAATGTTGTAGTCCATCATCGGCAATAATCAATTCACAGCCTTGCTCAATTAAGCACTGGCAAGCTTGAATTCTATTGGCGCCAATAACCACAGGAACGCCGCTGCGTTGAAAGATTAATAACGGCTCATCTCCTGCTTGCTCAGCGCTGCTTTCATCGCTAACTTGATAAGGATAATAAGGCGCTTTTGAGCCATAGCCGCGACTTACCACGCCCACTTTTATACCTTGCTCGGTAAGTTTTTCAACTAAATATAAGCTGACCGGTGTTTTGCCATTACCACCAATACCGATATTACCCACGACAACCACGGGCACTGACATTTTAATCTGTTTACATAGCCCTAACTGATAAGCTAAACGGCGAAAAAAACTCACTAGCGCAAAAATAAAGCTTAATGGCAGCAAAAATGGCACCATTAGCCATTTTGCTGGATGCCCCTGAAACCAAACTTTTTCAATCAGGCGCATAATGTATAGCCAAAATAATGGATTAAATACATAGTGAACTAGGCACCAAATTGAAATTTATGTAACTGAGCATAAGCGCCGTCTTTCGCTAATAAGGCTTGATGATCGCCTTGCTCTTTTATTTGCCCTTGTTCCATAACAATAATTTTATCAGCACTTTCTATGGTTGATAAACGATGAGCAATAACGATACAAGTGCGGTTTTTTTGTAATGCGCTTAAGGCGTCTTGAATATGACGTTCAGATTCAGTGTCTAAAGCACTGGTGGCTTCATCTAAAATTAAGAAAGGGGCATCACATAATAATGCTCGCGCAATGGCTACACGTTGGCGTTGACCACCCGATAACATAGCACCATTGTCGCCAATATTAGTATCTAGTCCTTCAGGTAAGTCTTCGACAAACTCCATCACATGGGCTTTACGTGCCGCGTCTTCAATTTCTTCACGTGTCGCATGGGGTTTGCCATAAGCAATATTATTAGCAATTGAATCGTTGAACAACACCACTTGTTGAGAAACGTAAGCAAATTGCTTGCGTAAGTCTTTCAGTTTGTAATCTTTAATGTCTTTACCATCGATTAACACCTTACCGGTAGTCGCCGTGTAAAATCTTAATAATAAGGCGCTCGCGGTTGATTTACCACTACCAGAGCGACCTACTAAAGCCACTGTTTCACCGACACTAGCGGTGAAACTTAAATCGGTTAGTGCCTGTTTTTCTTTGTCTTTATTATAAAGAAAATTAACGTGTTCAAACGCTAAAGTGCCTTTTGCACGTGCTATTGCGATAGTACCCGTGTCGTGTTCTTTTTCTTGATCAAGTACCGCGAAAATACTGACACAGGCCGCCATGCCTTTTTGAAATTCACTATTGACCGTGGTCAGTAGTTTTAAAGGTCTAAGCAGGGTTACCATACACATTAATACCGTCATAAAAACCCCGGCTGAAATATCTGCTCGCATCGAATCAAGGTTGGCAACATATAAAACAAACGCTAAGGCAAACGAAGCAATAATTTGAATAATAGGGACACTGGCCGCTTGTGTCGCCACCATTTTCATCCGTTGTTGGCGATTATGTTTATTAATTTTGGCAAAACGGTCAAACTCTCGTTGTTGACCATCAAAGGTTAATACCACTTTATGACCATTAAAGGTTTGCTCTGCCGCCGTTGTTACCTCGCCCATGGCATTTTGAATACCTTTACTTATTTGACGAAAACGACCTGAAACCACGGTAACTATGCCCGCAATAACCGGGGTGATCAGTAAAAATATCGACGCTAACTGCCAACTGTTATAAAACATAACAATCAGTAAGCCCAGCACAAAGGCGCCTTGCTGCACTAAAGTCAATAACGCTTTAGAAACAGCACTTAGCACTTGCTCAGTATCAAACGTTAATTTTGAGATCAAACTGCCAGTAGATTCCTTATCGTGATAAGCCACAGGCATAGACATCACATGTTCAAACAACTCCTGACGAATATTGGCCACCACATTATTACCTAACCAAGCTAAGGTGTAGTTACCCGCAAAGTGGCAAATTCCGCGCAGAATAAACATCAGCACAATAACAAATGGCGCCCATTTCATAAATGCGGGATCTTGGCCATCAAGGCCTTTGTCGATGAGTGGTTGCAGTTGAGAAAATACAAAGCTGTCAATCGCGGCATAACCTAACATGCCTAAAATAGAAACAACGGCTGCTGCCTTATAGGCTTTAGCATAAGCCAATAAACGCTTAAAATTTTGTTTTGTGGTGTTTTCTGTAGTCGGTTCTGATAGTTTTGTCGACATTAATGCTCTCATGCGTTATCAAAAAATCTTATCCCTGGGGGGATTGTTTTATTCTGTTTTATTTTGTCTTATTAGTAAATCGTCGGTATTTTAGCGTTATTTTGCCCATCAACCAACTGATAAACTTTTATCGGTGATATAAATCCAGTCATTAGCGTAAAAATAGCTTAATAAAGTGATCAATTTACAAACCAATAAGGCCGAATATCGTCTCGATAACTTATCACTTCAACGCTAGCATCAATAACAGTATCTGCAATATTGCCTTTATTATCATTAGTACTAGGTTCAATATTTGCGCCACCCGTGGGTTGACTAAACTTAAAGGTCACCATCCCTTCATCGACCGTATTAAAAGTCGTAATATCAAAACTGTTATACCGACCCAGTATTTCATCTGATGGCATCTGCCAACGGTTTAAATAACCGGTACTAAATACTACATAACGCGGCATAACCGCCGATAAAAAACCACGACTAGACGATGATTTGGAGCCATGATGCGGGGCAATCAAAATGTCACTGCTGAGTTTATTAGCCATGCCCGCAACATTTAATAGCCGTTTTTCTTGTTTTATCGAAATATCGCCCGGTAATAACACACGATGAAAACCATCGCTGATAGTGACTACGCACGAGTCATCATTTTTATCACCATCAACTTGCATTGGCGACAGCACTTCAAAAACCAAGCCTTGCCAAGTAAAGCGCTGTCCCGAGATACAATGGCGGTCAGGTTTTAACGTGAGATCGTTAGCAATAACACGCTTAATAGCCATTTTAGCGCGTAAGTGACGTAAGCCTCCGGCATGATCATTATCGTTATGGCTGATGATCACCCCATCAATCGCTTGATAACCTTGATGCTTTAAATAGGGTAATATTGCCGCATCAGCCATATTAAAACCACTGGGATAACTGGCGCCGGTATCATAGAGAAAAACATGATGATTTTTTTCAATAACAACGGCAAGACCATGACCCACATCAAGCACTGACAAGCGCCACTCTTGCTGTTGTTCAGCACTAAAAAAATCGATAATAACCGCCGTTATAAATAAACTCAGCGCGGCAATAAACTTAACCTTAGTGAGTCGAAAAAATACCGCCAGTGAAATAATGACAAAAAATACCATCATGGCTTGTATTTGCTGATATGAAATAGCAAAAACTGCCCACTCTGCGCTAGCCAAATAAAGCAACCATTGCCAAACATATGACAAACTCAGTAAGGCTAAGTCAGTAAAAAAATGTCCTAACCAAAGACTAAATGGCAAAGCAATAACCGCCAACAGCGTTAAAGGAATAACCGTCACACTCATCAAAGGTACAGCAACAATATTGGCAAAAAAAGCGGCTAAGGGTAGTTGATAGTTTAACGATGCGGCTATGGGTAACATAGCTATTGTCAGTGCTAGTTGCATAACAAGCAAGGTTTTAAGCCAAAGTAACACCCGAGTTTTAACGCCATGCCATTGCTTTTTAAGCCTATTTTTAGGCAAGGGTTCAAGCGTTAATAATGATGTTTTATCTCTTGTTAGGACTGGTGCTATCGTGCGCATGGAAAAACGTGAAAATGTCGAAAAAATAATGACGAGTGCTGATATCGATAACCAAAAACTCGCACTGAGTAAGCTAAGCGGCCAAACCAGTAAAATAATTAAAACGGCCAGTAATAACCAAGGTAATAGTGTTACCTTTATGTGCATCATTTTAAGTGACCAAAACAATAACAACATCACCAAAGCACGTAAGGTAGGAATAGAAAAACCCGCCAGATAGGCGTAATACCATGCCATAACACCACTACACAGAATGGGAGCATAGCTTAAGTTTATTTGCATCAGTTTCAGTTGCCAAGGCATCGACAACAGTAAACTCAAGGGCAATAAACGAATAACAGTGCGTATAAAAATCAAGCTTGCAAAAGCCACTATGCCGATATGCAAGCCAGAAATAGCAATAAGGTGCTGAGTTGCCGTTGCAGAAAGCACTCGCCAATGATCGCGTGTTAACTCTCCACGCTCACCAAAACCCAAGGCTAAAATTAGCGCACCCAGCGGTTTATCAGCTAACACCACGGATAATTTTTGATACAAATATTGACGCCAACTAATTTGCTGATGCAATAAAATATTTTGCTTTTTAGTTTGTATTTCGGTTTTATTTTTATTTGTGGTTTTAGCTTTAGTTTTAGTTTTAGTCTTAACATAGCCAGTGGCGACTATTTTTTGCTGAAGTAGCCAGACTTGGTAATTAAAGCCACCGATATTAGCCAAGCCATGCGCAGGTTTAAGTTTTACCGCTAATTGCCACTTTTGTCCCTGCAGTAGAGGTTTGTCTGGCGCCTTCCAAGTTAAGCGTACCTTAAATGCTTCATTAACCTTTCGACCCTGCCAATGGCTAACTAAAAAGTTAAAACGGCTACTACCAGATTTGATATGAACAATATTACTCACTTCACCTTGAATTAGATGAACTTTTTTATGCAACTGCTCAAGCTTGATGTTATTTTGCTTTAAGGTATCTTGATATTGACTGCCAGCAATTAAAATCCAAACAACCGCGAATAGCGCAATAGCCATAAAACGAAATTTACCTATAAAGATAAATATTAATGAAACCAACAATATAATGAGCAGTAAAGAAAACTCTGGCACTATAGGTATAAATAATGACAAAATAGCACTGAAAAAAAATGTGAGTAGCCACCATTCCATAGTGATTAATTTCCATTTAGCCAAGTAACGTTAAGTAAAGTAATTTATGCCGAAAAAAATAATTCAACGCTTTATGCCTGATCACCAAAAAATAAAAGATAACAAACATTTAAAAATGTTTGGTGCTTTACTACATAACGCTAATTTGTGGCACTTGAACCGCCGTTCGGTGAGTAAAGCATTTGCTGTCGGCTTATTTTTTGCCTTTATGCCCGTGCCATTTCAAATGGTTTTAGCCGCAGGCTTTGCAATTATAGTACATGCAAATCTACCTTTATCTATTACCCTTGTTTGGATCACTAACCCTTTGACTATGCCGGCAATTTTTTATTTTTGTTATGTTGTTGGCACCTGGATTGTCGATGTACCAACAAGAAAATTCGCTTTTGAAGCAAATTGGCAGTGGCTAATTGATAGTGTTTCAACTATTGGGCCCGCCTTTATTGTCGGCTGTGGTGTACTTGCGGCTGTTTTTGCTCTCTTAGGTTATTTAACTATAAATATTATCTGGCGCTTTTCAGTAGCAAAAGAGTGGAAAAAACGCAAAGCACGAAGAAGCCAAGCTACCCCTTCATCATAAACAAAAAATCAGACGTAACGTCTGATTTTTTATCTTATTACTTTATATTATTACTTTAACTTAACGTTTACGCTTGCCCTAACACTTGCGCCGGATCTACTTTGGTTGCACGCCAAGCCGGGTAAATGGTCGCTAACAAACTCATCATTAAGGCCGTAATAACGGTGTTAATAACATCTTGTTGGCGTAATAACGTGGGTAAAAAATCAATAAAATATACCTCTGAAGATAAAAACTCTACCGATAAGGCTGTTTCTATAGCACGGATAATATCAGTTAAATTCAACGAGATTAAAATCCCTAAGCTGGCACCCAGTAAACAACCCACAATGCCATTCATTAATCCTTGAAACATAAAGCTGGCCATAATAGTGCTCGACTTTGCCCCCATGGTTTTTAATATGGCAATATCTGACTTCTTCTCATTGACCGCCATAATTAAGGTCGACACTATATTAAAGCTAGCCACGGCAATCACTAGCACTAAAACAATAAACATCACTAAACGTACCAACTGAATATCATTAAATAAATGACCATGACTCCGGGTCCAGTCCAGCATGTAAACATAAAAATCAAAATCAAAAGCCACCTCACGAACAATTTGTGGCGCGGCAAAAACATCGTCAACCTTTAGGCGAATGCCTTGTACTTCATCCGCTTGATAACCCAGTAATTCACTCGCTTTCGCTAAGTTAATAAAAACCTGTGTGTCATCTATCGTACCACCAAATTTGAACACCCCAACAATAATGGCCTGTTGCGTCATGGGCACAGGAAATTGCTGTGATTTACTGTTTTTTTGGTTGTTCAAATGAGCTGGGGGTAGTAATAACTGAACCTTGTCGCCCACTTGCACCGAAAGCTTACGAGCAATACCAGCGCCAATAATAACGCCATTTTCAAGTATTAGGTCTTGCCACTTGCCAGCGATCATATAACGCGAAATAGCGGAAACCTGCGGCTCTAACATCACGTCTACACCACGGATTTCAACACCTTTAAGTGCTGCAGACTTTTGCATCATACCCTGAGTTTTGACAAATGGAGCCGCGGCAATAACATGGGGATTTTGCTCAATACGAGAAACGCTTTTTGGCCATTGCGTAATAGGTGAGTTCACCGCGACCACTTCAGCATGAGGTACAATTGACAATAAATGTGTCGCCAACGCCCGTTCAAAACCATTCATGGCTGAAAGCACAACAATTAGCACCATCACACCAATGGCAATACCAATAGTTGAGGACGCGGATATAAATGACGAAAACCCTTTGCTATGACGGCTACGCACATAACGTAAGCCAATAAAAACACTTAACGGTTTTAGCACCTAAGCGTCCTCATTTTTTTTCATACGACTGTCGCTGTTAACGTCAAGTGGCTTTAGGTGTCCGTGATCTAAAAGCAGTTGACGATCCATTTTTGCCGCCAAGGTTAAATCATGGGTAACAATCACAAAACTGGTATTTACGGTCCGGTTTAACTCCTGCAACAACTGAAAAATTTGTTCAGCGGTATCAAAATCTAAATTACCCGTTGGCTCATCGGCTAAAACAAGTGACGGCTTGGTCACTAATGCGCGAGCAATGGCAACACGTTGACGCTCGCCACCCGAAAGCTCAGAAGGTCGATGATGACTGCGATGAGTTAACCCCACTAGTTCAAGCATAGCTTTAGCCTGAGTCATGGCAGCTTTGGGCTTATCACCCCGTATTAACAACGGCATGGCGACATTTTCTTCAGCCGTAAATTCCATCATTAAATGATGAAACTGATAAATAAAACCAATATGTTGATTACGAAATTTTGCCCGTTGCTTTTCAGATAATTGATGAATGTTAACCCCATTAATAAACACCTCGCCTGCACTTGGCGTGTCTAACGCGCCAGCTAAGTGCAAAAAGGTACTTTTTCCGCAGCCCGAACGGCCAACAATAGCCACTAACTCTCCGGCTTTAATTGCCAAATCAAGCTTGGATAATACGGCTGTGGTCACCGGACCTTGTTGATAAGATTTACTTAGCTGGCGACATTCTAAGCCTAAAGGAAGCTTAGGTGTTACCGCATTTTCATCGCTACTTCTATCGCCACTTTCATCGCTACTTTGGTTGATATTATGTTCCAAATCACTGTCCATTTTGCTCTTCATTTTATTGTTCATGTCATTAAGTATTAGGCTACTCATTTCTGAGTACCTCTGCTGGCTGAGTTTGCGCAGCACGATAGGCCGGGTAAAGGGTCGCTAAAAAGCTCATGACTAGTGCAGAAGCAACAATCACTAAAATATTGACCACATCAAGAGCAATAGGTAATTTTTGCCCTGCGCCTAATAAATTAACCCCGAGTAAGCTAAACAAATGATTTAAATTTAGCGTTAATATTACCCCAAGTGTAACGCCCAAAATAACGCCCAAAATACCATTGGTTAAGCCTTGAGTGATAAAAATTTTCACAATACCACTTCGGTCTAAACCTAGGGTTTGTAAGATGCTAATTTCACCTTGCTTATCAATAACCACCATCACTAACGCTGAGACAATATTAAAAGCTGCAACCGCAACAATTAAACTCAGCATGAGCCACATCATATTTTTTTCCATGCTGACCGCAGCAAATAAGGCCCCCTGACTCTCTTGCCAGCTGACAAAGTTAAAATCTGGATATTTCAACGATAACTGTGCAATGACCCGCGGGGCTTTAAAGGCATCATCTAGATACAACCTTAATTGATTAACACCATCACCTTTTTTTCGATGCAGTTTCGCGCCATCTTTGATAGCAATAAAAACCATCGCCTCATCAACTTGAGAGCCCACATTAAAAATTCCCACAATACTAAATGTACGCTGCACAGGCACGCGCCCCATGGGGGTAAATAAGGTTTTGTTCGGTAAGGTTAAACGTACAACATCGCCTAAGCTAACCTTTAATTTTCGCGCTAGCGTTTGGCCTAAAACCAGGCTAAATGGCGTGGTGTCTAAACTGGCTAATTGGCCATATTCCATGGCGCTATTGATAATATTGTGTTGTTCAAATTCAGGCATAATGCCATGAACTAAAACCCCTTGCAGTGCTGTTTTAGACTGAATTAATGCTTCACTTTGCTGAAACGGTGTTACTTGGGTAACGTCAGGCAAGGCGAGAATATCGCGCTGTAAATCGCGCCAATTATTGATATGAGTTTGTTGGGGGGACATTAATACATGCGGCACTAAGCCTAGTACCCGACGTTTTTGCTCTCGCTCTAAACCATCCATAACAGACACAACGGTAATTAAAGAGGCCACACCGAGCACAATACCGATAATAGAGAAAAATGTGATAAAGGAGACAAAACCTTTGCCATTACTACTGCGACTATACCTTAAGCCGATGTAAACACTAACTGGTTGAAACATGAACTCTTTCTTTATTGATAATGCTAATAGCACCAAGATTATTGAGCCTAAAATCATAGCACAGCTCATCAAGATATATCTTCAGACTTTATTCACTTTTATACATTTTATTAAGCAGTATCGGTAAATTAGTGCTAACTCATTAAATTTAGCTAGTTTTGGACTATTCACATGCATGCTTCTACCCAACTCAACTAGATGAATACTTAAATACATGGATACATGGATAGACCAAACATACCTAATACTCATGAAATTGCACTCAACAGAATTAACATAATAAAAAATACTCTGCTTTTTCCTGTGGGGACTGACTTTTTTGTAACCCGCCAGAATCACCCATGTTGCAATAATAAAACTAAAGCGCTAAGACTAAACAATCGCTATAGTGAGTAAATAAAAATTTTCGAGTAAAACTTTCAAGTAAAGTATTAACATCAATATTATCGCCTAACTTCAGTCGTCGTCATCGTCGATAATATCTGGCGTTACGGCATCAACAACATCAATAGCGCCACCAACGACAGTGGTTGTTACACCAACAGCGGTAGTCACTACCACACAGCTGGGTAGGCTTAACACCATTAAACTAAAAAACAGCAAACACATTCTTTTTAATATCACTTTTGTTAGTCCTCTTTATTTACACTTAGTATCAATCAATTTACTTTTGATTTTCTCTTGCCCGCTCCCTAACCCGTTGTAGCACAAATTAGGACTATAAAAATTATGAAGTCTAAGCAGACATACTTCAACTTTATTAACCTAAACTTAGCGAAACTCAACTAAACAGTCAGTACGAGACTTGCAATGAGTCGATGCTTTGGCTTAAGTTTGCTCACTGGCCAGGCTATTGTTTTTTTATACTAACGGTAAACGATGTAAAGAGACCCAATAACTGCACTTTACATCACCAACAACGAGTTAATATGGCCGCCCGTTATCGACCACGGCTAATAAAAATCCTGCCAGATTTATTGATGCGGTGCATTTGTGCGCTTTAGTTATCTCATTCATGATAACTATTATAACTAAATATAGCAGCCTAAGCTTTTGCTGATGGTCTTGAAGAAACGTTAGCGTACCAGCGTTTTAGATTTTTTTGTTCGTCAGCTATTCGAATGTTATTAACGCGATTAAAGTCTATGGTGATGAGCGCTGTAATATCGGCAATAGAAAAGCTATCACCTGCGATGTATTGTGAAGACGCTAAGTGTTGGTCTAAAAATGCCAAAAACTTTTTCACATTTTCACCACATTCTTTGCCCCAATCAGGAACAAGGTTCATTCGGTCTTTAAAGTAACCACTGGTATGTTGAAAGCACATGCCCGTTGGCATTAAAAAAGATAATTCCATACGACGTTGCCATTGCTCTATTATGGCTTTCTCAAGCGGGCTTGAACCCATTAATGGATGTTCTGCATTTATCTCTTCAAAATATCGGCAAATGGCCACACTTTCGCTAATCACTGTGCCGTCATCTAATTCTAAAATGGGTATTTTAGCCAATGGATTTTTCTGTTTGAACGCTTCAGTTAAGTTATCACCGCGTAGAATGTCCATTTGAACAAACTCGATGCCTGTAATGTTTTTCTCATGGAGAAATATTCTGACACGCCTTGCATTGGGTGCTGTTGCTGCTTCATATATTTTCATGGACATTCCCTTTAATAAATTATCTACACCACTTATGATAACAATTATCTATTCAGCCATGATAACTATTATCATATCCTAGGTTTTTGCTGATGGTCTTGAACAAACGTTAGCGTACCCATATGTTAGATTTTTTTACTGCTCTGCTATTCGAATATTATTAACGCGATTAAAGTCTATTCTGATAAACGCTATAATATCGCCAATAGAACAGTGATCACCTGCGATGTATTTTCAAGACGCTAAATGCTTATCTAAAAAGGCTAAAAAACCCAAAATGCCAAAAATGCCAAAAGTTTTTAACATTTTCACCCAATGAACCTTTACCCCAATCGGGAACAAGCTTCATTGGGTGCTGATGGCGCACCTTAGCCTTTTTGCTCTGCCTCAAGCAATTCAGCTTCAAGTTGATCACTTTCATCGGCTCTAGGTTTAGTAAAGGGTGCAATAAGCTGATATAAAACAGGCGTCAGTAATAAAGTAAATACCACCGCAATACCCAAACCACCAAATACCACCCAACCAATTGAATTACGTGACTCTGCACCGGCTCCGGTTGATAAAATAAGCGGTAAGCCACCTAGTATGGTTGATATCAAGGTCATCATAATGGGTCTAAAACGTACTTCGGCTGCCATAATGATGGCGGCTTTAACCGTCTTACCTTGATCTCTTAATTGATCAGCAAACTCAACTAATAAAATAGAGTTCTTGGCAATCAATCCAATTAACATCACCAAGCCAATTTGTGAGTAAATATTAATAGACGTACCTGTTAAATAAAGCGCGAAAATAGCTGACGCTATGCCAAAGGGTACGGTGATCATCACGATTATCGCACTATTAATACTTTCAAATTGAGCGGCTAATACCAACAATACAATCAGAAA
The DNA here is from genome assembly GCF_014076985.1 of Colwellia sp. MB3u-8. Lineage (NCBI taxonomy): Bacteria > Pseudomonadati > Pseudomonadota > Gammaproteobacteria > Alteromonadales > Colwelliaceae > Colwellia > Colwellia sp. MB3u-8. The sequence continues at coordinate 64,369 of NZ_JACGVA010000062.1, forward strand.
AGCGAACAGGTAAGTCATGGCAATTTGATTAGACGTTTCTTCAAACGTCAAGGCTTCACCCAAAAACACTAAACCTATGCCAGGCGGTAAGTTGTCATTGCCAATCTCACGCAATTGTTCAACTACATCAGCCATAGATATTTCATCCGGTAGTTCTAGGTCAATTTCGATTGCCCGCCTTTGCGCCTGCCTTTCTAACTCTGCAGCAACACCTTCTTCTGATATATAGGCAAGACTGGATAATGGCACTAAATTGCCATCGCGAGATTTAACAAACAAATTAGTTAAATCGGAAGGATTACTGGTCGAGCGCCCGCTAGATTGTAAAATTAATGGCACGGCCTGATCACCAATATTTAAATCGGTTATATCATCACCATTGATAGCCGCACGCAAAGTGCTAGAGATATCATTAAAAGGCACACCTAGCTCTTCGGCTCTGCGCCGATCAATATTAATTTTCAATTGTGGTTGAGTTGGCTGATAACCAATTCTGGGACGACCTAACTCAGGTAGTTTTTCTTCAACAATCTTACTAAAGGCTTGCGCCGCTTCAAAGATGCGTTCGTAAGTATCACCCGTTAGTGCTAATTCTAAACCACCGCCTTGTCCTCTAAGGTTTAAACTATTCGACCCAAAAGCTCGACCTGGAGCGCCCGGAATAGCCTGCAATTTAGGGCTCATTTCGCTAATAATTTCTTGCTGTGATTTACTTCTATTATCCCAGTGCTCTAATGGTACGGTTATAAAAACAATATTAGGATCCCAACGACCCACCACGGTGTAAATGGAATTAACATCTTCATCTTGCACGTAGGGTAATAATATTTCTTCCATTTTCCGTGCTTGTCTGTCCATATAGTTTAAACCGGCCCCATCCGGGCCTCGAGCAAAAATACGCACTGAACCTCGATCTTCTGAGGGTAATAATTTATTTTCAATTTCGTTATACAGTGCAGCGGCTGACGCAGCAGCAATGACCGAAATTAATAAGGTTACCCATGCATAACCCAGCGCTAGGCTTAATAAGGCTTTATATTTAGTCAAAACCCAAGTACCAAAGGCACCTAAAGTACGATCGAACAGTACATTTTTTTTACTGTTAACGGGTAGCTTTGCTGTTAGTGCAGGGACCAAACTTAAGGCGACAAATGAAGATATGATAACCGCCCCCGCTAACACGCCACCAAACTCTCTGAATAAGCGTCCCGCTGTTGAGGGTAAAAAAGCGATCGGAATAAACACCGCAGCCAATACCGCAGTTGTTGCTACAACCGCAAAAAACACTTCTCTAGTGCCTAGTACCGCTGCAGCTCTAGCGCCTAATCCTTCTGCTCTTCTGCGTTGAATGTTCTCTGATACCACAATGGCATCATCGACAATTAAGCCGGTACCTAAGACTAAGGCTAACAAGGTCAGAATATTAATCGAAAAGCCCAGCACCCACATGATCACTAATGCGCCAATTAACGACACGGGAATAGACAGGGCTGGCACTAAGGTGGCACGAAAGGAGCCTAAAAATAACCACAGTGTGCCTATCACTAATAATACCGTTAAACTGAGCGATAAAATCACTTCATCTACAGAGCCTCGAATAAACTCCGCATCATCAGAGGTAACAACAATATTAAGATCCGCAAAGCGCTTATCAAGATTTTTCACCATAGCTAACACTTCGTCAGAGATCTCTATGGTATTTGAACGCGCCTGACGCACGATACCTAAACCGACCACCGGCATGCCATCTAACCTGACAATACTCTTTGAGTCAGCCGGTCCAAAATAAACACTCGCCACGTCGCCAATACGGGTATTACCCGACACGACAATACGCTCAATATCTTCAGGGCTAACTGAGTTAGCACTGGCCCGAACAATAAGCTCTTGGTCTGCTGATTTAACACTACCGGCTGGTACGTCAAAAGGCGCTAAACGTAAGGCAGCGGCGACATCTGACATAGATAAGTTAAAACTGGTCAGTCTCAATGCATCCACTGAAACCCGCATTACCCTTTGCCTTTCACCATTTAAAGACACATCAGCGACGCCAGGAATGCTTAAAAACAAAGGCGCTAAATCAACCTCAACCCGCTCGGTGAGTGTTTCCATATCTAAGGTGTCACTGCTAATCGCTAAACTGACTACCGCTTGAGCGTCACTATCTGCTTTGATAATGGCCAGTCTTTCCACTTCATCAGGCAAATTTCGCTGTACTCTACTGACCGACTCTCTGGTTTCATTGGCCGCGTCTTCAAGATTTGTACCTGGCCTAAACTCAACCCGAATACGAGAAGAGCCCTCTTCACTTGAAGCTCGAATAGATTTAACACCACTGACTCGCGCAACTGCACCTTCTATTCTGCTGGTGACTTCACTGTCTACTGTTTCTGGCGAGCCACCAGGATAACTGGCCGACACGGTCACCATGGGCCGGTCAACATCAGGTAATTCTCTTATTTCCAAATCATTTATCGCGGCAAATCCCGCTAAAATGATGAGTAAATTAAGCACCATAACCAATACTGGCCGGCGAATAGCTAAGGAAGGTAAATCATTTAATTGTGGCATAGACGGTAATTTCATTATTCGCCCTCAACCTCTTTGACAATAGACTCATTGAAAGTGTTCTGTGCTTTTAATGCTTGTCCTTGACGTAATTGCTGCACGCCCTCTACTACCAAAGGTGCGGTTAGGTTAAATTCACCTTTGACTAAAATAGTGCCTCGCAAGCGTTCACGAATTTTCACATCAACTCGTGCCGCTTTTTCATCAACCATTTGCCAAACATAAGCACCCGTGGCACTCCATAATAAAGCCGCTTCAGGCACAGCAATATAATCTTGTCCAGGCACGGTTAAGTTAACGCGAAAGCTCATACCGGGTCGATAAGTGTCTTCGCTATTATCGAGTAGCGCTCTGACGCGAATAGTTCTATCTTGCTCGTTAATGCGTGAGTCAACTTGTGCGATACTTGCCTCGATAGTCACTAAACGATTTTGCCAGGGTACTAGCTGCACTTGGGGTTCTTGCGACAACAAAGCCACTGCTATTTCTGGTGCGGTGAAGTTGATAAATAATGCTTGGCGATCGTCTATGGTGGTGATCACGCTTTGAAGGTTAACTCTGTCACCTACTTGGATGTCAGTTAGCCCTACCACACCCGCAAAGGGCGCTCGTATAATACGCTCATCTAAGGCTATTTTCGCTTCTTTAACGGCTACGTTTGCCAACTCGAGTGTGGTGATAGAATCATCTAAATCACTTTGTGATGCAGCACCTTTTTTAATACTTTCTGCTAATAGGAGATTTTTTCTGGCCGCATCTTTGAATTCAATTTTGGCTCTTTCCAAGGTAACCAACTGACGTTCGTTATATAACATCATCAATACTTGTGCTTTTTTAACACGCTGACCAGGCACAAAGTTAACCGCAACCACCCTTTCATTGACCGCAGGAAAAAGCGTAACAGATTTAACGGCTTCCGCAGTGCCTACGGCTTCTAAACTATTTTTTTGAGTTTGATAAATGATTTTTTGAACTATCACCGTCTTTTTATTAGTGTCTTTATTGCCCCAAGACTGGGCAAAAGTTTGGCTACTAATAACAAGTAAGGCGACCAGATAAAATAAACGACTATGCATAGAATATATTTCTCAATTATCTTCAAGTAGTTAGAGTACGATCATAGACAGTACTCAGATCAATAAAGTTGACGGTAAACAGTAAAGGGTAAAAGGTAACTGAATGATGACAACTTAAGCCACTAGGGTTATTTAAAGGTCCTTACCTTGTCCATTAACCCAGCCAAGGTCTGAGCAAATAGCTTGTTTAAGTCAGTCTGGCCTGTATTACCCTGATGACCCGCAGCGAACATTTAGTTAGCGGGTTATAAATAGCCATTAAGTTCCACCACATTACTGTTAAGTAAGCCACTTAGCATAACAACACTAACTCATAATAAGCGAGCTATTGTAATTTTTTCTACTTAGGCTGTTGCAGAATTTTTTAAATTGATGCTGTTAACATACAAGTTAACAAGATATTTTTTAACTAGACCAAACCATGAAAAAAAATAAAAACGCTCTGCAGCAAAAGATAAATGACAAAAATGGTTATTAATACGTAACAAGAAAACATCTACATATTTCCTAGTGGGTAAACGTTAACGTACAAGGATAAGTTAATAATATGTAATAATATTAACTTATCCTTGTAAATCAGCGTTATAGCCTTTAATATCTTTTTACTTTAAATAAAAGTTAGTCTACTAATTAAATTGTGAGTATTGAATGAAGAAAATAATAACAACGGCTGTTTGCAGCTCTTTACTATTCATTGCAGGTTGTAATGATAATACCAGCACAAAAACTGCGACTGAAGTACCGGTTATGCAAAAAACGGCTTTGTCATCGGGTATTGATAAAGCCACTATGGACTTGTCTGTTCGTCCACAAGACAACTTTTACCGTTACGTTAACGGCGCATGGTTAAACGCTCACGAAATTCCGGGTGACAAAACCGCCATTGGCTCATTTTATGACTTACGTGATGAAGCTGATGACAACGTAAAAGCGATTATCGAAGAATTAGCCGCGACTAAAAATCTAAAAATGGGCAGTGATGAGCAAAAAGTGGCTGACTTATTCCGTTCATTTATGGATCTAGATACTCGTAACACTGCAGGCACAGCGCCAGTACAAACAATATTTGACCAAATTAATGGCTTGAAAGATAAAAATGAACTCGCCACTTTCTTTGGTGAAAATCAAAAAATTGGTGTCGGTAGCCCGCTCGCTTTTTATATCAGTGTTGATGCAAAAGACTCAACACGATATGCCACACATATATGGCAAAGTGGTTTAGGTTTGCCGGACAGAGACTACTACTTTAATGAAGCAGAACGTTTTTCAGCATTACGTGCTGGTTACCTTGCCCACATTGAAAACATATTCAACTTAGCGGGTTTAAAAAATGGTAAAGCCGCCGCTCAAACCATTATGGCGCTTGAAACTCAGTTAGCCGGTTTTCATTGGACAAAAGTTGAATCTCGAGACAGTACTAAGCGTTATAACAAATTTAATGTTACCGATTTAAACACAGTAACAGATGCTTTCAACTGGACCGCCTACCTTGCAGCACAGGGTGTAGCCTCGCAGAAAGATATCATTATTAACCAACCTTCATTTATTAAAGGTTTTGGTGAAACATTCGCGGCAACATCGTTAGCTGATTGGCAGACTTACCTCACTTTTCACACTCTGAGTAACTTTTCCAGCTCACTTACCACCGAGTTAGCGAATGAAAACTTTGATTTTTATTCAAAACAGTTAAGTGGTCGTGAAGAACAGCGCCCACTGTGGAAACGTGGTGTTGCCGTAGTTAATAACAATTTAGGTGAAGTTATTGGTAAAGTTTATGTTGGCCGTCACTTTAAGCCTGAAGCTAAAACCCGTATGACAGAACTGGTTGAAAATTTACGTGATGCTTACGGCGCAAGCATAGACGAACTAGACTGGATGTCAGAGGCGACTAAAAAATCAGCACGTATAAAACTCGCCAGCTTTGATCCTAAAATAGGCTACCCAGATAAGTGGGAAGATTACACAGCACTAAGCATTAAAAGTGACGATTTAGTCGGCAATACAATACGCTCTGGTACGCTTGCTCACCAAAAAGAACTGGCTAAGCTTGGTGGTCCAATTGACCGACAAGAATGGGCGATGACACCTCAAACCGTTAATGCTTATTACAACCCAACTAAAAACGAAATTGTCTTTCCAGCGGCTATTTTACAGCCACCATTTTTTAATTTAGCGGCAGACGATGCGGTAAACTACGGTGGCATTGGCGCCGTTATTGGTCATGAAATGGGCCACGGCTTTGACGACCAAGGTAGCAAATACGATAGTAAAGGCAACATGCGTAACTGGTGGACTGATGAAGATTTAGCGGCCTTTACCATGCGCGCGGATAACTTAGTGGCACAGTATAGCAACTATGAGGTATTTGATGACTTAAAGGTTAATGGCGAACTAACCTTAGGCGAAAACATTGGTGATTTATCCGGAGTTAATATCGCTTATAAAGCTTATAAAGCTTCATTAAATGGTAAAGAAGCCCCAGTGATTGACGGCTTAACCGGCGACCAACGCTTCTTTATGGGCTTTGCACAAATATGGCGTGGAAAAATGGTTGAAAAGTCATTAAGAAATCGCGTAGCGACAGACCCACATTCCCCAGGTGAGTTCCGTGCGCTAGGTGCATTATCAAATATGCCTGAGTTTTATAGCGCCTTTGACGTTAAAGCAGGTGACGCTATGTATATCGCCCCTGAGAAGCGCGTTAAAATTTGGTAATATTGGCTTTACTGATGACATAAGAAAAATTACCTTAGGTCTAATTAACGCGTAAAAAAAATTGTCAAAATACAGTGTCAAAATAAAAAAGGAGCATTAGCTCCTTTTTTTTTACACCGCTTATAGCGTGTCAAATGACGGTTTTTATTGTAAAGCAGCATGCTAAGCCGTAAAATCTCTTGCCTAATAATTGATACCTTTAGCCACATGCTTTGTTATTGTCTTGGCTAATTGATAGGGAACACGGTTAAATTCCGTGACTGTACCCGCAACTGTAAATAGCTTTTAATAAAAAGTTATAAGTCAGGACACCTAGTATCAACCTATTGTACCAAGCTAATCATGTTAACACCGTGCGGGAATACACGTAAGTTACACTGTCTTTAAGGCATTCGTATCCTATTTTCTGCGCTGTAGTTAGTTTTATTATGCAACATAAGCTTTTGAATTAACCTCTAGGCCGCAATGAAAATATACTCCTTAGTTATTATCCAACACATACCAAACGTGATTAGCACTAAGCTAGGCTGGCTTTAATGGCAAAATTACTCAGTGTTGAGTCAGTCTCTTGGGCTGTTGATAAACAAAGTATTCTCAATAATATTTCATTTGATGTTGCCCGCGGCGATATTATTGGCATTATCGGGCCTAATGGTGCCGGTAAAACCTCACTCCTTAAGTGCATACTAAACCAATACAAAAATTGGCAAGGCTACATTAAGCTAAAAAATAAAAAAATCAGCGACTACAAACCACATGAATTAGCACAAACATTTGCTTTAGTGGTACAAAACTCGCCCCCCATATTTGATTTAAACGTATATGATGTGGTTAGAATGGGCTTACTGCCCTATAAAAGCCTCTTTGCTCGTGATAATGACGTAGATAAAAAAGATATTATGCTCGCGTTAGAAAAAGTGGGTTTAGCTAGCAGCCAAGCAAAATTTTTTAACACCTTATCTGGCGGCGAACAACAACGGGTATTAATTGCTAAAGCCCTAGTACAAAAAGCAAAAATATTGGTCTTAGATGAACCTACTAATCACTTAGATATTTTCTACCAACATCAAATATTACAACTAGTAAAAGCGTTAAATATTACCGTTATTATGACCATACATGATCTCAATCTAGCCGCACATTACTGTAATCGTTTGCTGCTATTAGATAAAGGCAACTTAGTCAGCGACAATAGTGTTGATCAAGTGCTAAAGCCTGAGCTGTTAACAAAAGTTTTTGGTTTACCCTGTTATCGAGATGACGCACAACATTGTGGCGTACCTAGAGTTTATTTCTATCCCGCAGCTGATACTATGATGGCTCATCAATCGGCTGTTAAACCAACGGGGCCAATGTGCTCAACTGAGTCAACTGAGTCAACTGAGTCAACTGAGTCAACTAGTAAAGGTCAACACGCGTGAGTATTCTTGGCAACCGCAAAGGTAAAAATGTCTGGGTATTTTCAGGCCTTATTGCTTTTACCTTATTCTCCATTATTATGTCGATAACCTTTGGGCCAGCAAGCATTACTAGCCTAGATATATTTCAATGTGTGGTTAATCAATGCGCCTCCACTATGCACGACATGGTGATTTGGCAAATACGCATTCCACGTGTTTTGGTGGGTTTAGTGGCTGGCATGGGTTTAGCTTGTGCCGGGGCAATACTGCAAAATGTAACTCGTAACCCACTCGCCGACCCTTATTTATTTGGTATTATTTCTGGCGCAGGTTTGGGCGCTACCATCGCCACTTTAGTGCTCAGTGACCAACAAGCGCTAGCCTTGCCATTGGCGGCATTTCTTGGGGCATTGTTTTCTGTGGTCATTGTCTTTGGTATCGCGACCTTACTGCGTAATATGAACCATTTGTTATTAACCGGCATTGCGGTGTCGTTCATGCTTGGCTCTATTAGCCACTTTATTCTTTACCTTGGCGACCCTTTTGCCACCAGCCGCGTTATTTTTTGGTTAATGGGCAGTTTAACGCGCGTTGAAATGTTTCACTTTTATTTGATCAGTGCCATGGTATTACTGACTTTACTGACTATTTTTGCCTTACACCGACAAATAGATGCGCTGTTGCTGGGCGATGAAAGTGCGGCAAGCCTTGGCGTTAACGTTAACAAACTGCGTTTAATTCTATTAGCTTTATGTGCAGCAGTGACCGCCGCCATAGTGGCTTATTGCGGTGGTATTGGTTTTGTTGGCCTGATGATCCCACATATTGTTAGGCAACTGGTTGGCGTTACCACCATGCCGTTAATTATTGGCTCCGCCTTGGTTGGCGGATGCTTTTTAGTTTGGGTTGATGTTGCCGCGCGCAGTTTGCTGAGTAATGTCGAAATTCCGATTGGCATCATTACTTCAGCCATTGGCAGTATTTTCTTTTTAGCGATCATGTATCGCACACGTAAAACAGGATAAATCACATGACAACAGATACAGATAAAACTCAAAATCATCAAGCTCGTATGCAACGCCTTAAAGAAAAAGTTGATGCCCGCATTGATTCCGCTCAAGAAGAACGCGGTTTACTTATTGTTATCACAGGTAATGGTAAGGGTAAATCAACATCAGGCTTTGGCACGCTAGCCCGCGCGGTTGGGCATGGCTATAAAGCGGCGGCATTACAATTTATTAAAGGTGATTGGGCCTGTGGTGAACGTAATTTATTAGAAAATAATGGCGTTGAGTTTCATGTCATGGCAACCGGTTTCACTTGGGACACCCAAGACAAGTCAAAAGACATTGCCGCTGCCGTCATAGTCTGGGAAGAGGCAAAACGCTTACTAAAAGATGAAAGTGTCGACGTGATTTTACTTGATGAATTAACCTACATGCTGTCATTCAAATATTTAGATTTAGATGAAGTGATTGAAGCTATCGTTAATCGCCCTGCTAAACAGCATGTCATTATCACTGGCCGTGCATGTCATCGCAGTATCATTGAACTTGCCGATACCGTCAGTGAAGTTCAGCCGCTTAAGCATGCTTTTGATAACGGTATAAAAGCACAAAAAGGTATTGATTGGTAGCCCATATTGCTGTCATAAAACACCAATGGAATCGTCATGAAATTCAGCCAATACCTAGGGATTATATTACTGGGCTTTGCTTATATTGCGAGCACACAAGCCACAAGTAAAAGTATTGATCATGCCGCGGTTATTGATGCGCCTAAACCACGCATCATTGCATTATCACCACACATTGTTGAGATGTTGTTTGATATTGGCGCCGGCGACCAAATCGTTGCTACTACTGATCACGCTGATTATCCGCTAGCGGCAAAGACAATACCCAGAATTGGCAGCTCTTTACGTATTCAATTAGAGCGGGTCATTGAATTACAACCAGACTTAGTTATCGCTTGGAAGAGTGGTAACCCAAGTGATGATTTAGCCCGTATTAAGCAACTGGGCTTTCGTGTGGTTTACTCGCAGCCCAATAGCTTTGAAGATGTTGCTAAAGAGCTGCGCTTGTTCGGGAAACTGTCAGGTCACAGCGCGCAAGCTAAACGTGTTGCGGCTAAGTTTCTAGCGGATTTAGCCAATATCAAAAAGCAATATGGTCATAAAAAACCACTCACCGGTTTTTATGAAGTGTGGTCTAGACCCTTAACCACCATTGCCAAAGGGAGTTGGCCGCAACAGTTTTTAGACGCTTGCAGTATTAATAATCCATTTATGGCAGCAAAAGCCCAATATCCACAAGTAAATATTGAGCAAATACTGCAAACAAATGTTGATGTTATTATTCAACCCTTATCAAAAAAGCAAGCGGGTAATGATAGTTATGATTGGCAGAAATGGCCGATATTGTCAGCAATTAAACATCAACAAATGATCATCCTTGATGCTGATGTTGTGCATCGAATGAGCACGCGCAGTTTACACGCCCTGACCGATTTATGTCAGCAAGCGGACAAAAGCCGAGCCTACTATCAGCGTATAACAAATGAATAGCATCTAGTGCTAGCTAGTTATTCTAGATACTTATTCTAGATATTTATTCTAGATACTGGTTAGTTAAACTGACTTTATTACACCCGCTTAAAACAAGTGTTATTGCTGGCGCGTTGCAAGCATATTCATAAATAACATGCTATTGTTCTATCTGTCTTTTTTTAAACTAAAAAGATAGATAGCAAACAAGTTTCTTACCCATAAATTTTATTTAAAAGGATATAGATATGACTTTTACTTACATGTTAATTCTTGTTGTTGCTGTTGGCTCTGTTATCGCCGGTATTTTATTGATCAAGCAATCAGCCAGTAAATTTGAGCTCTCAGACGAGCAACAAAACAAAGTAGATAGCCGAAAGGCAGAACAACTTAAAAAAGATCAAGAGCAGGAATAAGCGCTAAATTTATAGCGCAGATGCTTAACCTTAATAACGCTTAAATTTGATAAATGCTAATTTTTAAGGGCTATCCACTTAGCCCAACCGACCACTACATCTTGTGTTTACTAGGTTTAACCTCGTCGATCACTTATGCCACAAAGCCGACCTAATTCAATGATTAAAAACACCCATATTTATGATCACTTTAGATACGAACGGACATTATAAAATTTTAGAGTAAGAACTGCTCTACTCTTTAAACGACATTAAATAATTAACTAACCCTTGATCTACTTCTAACTAAATTAGAATATTTGGCCTCCGTATCAGCGTTATTCTTATAGTAACCTAGTGAAATTCGCCTTAGGGCTATAAAACCCTCCCTTTTTTAGCTTGATAAAAAATACTCTGACGTTATCCAAAGTTCACTTAGCCTTATTAAAAGCACTTTGTCGTTTAACGGCTAATTATTGACGTTTAAGTTCAAGTATTTATTAGTCAAAATTAACTAGTCTATATAACAACAATAATTAGCCATGCGGTTATCATTTTAACGATTAACTTTAACTTCATCGCCAAACAATAATATATAAAAAATAAGCGGGGAATCTATGAAGACAACACCGAGTTTTAATAAATCTGTAATTGCAATGTCACTTTTTGCGTTATTTCATCAACAAGTGAGTATTGCTGAAGAAATAGAAAATGATGCAAAAGAAACCATTAACGCACTTGAAGTGATCGAGGTTACTTCACAAAAAAGAGTGCAAAGTTTACAAGATGTTCCTGCTTCAATTACTACAGTAAACGGTGATAAATTAGCGAAAAGCGGCATTACTCAAATGGAAGAAATGTCTGACTATGTACCTAACTTTACCGTGAGTAAATCCGGTCAAGGTTATAATATTTATATGCGTGGCTTGGGTTCAGGGCCAAACCAAGGTTTTGAGCAGACGGTAGGCACGTATGTTGATGGCATTTACCGCGGCCGTGCGGTATTAATGCGTAGTTCTTTTTTAGATGTTGATATGGTTGAAGTATTACGTGGACCTCAAGGAACCTTGTTTGGCATGAATACCACCGCAGGTGCGCTTAATATTACCTCAAGAAATGCCACTCAGGAATTTGAAGCATCAGTTAAAGGTTATTATGTCCCTGAGTTTAATAAACAAGATCTTGAGTTTAACGTGTCAGGTGGCTTAACCGACGACTTAAGTGCTCGTATTGCGATGAAATATGAAAGTGATGACGGCTATGTCAAAAATGTTGTGACGGGCAATGATGAACCACAAAGAGATAACATCGCCGCACGTTTAACACTTGATTGGAACATTAGTGATAAACTCAATGCAAATTTAAAAATTCAACGTGATACTGATGAAGTTAAGGGACGAAACCTTATTGTCACGGTTGAACCCTACCTTAAAGATGCTGGCACAACAAAAACTGAAGCCTTACTGGCAAGTTTAATAGAATATGATTTTGATTATAAAGCCGCTAACACGACACCGGCATTAGGTGAAAAACAATTTGAAGAATCAACCGCTAATCATGTCACGTTAAACCTTTCCTATGAATTGGGTGATCACACTATTCATTCCGTCACAGGTTGGCAAGACTACGATCTTGATGGCGCTAAAGATCAAGATAGTACAGCTCGAACACTTATATATTCACCTGATTTTAATGAAAACTATCAACAGTTTAGCCAAGAGTTTCGTTTGACTTCACCAGGTAATGAAACATTTGATTATATAGTTGGTGCTTATTTTCAAAGTTCTGATTTAGAGTATTCTGAAGTTTCATCAGTTTATCCATTAGCAATTAGAGCTGAACGTGAATTTAAATCTAGTTCAGATTTATGGGCTATATTTGGACAATTTGATTATCAGTTAACTGACCAATTAACTGCATCTTTAGGAGTGCGTTATAGCGAGGAAGAAAAAGACGGTCAGCGTAATATGTTAGTTATTGACCCCAAAACAGGTCAAAGAATACAAGAATCAGCATTAGTCAAACCACCAGCACTCGCAGGTGCTTTAGCTAACTTTGATTTACCGGGTTTACCGGGTAATGCATACAGTTTAATGTTAGGTGATAAGTTTCCCTATTTAGATCCACTTTTATTAAGATCTCCTACGCAAAATATACCTAATAGTATTTATGGCACTGTTGATGAGCATTCCTTAAAAGACTCAAGAAAAGAAAAGAGTTTAACGCCTTCGTTAACCTTAAGTTATCAATTAAATGACGACACTTTACTTTATGTCAAAGGTGCTCAAGGCTTTAAATCTGGTGGTTTTGATGCGCGTTCTAACCTAGGAGGTAACTTTGAGTTTGAAGAGGAAGAAGTAATTTCTATGGAGTTTGGTGGAAAATTAACCTTAGATTATGGTGCTGCTGAATTAAACTTTGCTGTTTTTCAGATGAAATTTAATGATTTACAAACCTCTGTTTTTGACGGTCAAGTCGGTTTTAATGTTAAAAATGCGGGTGAAGCTACTACCTCTGGTATCGAATTAGATGGCCGCTGGGCTGTTTTAGATGATGTGACACTTGTCGGTGGTATCGGTTTATTAGATTTTGAATGGGATGACTTTAAAGGTGCCAAATGCTTTACCAGTAATGTTTTAGTCTCTGATAATGTCGATGAAACAGGTGAATCATGCGATTTAACAGGGGAAACTAATGCGTTAGTGCCTGATATTACTGCAAATATAGGCATTGAACATGCTACTTTTATTTTTGATCAGTATGAATTAATCACTAATGTTGATATTAATTATCGTTCAGACTTTTACACATCAACAGATTTAAATCCGTTCACGGAACAGAAAGCCTTCACAAAAGTGAATATGCGAATCGCGTTAATGTATCAAGAAGAATGGGAAGTTGCCTTGGTGGGTAAAAATATCACCGATGAAACAACAAGAAACTTCTCGTTTGACTTACCTTTTACAAAAGGGGGGTATGCTAATATGATTGAAGTAGGTCGTAGTTTTGGTGTGCAATTTAAGTATAACTTTTATTAATCAGCGCTAAAAGTTACATTAAATTTAGCCTTAGTTATCTAGGGCTTTTTTATTTCATAAAATTGATTTAACTGGTATAAATCCTCTAATATAGACATATTCTCGATGATATCTTAAACTGTTATATTAACTTAATTATTTAGATATTTTATCAAATAAAAAACTGAATTCTATGACATTAATCCCCAATACACCAACAACGATAGGTAGTTGGGCTTTGCTCATTGCCAAAGCGATTGAAAGCTATGGTCTTGACAGTAAAAAAATATTTTCGCAAGCCCATATAGATTTAGACGCAATTCAAAATAATCCTGAAGTACGTTTACCCGTGAAACAAATGGCCGTGTTATGGCAACTTGCGGTACTTGAAACTAAAGATGAATGTTTTGCCTTACGGTTAACGCAATTTTTTCAACCTAATACCTATAGTGCTGTTGGCTTAGCTTTTGCTTCTAGTCGTACTATTATGGAAGGTTTTGAGCATAGCTTACGTTATTTTAAAATGACCACTGACGCTGCTGAGCATCGTTTAGAAAAAATTAACGACACCGTTATCCTACATGTTGATATCCCCCCAGAAAATGAACCTGTTGCTGTTGAAGCCATTGAGGCATTTATGTCGACTTTGATTTCATTATCTCGTGTGATGACAACACAAGAGTTTTCGCCATTAGAAGTGTCTTTTAAACACGATAAAAGTGCCTTTGTTAAGGAATACCAAGCATTCTTTAATTGTCCTGTTTTATTTAATCAAACGGGTCATAAAATCATTTACTCATTAGTGGATCTAGAGCGTCCACAGATGCTTGCTAATCCCTCCCTTGCCAAAACACTAGAGAGGTGGATTGATGAGCATTTAAAGCATTTCAGTCAAGATTTGGTGTCAACAAAAGTGAAAGCGTATATTTTAGATAATATGTTAAAGGGTGAAATTGAAATAGAGGATATCGCGAAATTTTTAGCATTAGGCTTACGTACTTTGCAACGAAAGTTAAAAGCGGAGGGGCAAAGTTTTAACGAAATACTGGATGAGTGTCGTCATCATATGGCGGAGAAACTGTTAGCGGAACAACGTGTACCTTTAATCGAAATATCTTACATGTTAGGTTTTTCAGATCAAAGTGGTTTTACCCGCGCTTTTCGTCGTTGGACTAAAACCAGCCCTAAACATTACCGCAATCAACACAGCCAAAAATTATTACAAGAACAAAGAATCAACACATAACTCGAAATCATTAATATTTCAAGTTATGTGTATAAGGTTTTATTGTTTATTATTCTACTTTTTTAACGCCAGGTAAATATTGCTCTACCGAGCTCCATTGACGCACTTCCTGATTCGGTAAATACACGCGATAGTTTAATCTAAAAATACCTTCTTTAGGCGTTGGTAGCCAGTTAGATTCATTACCTTCGGGCGATGTAGGTTGAATGTAAATATCAAGGGATCCATCGTCATTGTACTTCAAGCCATTGGTACTTTTTCTTATGGAATAACGGTTAATATCATTGCCTACTAATTGATAATCATCGCCGTACATCGTGATAGACCAAAAGCCATATTCAGCTGTATTAGGTAACTCGCCCTTGTCAAAATGTAGTTTATAGGTGTTTTTACCAATTAAAGGCTCATTACTACTGTCTGAATAAGTGTGAAAATAAACAGCTTCCTCAGGAGAGTGAACGAACAACCCTTGAACTGCGCCTTCAGCGCGTGCAAAATAATCACTGCCATAACTACCACCGACAAAATCTACATTCCATTTGTTGTCACTTTGTGTCCCTCTAAATTTGACTTTCCATTTAATAATATCAATCCCCGATTGCACCGCTCTAACCAAGCCTTTTTGAATAGCAGGATCTAAGCTTTGGGGATCAAAGGCATGCGTATCTGAAAGCCCAATATGTTTAAAGGTGTTTAATAATGTTCTATTTTCGCCAACCGGTGGGTTTTCTTTTAATAACTCAGCAGCGTAACTAAAGTAGCCTAATTTACCTTTTTTCATACTGGTATTCGCCAATTTGGGTAAATCATAACGACGTTGTTCTTTAGGAAGACCCCATTGAGATAAAGGTACGGCATCAAATTGTTGTTGATAGGCTTTAATCAATTCCACGTCTTCATCGGTTTCGGTATAAGTGGCAATGCGCAACGCAACTAAAGCTGAATTATTTGGCATGCGTAATGCTTTAACACCATCAGGTAATTTACCATGCCAATTAGGACCGACTAAGGCAAAATTTCCACCATCTGATCCCGTAGCACGCGTGCCTATATAATGCTGATTAGCAATATAAGCGTCGCCGATTTGCAATGAGTAATATCGATCTTTAATCGGTGGCACAACTAAGATCACTGGCTCTTCAGCCAAAAAAACAGATAAACCCGAATACACGGTATCTCTATTCGGCGTATAAGGCATAGTATCGTTTGAAGTAGCCAATTTTGATGAATGACCCCATTGACCAACCGGCGCACAAGGGCACTTATCTTTAATGCGTGCTATCTTTTTTAAATCCATACGTAGATCACGCTGAACATCATGCATTATCATAGGAATAGTGAACATAAATGCTTGAATACCAACACTGTATGCCCACTCTTCTTTGGCTTTGTTATCTGCTTCTTTCATCGCTTGCACAGAAGAATTATTATTAACTTTAAAAGCTTTAATAATTTCATTTGCGTTTACTAACGATGGCAATACCAGCATGGTAGATAGAGCAAGTACACTCAAGGTTGTTGATAACTTAGGTTGAGACAACCCTTGTCCTTGCATTAATAATATTGATTTCATTTGTTTCCCCTCACTTTGTAATTTTTTGATTTATAATCGTTATTCTTATCGATGATAATTTTACGATGGCATAAGTTGTTGGAATAATTTTTTACATTCTATTAAGTCTAAATATCGTGGCACAGGATAAAGATAGTGTGCTTCTTTTAAAGCGGCTTTGGCTAAATCATCAATATCGCCAACACATAAACACGCAATCGTCTCTTCAATGTTTAAGGTGCGTTGTAAGTCTTTTATTTTCTCAATAAACAATTCGGCCATGGCTAACTCACTTTTATTGGCGTCATCTAAGCCGATGGCTTTTGCTAATTGTGCTAGACGGGTACGTGAAGACTGTTTATTAAAGGTGAGTACATGTGGTAAAACAATCGCATTGGTCATGCCATGAGGAAGGTGATATTTAGCACCAATTTGATGAGAAATCGCATGCACATAACCCAAACCCGCTTTAGTAAACGCCAAGCCGGCATAACAAGACGCAACAGCAAGCGCTTCTCTTGCTGCAATATTATTACCCTCTTGATAGGCGATAGGTAACTGTTTACATATTAATTTTATTGCCGTTAAAGCATACAAGTTAGTCTGCTCATTTGCATGCATAGACAAATACGCTTCTATCGCATGGGTTAACGCATCAAAGCCCGTATCCGCGGTAATGTGTGCTGGCATACCCTGCATTAATAGGGGGTCTAAAGCTGTACCTATAGGTAATATCTTCGGTGAAATAACTAACAATTTTTCTTCAGATTTGCTACTGGTTATAACCGCTGCCATGGTCACTTCAGAGCCCGTACCTGAGGTGGTGGGTAATAGATATAACGGTAAGCCTTGTGCTTTTATTTTTAATAAACCAGCGACATTGTTCACTGTTGTTGTTGTTGTCGCTAATACCGCAATCATTTTTGCCACATCAAGTGATGAACCGCCGCCAATGCCTAATACCAAGTCACAATGATTATTTTTAGCCATATTAATGCCTTGCTCAATAATACGGTCAGAAGGATCAGGTATCACTTGGTCAAAAATAATCACTTCTATGTGATTTTCTGCTAGTTTTTGACAAATTTTATCGGTAATACCCAGTTGATGTAACACCTTATCAGTGACAATTAAGACGCGTTTAACGTGTTGATTGATAATGAGGTCAACCAAAGCAAGTGACGAATTTTGCCCGGTAAAAATAATCGGTTGCGGCTGTGGAATAAGCTTAATTGCGACTTTCAATCCCACCATGAGAATTTTATAAAACCATACTTGAATAAAAAACATTAAAATCCTAATCTTTTGAATGATGAAACTCAGTATGACCCGATATAAAATCGAATACTGAGCATTACATGACTACTTTTATGTTAAGTACGACAAATTTTTTCACCTCAAAATACACACTAAGGTGTCACTATGTTGAATTGTCCGTCGGGTTTATCAAATAATCGAAAGAAACTCACTAGGTCCAAAATACTGCCATCCACCGTTAAATCATCTGAAAACAAGGTATCTTTAATACCTGCTTGACCGATAAGAATTTTAATAAATAGATCATGAGTTAATGATAACGTTGCTTGTACTTTTGTGTTCTCGATATCTAGGGAATGATGTAACACAGAATTGTTAACCGTTAAAATATAACGCTCATTAAGATCAGTAAAAGCAATCGCGATGCTTAACTGTTCCGCTTGTGCTTTTTCACTGTTTAACCTAACCGACATTGATTCAAAGAATTTGTTCACAGGGGTATTTTTGAAGATACCTGCCATCACCGCTAAATCAATACCTTTTTTACTGACGCCTTGGGTAAGCTCTTGTGCACCAGTGAGATAAAAATTTCGCCATGCTGCTGACTCTGCTTGAAATGCTAGTTGTTGATACGTTTTGGCTAACAAGGCTTTCGCTTGTGTATTATTAGGTTCAGCAAACACCACGTGATTGAGCATTTCGGCTAACCAACGGTACTCTCCTTGCTCAAAAAAAGTTGCCGCTTTGAGTAAAACTTGCGCTGACCCCCCCATCATTTCAACGTATTTTATTGCCGATTGTTGTGGTGGCAAAGGGTTTAAATGTGCCGGATTAGCATCAAACCAACCCATATAAAATTGATACACTGCCTTAGCATTATGGCTTAAACTGCCATAATAACCTCGGTTAGAAAAATAATTACCTAATGATTCCGGCAAGGTGATTTGTTCGGCAATTTCATCACCAGTGAAACCTAAATTCATCAGGCGAACACTTTGATCATGAATAAACTTATATAAATCTCGTTGGTTTTTTAAAAAGGTAGTGACTTGTTCGTTACCCCAAACTGGCCAATGGTGACTACCAAAATATAAGTCTGCTTGACCAAATAATATTAATGCTTGATTGATTGTATTACTCCACACTAAGGCATTACGAACCTCTGCCCCCCTTAATGTATATAAATTATGCATATTGCGAGACACTAGCTCAGCTCCACCAAAAGCTTTTAATTGCGGTAAGTAAAAAGTAAGCTCCGCAATGGATTCACTACCTGACGCATTTTGGAAAACAAACTCAATGCCATCAATTAAAAGCTTGGTATTATCAAGGCTTATTAATTCGGTTGGATTAACAATGTCAAATGTACCAAAAACAGGACCTTTACCTAATCCAGAGCCAACATGACCCGTGACTTTTTTTGGTAAATTTTTACCAAACATATAGGCCGAACGACGCGACATAGCAATACCCGCAATAATATTTTCACTGGTCGCAGCGTCCATAAAACCTTCTGGGGCAATAATACGAATATTTTGTTGTGCAATTTCTTGCTCACTTACGATGCCAAGAATACCGCCAAAGTGGTCAATATGCGCATGCGTTAAAATCACCGCTTTGATCGGTTTATTGCCTAAGTGCTGTCGTGCAAATTTGATGGCGGCTTGTGCACTTTCTTTGGCTGTTAGTGGGTCAACTATTATCCAACCATTTTGACTTTCAATAATGGTCATATTGGCTAAATCAAAACCTCTAACTTGATAAATGCCGTCTGTGACTTTAAATAAACCACTAATATTATTTAATTTTTCTTGTCGCCATAAACTAGGGTTAACTGTGTTTGGCGCTTCGCCTTTAATAAATTTGTAGGCCGGGTTGTTCCAAAGAATATCATTGTCGGTATTACGTATTAGCAAGTTTTCAGCACGGGCAATCAAGCCTTTATTGGCTTGGATAAAATCAGTTGTGTCTGATAAGTTAATAGTTTTTTTAACTTGTGCTTGATGCTTAATCGTTGACTTACTTGCCAAGTTATTCATTAACTCGGCCTCTGTGTCATTGATTTTTTTAGCTTCTTGATTAGGTTGGCAAGCAGATAAAAATAGTAGTATTAGCACATAGGGTAATCGCATTTAAACACTCTCTTTTATAACTTTTTTATTTTCACTGCCTAATACGATAACCTGAATAATGTAAAGTTTACTGTCTTCATCTGACAACTATTGGTGCTTAAACGACAGAGTGAAATTTTTTATTATTAGCCAAATTCTATTTTATCTAAATCAGCTGTTATGACGTGAAAGACAAAAAAATGGCATCGAAAGTTAGGATTTAAGACAGGAAAGCATTCTAGTATTGAACACTTGACATGGGTGCATAATAGAGAAAGTAATGGCTGATAACCCTTATACCGAATGCGATGACAAACAAGAAATAGAGCAATTAGAACGTTTTTTTTTACTGCAAAAGCAAAATGAAACAAACGTGGAAATACCCAGTGCGAAGCAAAGGATTACTGATGTTAAGGCATTAAAAAAGGCATTGATTAACCATCAAGATGAGTTACTTAATGCCATGAGTGACGACTTTGGTCATCGAAGTAAAGACGATAGTAAACTGGGCGATATTCTCACCACTGTACTGAGTGCTAACTACACCATTAAGCATATTAAACGCTGGATGAAGCAGAGTAAAAGGCATGTTCATCCGCTATTTCAACCGGCAAAAGCTTATGTACAGTATCAACCCCTTGGCGTAGTTGGCATTATCACACCGTGGAATTACCCGGTCTTTTTAGCGCTTGGTCCCTTGATCACTGCTTTGTCAGCCGGAAATAGTGCCATCATTAAAATGTCAGAGTTTACTCCCAAAACTAACATGGTAATGAAACAGCTAATTGCCAGTGCATTTCCTCCTGAGAAAGTCACGGTAATTTGTGGTGGATCATCTGTTGCGGCACATTTTACTCATTTAAACTTTGACCACCTAGTTTTTACTGGCTCCACAACCATTGGTAAGAAAGTAATGGCAGCGGCCTCAGAAAACTTGACGCCTGTCACTTTAGAACTAGGTGGAAAATCACCTGTTATTATTGGTAAAGACATTGATATTTCGACTGCTGTAACGCGATTTTTAGTCGCAAAAACCTTAAATAGCGGTCAAACCTGTGTCGCACCAGATTACCTACTTTGCCCTGAAGAAAAAATTCCGTTATTGATAGAGACACTAAAAATTCAGTTTAATTCTCTATACCCAAGTATTGAAAATAATCCAGATTATGGCGGCATTATCAATAATGCTCAATTTCAACGATTAAAGCATTTAATACAAGACGCGAGCGATAAAGGTGGAGTGATTACCAAATTAACAGTGGATAAAATTGATGAAAGTGTGAGGAAAATGCCGTTAACCGTAATCTCCAATATTAAAGATGACATGCGGGTTATGCAAGAAGAGATCTTTGGCCCTTTATTACCTATTGTGCCTTACAACACTATTGAGCAGGCAATAGACTATATCAATCAACGTGAAAACCCCTTAGCGCTGTACTTAATGAGTTTTGATAAAGCCACGCAGCACCTAGTTCTGAATAAAACAAAAGCGGGTGGTGTGTGCATAAACGAAGCAGCAATGCATGTTGCACAAGACGATTTACCGTTTGGCGGTATAGGTGATTCAGGTATGGGGCAATACCACGGACATGAAGGTTTTTTAGCATTATCAAAAGCTAAGGCGATTTTTTCACGAGGAAGATTAAGTTTAGGAGCTTTAATTTTCCCTCCTTATAACCAATTTATTCAAAAACTTATTTATAAAATATTCATCAAATAGTGAAGCCATTAATTATGCAATCATCAACTACATTACCACGAGTAAACCAAGCGATTGACCCTACTAGTGAAGGATTAACCTTAGCCCACAAGAGTATTGCCGATTTAATTGAACAAGCGATGGACAAAAATGCCACCGAGATGGCTTATCAATGTTTGGGCCAAACATTAACCTTTGCTGACATTGATAAAAAATCATCTGCATTGGCGAAATATTTACTAGAAGTAGCTCAACTTAACGCAGGTGATCGGGTGATTATTCAACTACCTAATCTTACCCAATACCCAATTGCCGCTTATGGGGTTATCCGCGCGGGGTTAGTTTTAGTTAATACCAACCCACTGTACACAGCACGTGAAATGCAGCATCAATTTAGTGATTCAGGCGCAAAAGCCATTATTATTCTGGCTGATTTATTACCTAAATTAACTGGGATTATTGAGCAAACTAGCATTGATACGGTTATTGCCACTCACGCCATAGATTTAATACAACCGCAAACCATCAATGAGAATAAAGTACTTTCCGCCAATTTAATCAGTTTTAGTGACGCCTTAAAGTCAGGCAGTGAATTTTCAACGATTAGCCGTCAACCGATAAACATCAACGATATCGCTGCTATTCAGTATACGGGTGGCACAACAGGGTTATCCAAAGGTGCGGTATTAACCCATAAAAATTTATTAAGTAATGTAATACAAGCGTCTGAGCGTTTATCAAGCGTGGCGGTTGAAGGTGAAGAATGTTTTGTCACCCCATTACCGCTTTATCATATTTACGCCTTGCTACTGAATTTATGGGTATTTAGTGAAGGTAATAATAATATTTTGATCCCAAACCCTAGAGATATTGAAGGTTTTATCGACACTTTGATGATAAATAAAGTGACTGGTTTTTGTGGCATCAATACCTTGTTTATTGGATTATGTAGTCATCCAAAAATTAAAGAAGTTAACTTTGACGCATTAAAATTTACTATTAGCGGTGGCGCTGCTCTCACTTGTACCGCAACAGATAACTGGCATAAAATTACCGGCTGTACTATCGCTGAAGGCTACGGTTTATCGGAAACTTCCCCAGTAGTGACTTTGAATGAACCTGGCAAAGAACAATTAGGCACTATAGGTTTACCTGTGATCGGAACCGAAGTACAAATATGGAATGATGATGATAAGGAGGTAAAACAAGGAGAAACAGGAGAATTAGTTGTTCGAGGGCCACAAGTAATGCAAGGATATTGGCAACAACCTCAGGAAACCCAAAAAGTATTAACCCATGATGGCTGGTTTAAAACCGGCGATATTGCTCTGCGAAACAGTAATGGCTTTTTTCAAATAGTAGATAGAAAAAAAGACATGATTATTGTCTCTGGCTTTAATGTATATCCCAATGAAGTTGAGGATATTTTAATGTCTCACCCCGATATTTTAGAAGCGGCGGTGGTTGGCGAGAGTTGCCCTAAATCTGGTGAATTAGTCTCTGCTTTCATTGTTAAAAAGCCAAACGCTGATCTTTGCTATCAAGAGATTACACGTTATTGCCGAGAACTATTAACACCCTATAAAGTTCCTAAAAAAATGAGTTTTTTAGATGAACTACCTAAAAGTTCTATCGGAAAAATTTTACGAAAAGAGCTAAGAAACTAGCAGCAATCATACAATTTAAATCTATCAATTTGTTGTTAAATTATAATCAAACGTAGATAACAGTTTTGATAATCAATATCAAACTTACTACTTTGAATAAAAAGGAAGGTAGCTATAAAACAGTCATTTGAGGAGTGCTTTATAGCCACGATAAATAGTCAGCTCTGTCGCAATTTTTGGCGTTTTAAGTAGTTTCTAGCATGTCCGCAGAAGACCTAGCGTTTAACCAATAGCTAATGTCTTCAATGCGCACCAAGGGACATTAGCAGCAACAAATATTAGTGCTAAAAACTAAACTGATTGGGAATTTGGTTTAATCGTCATTTATACCACTAAACAGTCTACAATAACCGGCTTTTTAGTTTCAATATTTGGTCAGCAAAGTGGCATTTCTACCCTTAACAATCATTTCAAAAAACTTTGAATTCCAAAAATCATAGTTGACTTTATTAAGTTGACAATCCCATAATTTGTTAAAGGTAACGAAGGAATACCCATAATGGAAAATTCACCGCAAAGTTATGAAATTATAGTTGATGGTAACATCGTTAATGTTAAAACTTTTGGCCCTTTTAACCAAGATAGTGCAAAGACTTATCAACACGATATGCAAAATATAATCAAACAGCTAAAAGGTAAATCCTGGGCAACCTTAGTTACCTATCAAGATAGTGGTATTTTTACCTCGGAAGCTGAAATAGTACTAACGGAATTAACCGTGTACAGGGCTAAGTTTGGCATGGTCGCCAACGCAAGTGTATTTTACAATAGTAAAGTTACCGATATACAACAGATACAATTGTCACGGATTTATGAAGCAGCAAAAATACCTTTTCATGTTTTCAGTGAAATCGATAGTGCAAAAAATTGGTTGAACTATTTTTTGGAACACAGCGCACTAAAAAAATGGTAAAGATCTAGCAATCAATACCTAGCGTGATTAATGGAATCGATTACTCCAGTCAAGAGATATTAAGCTGGTGTTTGAGTAGTTATCGATACAAAAACTCATCCCAATTTAAATCTGGTTAGCAGATACTAATATCCGCAGTGTGCCAAAAATTAATGTTCAGATACGAGTCGCCATCGGTAGCAATAAGCTGTGAGCGGACATTAGCACCAAAAAATATTAGTGCTAAAAGCTAAACTGATTGGGGATTTGGTTTAACCGTCACTTATGCCACTTTGCAGACATAAAGTTGAAGTATCAGTTCTACATTTTAATGTGAAGTGACACCTTTTATTTTACCAAGACAAGATTTTACAGTTCAACCTATCATGTAAAAAAACCCAGTAATCATTTCTACTACATAAAAAAACCGTGAAATGTTCATCACATTTACACCAAGTTAACTGAGGCGAAATGCCTCAATACTTAGAGTAGAAAAAATTCAAATATTATCGGCATCAACTGAGCTAGAAAAGAGCAATATGACCGCGCAGATGTTTATTTTAACGTTATGAAAACAGTTGAACAAAAGGCCAGAAAAATTTGACTTTCGCTCTTTAATTTATCTGAAAAATGACGTTCATTTTACGGCATTCTGGTTGTCATCTTAGTATTATTTTGTTTTTCTCAACTTTAGCTATAATCAAAGTAACGGAATAAAAAAAGTAATATATGGACAGAAAATCAAAACAGGGTGTATCAGATAAAGCCATACAAACTGTTTGTAATAATACAGTTAGTTATTTATAAGGAAATGAAATGAAAAAAATCATATTTACTATCACAGTTTTTGCTTTGATAGTTTGTGGCTTCAGTAATGCAGGCATTATTAAGGAAGTTGAAAGTGATGAAAAATGTTTAACGACAAGCGTCCAAATAACAGGTATCACTGCCGTTGCGCCAGCTGGGGGGAATATTGTTCCTACTAATACAGCCATCGATTCTACTTCTTGTTTGGGATTTGTTACCTATCCTGATAATGACTGGGGAAATAATCCGAACCCAAATATGGGTGGTCTTGGTGATGGATTATTGAATAGTGAAACTGTATTGAAAGGTAAAGGTAAAGATAAAGATAGTTATTATGTTCCCGGAGATTATTTTCTAACAAACGATAGGGACTCTATGGTAAATCTGGATGGTCTTGGTGAAGCCAATGATCCCGGATGGATTCGTTTGGGTGGCGCGGAAACGACATCAGGAGAGGAGTGGAATTTTCAATACGATTCTATAGGGAATTACAACCTCGGATTAGTAATTGACCTGTCTTTTTTGGACAATGGAACCTGGTCATTAGCAGTGGATCCTTCTGCTATTGAGTTTGTGACAGTGGCATTAGGTCGACCAAGTGTGTTTGACCATTTGGCTTTTGTAATGAAAGGGCCAAATAGTGGCAGTGTTGATGATGGTTCATGGGCTATTTATGATTTCAATTTCAATGATTTGATTGACGATGGTTTG
Source organism: Colwellia sp. MB3u-8 (assembly GCF_014076985.1). NCBI lineage: Bacteria > Pseudomonadati > Pseudomonadota > Gammaproteobacteria > Alteromonadales > Colwelliaceae > Colwellia > Colwellia sp. MB3u-8. The sequence continues at coordinate 90,027 of NZ_JACGVA010000062.1, forward strand.
AATATAGGCTTGGGAGATACCGCATATAAATTTGAAGGAACATGGGATAAGAATCTGTTTATTAATAATGATGATGCTTTGTCACATATGAGCGTATGGGCACATGATCCACCAGCAGCGCATGATGTCCCTGAACCATCGACATTTGCCATTTTTGTATTAGGAATGATTGGTTTAGTATCACGTCGATTTAATAAACATTTTTAATATTTTATAATTGTTTTATTTTAAAAAACATGAATTGTAATGGTTGGTGTTTTTTTGACCCTGTAACAAAATCTGTTACAGGGTCGTTTCTTTGTATCTGGCATTTGATGTTTTAAAAGTATTATTAGTATGTCGCCCCATAGAATTATTAAAAAAGTATCCATTTCACAACATGTCCCATGTTAGCGATTTGCTCATACCTTAAAATAATGGATGCTTGTCCTGCATCTTTAATACACATTAAGGGAGCATCTAAATCAATATCACTAATGACCGTTTAGAGCCTTGATGCAGTCATTAGGATTAACGAGTGGCTAACTTCCGCTCTACGCACCAACAAGACCTAAATGACAAAAGAAAGGAACCACAGCATGTAGTGGTTGGTCGGGCTAAGTGGATAGCCCTTCAATTTTTATAGCTATTGAGCTGTATAATTACTGAGCTTTATAACTAATGAGTTTTAAAAGTACTCAGCCTTACAAAGACTTAGTTTTGCTCTATGATTAGTTTCTATAAATGGTTTGAATAAGGTGATAACCAAATTTGGTTTTAATTGGACCATGTACCGTTAATATCGCTTTTTTAAAAACCACGTCATCAAACGCTTTTACCATTTGGCCTGGCTTAAATTCGCCTAAATCTCCACCCTTCTTACCTGATGGGCAAGTTGAATTTTTCTTGGCTAACTGCCCAAAGTCAGCCCCTTTGGCAATTTTAGCCTTTAATTCTTGCGCAAGCTTTTCGCTTTTAACTAAAATATGACGGGCACATGCAGCAGCCACATTATTCTCCAATTTAGGGTTAATAGCGTTATTATAACTAATTATCGCCAAGGTAAAGTAAATACTTTTAATTAACGCTGAATCATCTTGAGAAAAACTCATCACTTTATCCATAGCTATGCTGATAGCCTTAGATATAAGACCAGTTTTTTCTTTACTTGTTAGCGTAACAACTTAGAATCACGGTATATTTTCCTTAGTTGTTCCCCCCATGAGTTCAATACAGCATTTATTTGACAATAATCAGCAATGGGCTGATAAGATAAAACAAGAAGATCCTAACTTTTTCAAGCATTTATCAGAACAACAGAACCCTGAATATTTATGGATAGGTTGCTCAGACTCTCGCGTACCGGCTAATGAATTACTGGGTATGCAACCGGGTGAAGTTTTTGTGCACCGTAATATTGCTAATCAAGTTATCCATACTGATCTAAATTGCCTTTCTGTGATTCAGTTCGCGGTTGATGTTTTAAAAATAAAACACATCATTGTTTGTGGACATTATGGCTGTGGCGGCGTTATTGCTTCTCTAGACAATCAAAGCCATGGGTTAATTGATAATTGGTTGCATCATATTAAAGATGTTTATCGTTTTCATAAAGCGCGTTTGGATGCCGTTGAAAATAAAACTGAACGACTAAAATTGCTCTGCGAATTAAATGTGATAGAACAAGTTGCCAATGTTTGTAACACAACCATCTTAAAAAAAGCCTGGGATATAAAACAAGATGTTACCGTGCATGGCTTTGTTTATAATTTGCATGACGGTATTTTAAAAGACTTACAGGTCTCGGTTGATCGCAATAAATAATGGCGCTTAAAACTAGCCCGGTCGCACATTTTATTACCGGGTCATAAGGCACTCAATAGACTTAGTTTTTATTGTCCTCAGCTTATACAATGGTGCACTCACCTTGTACAATAGTGAATTTTCAGCACTAAGATTGCAAATATTATGAACAAAATATTTATTATTGGCTTACCTAGAACCGGTACTACCAGTATTTGTGCTGCTATGCTTGAGCTAGGTTTTCATGTCGCACATACCGCGTATACCGATCGCTCATTCACGGACGCGCAAGTGATCGCCGACACGCCGATATTTTGTGATTATCAATATTTAGATAAAGCTTATCCCAACGCTAAGTTTATCTACTTAGGGCGTGCTATGGATAAATGGCTACCTTCCATCGAGAAGTTACTCGCCCGTATGCATACCAACCTTATTCGCGACGATGGTGGCTTTAACCCGATAATTAAACGCTGTTATCAAACAATATTTACGCCCTATAAGCTAGATAACATCAAGGATTTTGAGTTTTTAGCACTATGCTACCAACAACATCAAAGCCAGGTTTATCAGTATTTTCAAGGCAGGGAAGATGACTTTTTATCGATAGATATTAGCGACAGTCAGAGCTATAAACACTTACTGAGCTTTTTAGCGTTAACTGGCGATATTAATGCTCATAAAGCCGCTAGCTTAGGCTTTGAAAAACTTAATGTCGGCGGTAAGATCACCGCTTGGAAAGATATAAAAAACACCTTAAAAGTGAACTCTACCAATAAAGGTAGAGTGACTAAACTGCCCTATTTAACCTAAACACCATCATCCAGTGTATCTCGCCTAATAAAGCGCTGTTGATTGCTTGGTCAAGTCACTACTAGCGGGATTAATTAAGCTGGCAAATAGCACAGCGAAAGCAATAAAAATTGCTGATATATATAGACAAGCCACTAAGCCATAAAGCTGAAAAATCCAGCCTGAAAGTACAGTGCCTAACAACCGGCCACAGGCATTAGCCATATAATAAAAACCTACATCAAGCGACACACCGTCTTTACCCGCCATATCAATAATCAAAAAACTATGTAGTGACGAATTAATGGCAAATAAAACCGCGAACACCATTAAGCCAATAATAACCACCCATTTTGCTGAAAAATCGCTCTGTAAGGCAAGCGCCATTGCTGCAGGAACCACAACCAATATAGCCCCCCATATCGCGGCATCTCTACCTGTGGGTACTTTATTGGCAGGTTTTTTAGTGAATGTTGGCGCTAGCGTTTGCATTAGACCATAAAGCACGATCCAACCAGCCATAAAGCCACTGACCCCACTATGTGACCAAGCGAATTCGGTGGCTAAAAAAACAGGTAAAGCGACAACAAACCACACATCACGGGCGGCAAATAAAAATAACCTCGCGGCTGAAAGCAAATTAATCGCTCGGCTTTTTGATAGTATCTCTTTAAATTTAGGTTGGTATTTAGCCTTACCTAAGTCTGCTTGTAACTTAAACAAGCTGAACAGCCACACAATCGTTAACATGGCCGCCATCAATGCAATGGCGCCAGTAAAACCTAACCAAGTTAACAACACGCCACCGAGAAAAAATCCAATGCCTTTCAAGGTGTTTTTAGAGCCCGTTAATAGTGCTACCCATTGATACAGTTTACCGCTCTGCCCTGCTGGTACTAAAAGTTTAATGGCACTTTTTGCGCTCATTTTATTAAGGTCTTTAGCGATACCAGACAAAGCTTGCGCCACCATGACATAGGCCACAGTAAGAAAACCACTCGGCACCAATAGCATAACCAAAGCGATGATTTGTAAGGCCAAACCAATATTCATGGTTTTGTTTAGCCCGATACGAGCGCCCAACCAGCCCCCGACTAAATTGGTGATTACGCCAAAGATTTCGTAAAACAAAAACAGCAACGCGATATTTAGCGGGCTATAGCCGAGCTGATAAAAATACAGCACAACCAACATCCGCAGCGCACCGTCGGTTAGGGTAAATGCCCAATAATTACCGGTGATCATTAAATATTGTTTTACCTGAACTGATAGGCCACTGAGTGCTTTCATTTATGCAAATCTACTTTAACTTTTAGCTTGGTGAGTTTTATGTCTAACTATTCAGATCAGAGTTCAGATCAAAATTCAGATCAGAGCGACCCACCATACGAGCGATTTCCGCTGTACGATTTGCATAGCCCCATTCGTTGTCATACCAAACATAAAGTTTAACTTGTGTGCCATTAACCACCATAGTCGAGGGTGCGTCGATAATGCACGAGCGTGGATCGGTTTTATAATCAATTGAAACTAGTGGCCGCTGTTCAAAACCTAAAATATCTTTTAGCTCGCCATTCGCCGCCGCTTGTAAATAATCATTCACTTCTTGTTCTGTTGTGGCTCGTTCTAGCTCAAAAACACAATCGGTAATTGACGCATTAGCCAGTGGCACTCTTACCGCATGGCCATTAAGCTTACCTTTAAGTTCGGGGAAAATATGGGTAATAGCGGTTGCTGAGCCGGTAGTGGTCGGAATTAAGCTCATGCCACAAGCACGAGCGCGACGTAAATCTTTATGCGGTGCATCCAAGATGGTTTGAGTATTGGTGATATTATGAATGGTGGTCATTGAACCATGTTTAATGCCAATATTTTCGTGAATCACTTTTACCACCGGGGCAAGGCAGTTTGTGGTGCAAGAGGCTGCAGTGACTATCGGGTGCTTGTCGCTGTCGTATTGGTCATCATTAACGCCCATAACAATATTCAATACGCCATCTTCTTTCACTGGCGCAGTAACGACCACACGTTTCACCCCTTGATCTAAATAAGCTTGCAGTAATGCTGTAGATTTCATCACACCCGTTGCTTCAATAACCACGTCACAACCTGACCAATCCGTGTCGGCAATAGTGCTATTTTGGCTACAGGTAATTTCATGGTTGTTAATCACTATATTTTCAGCTTTATGCTGCGCCTGATGTTGCCAAATACCGTGTATTGAATCAAAATTAAGCAAATGTGCTAAGGTTTCTGCGTTACCAGCAGGATCGTTAATTTTAATAATTTCAACATCATCCCAGCCATAGGCCACCCGCATTGATAAACGTCCAATACGGCCGAAACCGTTAATACCCATTTTAATTGTCATGATGATTTTCCTGTCAAAATTTATTTTATAATCACTTAGCCTGCTAAGTGATTAGGCTCATTTAAGCTTGCTGTCGCTTACTCACAACAAATTGCAATGCGTTCAGGCCTAGCGCCCATAAGATGTAACGCTTGCAAATGTGGAGTAATAAAGTTGATATTTTCTTTTAAGGTTAAACTGATAATCTGTTGTGCCCATGTGGCTATATCAGGATTAATGCTATAAAAAATCCACTGTTTTTGTTTACGTGTTAATAATAAGCCTGAGCTTTTTAATACCGCCAAATGTCGAGATATTTTTGGCTGACTAGACTCAGCAAGTGCCGCCATGAGTTCACAAACACAAAGCTCTCCTTCTTGGGCAATCAGCAATATACTTTTAAGCCGTATATCATCAGCCAAATTTTTATAAAACTCAGTTGGGTTCATTTGCTGCTCTTCTGGTTAATGCTCAGTTTAGGTGATAATAACCCAAGCCACTTAATAACAAAATAGTTATATAATAATTTTATTATAAAGTAATTACATTAAAATAAAAGTGGCTTAACGAACCTGGGTAATAAAATACCGAGCACGCTCTAATATTTTAAATTATTAGATATATCAGTGTACTAATAAAAAGCACAAATTAATTGTTGAAACGAAACTAAATAAGAACTATTATCAATCGTGTTATCAATCACCAGAGAATTTTTATCATGTTTGTTTGTATTTGCAAGGGCATTACAGATCATCAAATTAAGCAATTAGTCACTGAATCTGGTGTCGGGTCTATGCGTGAACTAAAACAGCACTTACCATTAGGTTCACAGTGTGGTACTTGCGTTAAGGTTGCTCAAAATATTATTAATAACACTATTATCAATGAAAGCTTATTTAAAGAAGTCGGCTAAAGAGCCCACTTAGGTTAATAACCTGACTGCAACTGATAACGATTAAAAACCTCAAGTCGTTGTTTTTAAATATTTTTTTAATCTATCCTTTTCATTTAGCTACTTTCTTTCTATAATTGCAGTCAATATTTAATTAACTTAAATTTGAGATGCTAATGAAAGGCAACACCTCAGTACTCACCATACTTAATAAAGTACTCACCAGTGAACTAACATCGATTAATCAATATTTTCTACACGCTCGCATGTACAAAAATTGGGGTATTAATGCCTTAAACAGCAAGTGCTATAAAAAATCAATTCTCGATATGAAGCAAGCTGATAAGGTTATTGAGCGGATATTATTTCTTGAAGGCCTACCTAACTTACAACAATTAGCACCATTGGCTATCGGTGAACATACCGAAGAAATGATCCGTTGTGATCTTGGCTTTCAAACCGCACAAATTGCGGTAGTGCGTAACGCCATTACTATTTGTGAACAACAACAAGATTATGTCAGCCGTGAAATGTTAGACACTATACTCAACGACGAAGAAGAACATTTAGATTGGCTGGAAACTCAGCAATACCAAATCGACGCTATGGGTATTGAAAAATTTATTCAGGCACAGCTGTAAACGGCTTAAGCTAGACCATTTAGAAGGAAAATAATATGAAAGGTAATACGCAAGTTATTGCAGCATTAAACGGCCTACTCTCCTATGAACTAGCCGCAATGGACCAATATTTCATTCATTCTCGGATGTATGAGGATTGGGGCATGAATAAGTTATTTGAACGTATTGATCACGAATTTGACGATGAAAAGTTACATGCCTCAATGCTCATTCAGCGTATTTTATTCTTAGAAGGTATACCTGATATGCATACGCGCCAAGGCTTAAATATTGGCAAGACGGTGCCTGAAATGCTGCAAAGTGATTTAGATGTGGAATATGCCGATGCAAAAGCGCTTAGAGCCGCTATTGCGCTGTGTGAACAGGAAAAAGATTACGTAACACGTGAGATTCTAGAAAAATTATTAGACGATACTGAAGTTGATCATGCCTTCTGGTTGGAACAACAATTAGGTCTCATTAAAACTATAGGTTTACAAAACTATATTCAATCGCAGTTATAACCCATATAGCCACTAAAATAGTCTGCAGGTATCCTTAATATCGTCATTCTTTCACATCGACCTGCATGTGCTTACATGGAGGTAAGTCATTAGGCTAATGCTAGAGCAATTACCGAGCTGCACTAATGCTCTGCAGCGCCATGAATGGTTAAGAGCCGCTATGCATTATGGTTAACAGCGACAGCGTGATCCTGGCAGTACCTAGGTGGATGTAGTTCCTTATATTTTGTCTGGAACAAAAAATTGACCTTACATCCTGATCTGTCATCCTAGACATAAAAAGCCAGTGAGTTTACTCGCTGGCTTTTTTAATATGCAAACGCCATATCTTCACTGAATAAGAAGCAATCAGCCTTTGTAACTTTGTCAGCACTCATCTGGGTTTAAATAAGCAATCAATGGCTTATTTAATCATTAGTATAAAGCGTGATTAAAATACCCCCCTTACCTTGGTCGATGTCTCTTCGCATAGAATAGCTCAGCGAGTAAATCAAGTAATGAGTTATAAAGTACCGATCAAAAAAAGGCCCGCATAATGCGGGCCTTAAAGAAATCTAATCATAAATGCTAAGGACGTTTTATGGTCTCATTTCTTCTTGATCCGCACCTTCTTTTTCAATCACTTCAGGAATTAAGTCTTCTTTCGAAATACCTAATGCCAACGCAACCGAGCTGGCTACATAAACTGATGAGTAAGTACCGACAAAAACCCCTAATAATAATGCTGTCGCAAAACCATGTATTAGCGCTCCACCTTTAAAGAACAAAGCAGCAAGTACTAACAAAGTGGTGATTGAAGTAATAACGGTCCGTGATAAGGTTTGCGTTAAAGAAATGTTGATCACATCTTCAGGCGTACCAGAACGCACTTTTCTAAAGTTTTCTCGGATACGATCCGAGACCACTATGGTATCGTTGAGTGAGTAACCTATTACCGCCAGTACCGCTGCAAGTACCGTTAAATCAAACTGTAACTGTAAAACAGAGAACAAGCCTAACGTTAACAATACATCGTGAAATAACGCGATAACTGAGCCTAAGGCAAAACGCCATTCAAAACGAAAGGCAACATAGACTAAAATACAGATCAGCGCAGTTAACATAGCTAAACCGCCCTGCTCTGCTAAATCATCGCCAACACTCGCCCCGACAAACTCGATGCGACGCATATCAATAGTTTGCCCAGTACCTGCTTGTAAAATATCAAGTACTTGGTTACCTAGCATTTCTGCTTTAACATCTTCACGTGGTGCTAAACGAATCACCACATCACGGCTTGAACCATATAACTGAACTACAGCATCATCAAAACCGTTTGAGTCCATAATAGCGCGAACTTTTGTCAAATCAGCCGATTCATCGAAACCAATTTCGATTAAAGTACCACCCGTAAAGTCTAAACCAAAGTTAAGCTTATTGGTCGCCAATGAAACAACCGAGGCTAGCATGAGTACAATGCTGAATATCAAGGCCACCTTGCGGTAGCGCATAAAGGCAACAGTTTCTTTTAATTGTAAAATTTGCATATAATTGAAGCCCTATATAGAAAGTTTATCGAGACGTTTACCACCCCAAACAGCGTTAACGATAGTACGAGTACCAATAACCGCGGTAAACATCGAAGTGATAATACCGATTGATAACGTGATCGCAAAACCTTTAACGGGTCCTGTGCCGATAGCAAATAAAATCAAGGCAGCAATTAACGTGGTAATATTGGCATCAATGATAGTTGAAAAGGCTGCGTCATAACCTTGATGGATTGACTGCTGAATTGATTTACCTTCACGAATTTCTTCACGAATACGCTCAAAAATAAGTACGTTAGCATCAACCGCCATACCGACAGTTAACACTATGCCGGCCATACCTGGTAACGATAGTGTTGCACCTGGGATCAACGACATAATGCCAATAATTAAGATTAAGTTCGCCCCTAACGCTATGTTTGCCACCACACCAAAGGCACGGTAATAAATCAGCATAAAGATGAAGACTAAACCAAAGCCCATCATAATAGCTTGGAAACCCAGTCTTACGTTTTCAGCACCTAATGTTGGGCCAACAGTACGTTCTTCTACAATTTGAATCGGCGCAACCAAAGCACCCGCGCGAAGCAATAAGGCTAAGTTATGTGCTTCGGATTGGCTACCTGCACCCGTAATTCTAAAAGTTTTACCTAAGCGTGCTTGGATAGTAGCCACACTGATCACTTCTTCAACTTTCTCGAAGATAGTATTACCTTCAGCATCAACACGGTCGGTTGGTTTGAATTCAATAAATACCGTCGCCATTGGCTTACCAATATTGCTTTTAGTGCTGTTTGACATTTTATTACCGCCAGCAGAATCTAAGGTAATATTAACTTGTGGGCGGCTATATTCATCAAAACTTGAACCCGCATCAACAATATGATCGCCGGTTAGCATGACACGTTTTTTCAATAAAACCGGTTGGCCATTACGTTCTTTTAGTAACTCTGAGCTACCTGGAACACGACCATTAAGCGCTGCACCTAAATCCCCTTCAGTATCAACTAAACGAAATTCAATCGTCGCGGTGGCACTTAAAATTTCTTTTGCTTTCGCTGTATCTTGCACGCCCGGTAATTCAATAACAATGTGCTTTTGACCTTGACGTTGTACTAGCGGCTCAGCAACACCTAGCTCATTAACACGGTTACGAATAATGGTAATGTTTTGTTGCAGTGCATATTCACGGGTTTCTTTTAATTTTTGATCCGTCATTTTAGCGGATAAGGTTAAGCTATCCTCATCACTAAAAAACACTACATCACGGTTTTGTTTTTCTAGATATGACTCTGCACTTGCTAAGTCTTCGGCATTACGAAATTGAATATTAATGGCATCATTAACTTCTTTAACTGAACGATAACGAATTTTTTCGCCACGTAAACCCGTGCGAAAATCATCAACTAAACTTTTTTGTACCTTAACAATCGCTTCCTGCATGTTCACTTCCATTAGGAAGCTAACACCACCACTTAAATCTAAACCTAACTTCATTGGCGTACCGCCAATGCTTGCTAACCACGAGGGTGTTGCAGGTGTTAAGTTTAAGGCAACTGAATACTCATCACCCATATTGTCGTCAAGTAGATCACGCGCACGTAATTGTTGTTCTGTGTCTTTGAAACGCGCCAATATTTGCCCGTTTTCCATCACAAGACTTAAGTAGGAGATTTTCTTTTCATCTAAGTGTGACTTAACTACGTCTAACGTTGCTGCGTTTGTTTCAATACCGCGCAAGCCAGAAATTTGTACTGCGGGATCTTCACCATAAAGGTTAGGAGTCGCATACAAAGCACCAACAGCTACTATAAATAGCACCATCAATGTCTTCCATAATGGATATTTGTTTAACACAATATCACCCTATTTTCTTTTGAATCGCGCGCTAATACTAAGCTAAGTTATCGCACGAAAGTTTGTTATAATTTTTGTTATCACTATTGCACAAGCTATTTAAGGCGTGCAATTGATCACTATCAATGCACACCTTCAAAACCGCTATAGCGAAAAAAGCCAACAAAATCTCATTATAGAGACTTCATTGTACCTTTAGGTAATACAGCATTAATTGCACTTTTTTGTACTGTAACTTCAGTACCTTCGGCGATGCCTACGACGATAAAATCTTTTTCATCTGAAACTTTAACAATTTTACCAACAATGCCGCCTTGTGTTAGTACTTCGTCACCTTTTGATAATTCAGACATCAAACTTTTATGCTCTTTCACACGTTTAGCTTGTGGACGATAGATCATAAAATAAAATACTAAACCAAATACAGCTAGCATAATTAACATTGACATACCATCAGCCCCTTGAGCGGGACCTGCAGCAGCGTGGGCTTGACTAATAAATAAACTCATAAATACCTCTTTTTATTTTTCTGATTAATTTTATAAAATGGCGAAATTACAGCTGTTTATGCTGTTTCATTGTCCGCTAATGAACTAGCTAATGGCGGAACAGGTAAATCACGTAGCGCATAAAACTCAGCAACAAACGTAGCTAGTTTGCCTTGCTCTATCGCATCACGCAATCCTTGCATTACACGTTGATAAAAACGTAAATTATGCATGGTATTTAATTGCGAACCTAAAATTTCATTACATTTGTCTAAATGATGTAAATAAGCCCGCGAATAATTTTTACAAGTATAACAATCACATTCAGGATCTAATGGGCCAGTATCCGTTTTGTGACGAGCATTTCTAATTTTGATAACACCGTTAGTAACAAATAAATGTCCATTACGGGCATTACGTGTTGGCATCACACAATCGAACATGTCAATTCCACGGCGCACACCTTCAACTAAATCTTCAGGTTTACCAACTCCCATAAGATATCGGGGTTTATTTTCTGGTATCAAGGGCGCAGTATGATCTAATATTCGAATCATATCTTCTTTGGGTTCACCAACGGATAAGCCACCAATAGCATAACCATCAAAACCAATACGGGTTAAGCCATTGACAGAGACTTCACGTAAATCTTCATACATGCCGCCTTGTACAATACCAAATAAAGCATTGATGTTACCCTCATGGGCATCTTTTGAACGCTGCGCCCAACGCAATGAAAGCTCCATTGACACTTTTGATTCTTCATGACTCGCGGGATAAGGGGTACATTCATCAAATATCATCACGATGTCAGCGCCTAAACTGCGCTGAACTTGCATTGAGCGTTCAGGTGTTAGCATAATTTTTTCACCGTTAACGGGCGAGCTAAATTTAACCCCTTCTTCGGTGATTTTACGCATTTTACCTAAGCTAAATACTTGGAATCCGCCTGAATCGGTTAGAATCGGCTTATCCCAATTCATGAAGCCATGTAAGCCACCGTGTTGTTCGATAATTTCAGTACCTGGGCGTAACATCAAGTGAAAGGTATTACCTAAAATAATTTCGGCACCTGTTTCTGCTACTTCTTCAGCTTTCATGCCTTTTACTGTGCCGTAAGTACCCACTGGCATAAAGGCTGGGGTTTCTATTGTGCCACGGTCAAAGGTTAAACGACCACGTCGAGCTTTACCGTCTGTGGTGAGTAACTCGTACTGCATAGCGTTTTTTTCTGTTTTATCTGTCATATTTCATCCTTCGCCCACTAGCGAAACAGGCTAGCTGCTTTTACGTTTAAGTGGCTATAACCTAGCCACCTTGTATTTTTTACGATTAAGTATGGTGATCTTTTTTCGTTAACAGCATGGCATCACCATAACTGAAAAAGCGATACTGCTGTGCAACCGCATGTTGATAAGCCGCGATAATATTGTCGTAACCGGCAAAGGCACTAACTAACATAAGTAAGGTTGATTCCGACAAGTGAAAATTAGTAATTAAACTATCGACAATTTGAAATTCATAACCTGGGGTAATAAAAATATCGGTATCACCATAAAATTCACTAAAGGCTTTACCTTGTTCTTTAGCCACTTTAGCGGCACTTTCTAGCGAACGAACTGACGTGGTCCCCACCGCAATAACTTTACCGCCATTGGCCTTAGTTTGCTCAATTTGAGTGACCACACTCGCGGGCACTTCAACATATTCAGCATGCATAATATGGTCAGCGATTTCCTCAACCTTTACGGGTTGAAAGGTGCCTGCACCAACATGTAAAGTCACAAAAGCAAAATCTACACCTTTGGCTTTCAGTGCTGCCATTAGTGCATCATCAAAATGCAAACCAGCTGTTGGCGCGGCTACCGCACCGGGCTTTTCATTATAAACTGTTTGATAGCGTTCACGATCGCTGTCTTCATCAGGTCGATCAATATAAGGTGGTAACGGCATATGGCCAACGTCATCTAATATGGATAACACGGATTGTTCACCATGAAACTTAAGCTCAAACAAGGCGTCATGTCTTGCCACCATGGTGGCTTTAACTTTACCTTCTAGTAGTATTTCACTACCCGGCTTTGGCGATTTGCTGCAGCGAATGTGTGCTAACACCCGATGTTCATCGAGTAAACGTTCAACTAAAACCTCTAATTTACCACCACTGGCTTTTTGACCAAACATCCGCGCTGGAATCACCCGGGTATTGTTAAAAACTAACAAGTCTCCCGCTTTGACATGGGCAACAAGGTCTGTAAACCTTTCATCATTAAGCACGCCACTATTACCATTTAAGGTCATTAAACGGCTGGCTGAACGGTTGGCTTTTGGGTATCGAGCGATAAGCTCTTCGGGTAAATCAAATGAAAAATCAGCAACACGCATGGTAAATAAACTAGTTTAAAGGTTAAAAAACGCGTAATTTTAGTGCTGCACGTCACGAATAGCAAGTATTAACTTGTAAAACTCAGCATGGGATATAATAGCAATATTACCTAAAGTACCTCAGTGCTATCACGAGCATAAATAGCGACTATAGTTTAAAATTAATCACCTAAAACCTTCATTTTGACGTATGCTGAAAGTAAATAACTTAGTCAGGTAAGCACATGAAAAATCTTGCTTTCGCTATCGCAAAAACTATTATCAACGGTTTTGAGCGACATATTTATCTTTACAGTGAAATAACAAAAACGGCAAAACAACGTTTTGAACAACAACGTTGGCATGACATACAATTAGCCGCTAAAGCCCGTACTGACTTTTATGATCAACGTATAGAAGAAACACTCACCACGATTAAACAAGATTTTCTGGTCACTGAGTTAAGTGATGAACTTTGGCAATATGTTAAAAGTTGCTATATAGATATACTCAGTAAACATCCTCAACCAGAGTTAGCTGAGAGTTTTTATAATTCAATATTTTGCCATCTGTTTGAGCGTGAATATTATCATAATGCCTATATTTTCGTGCAATCAACCGCCACACGCTTAGATACGTTACCGACACCAAAAATATTTACCAGTTACTTTCCTGCCGAACAAGGATTGTTTAAAACCATCAACCACATTATGAATAAACAAAATTTTTCAGTGCCATTTACGCACTTGAAAAAAGATATCAATATTCTAATAGCAAAATTTCGTCAACACGCAGATAAAACGCTCTATCAGCTATCAGATTTACAATTCGATATTTTAGATTCTGTTTTCTACCGTAATAAAGGCGCTTACATTATTGGCAGGGTAATTTCCCCAGGTGGTGAAACACCCTTTATTATTTCGCTATTAAACACTGAAAAAGAAGGTTTGTTTATTGACGCTTTGATCACCGAAGGTGAAGATATGGCGGTGGTTTTTGGTTTTGCTCGTGCTTATTTCTTTGTCGATTGCCAGCACCCACACGCATTAATTGTTTTTCTTAATCGTTTAACTCCTCATAAAACTAGCGCGGATTTATATTCTGCCATCGGTTTTCACAAACAGGGAAAAACCCAGTTTTATCGTGACTTTTTAAACCATCTGGATAACAGTGATGACAAACTTGTACTCGCGCCGGGTATCAAAGGTATGGTGATGTCGGTATTTATGCTGCCATCATATCCTTATGTTTTTAAAATTATTAAAGACAAGTTTTCCCCCAGTAAAAATATGACTCGGGAAGATGTTAAAGGCAAATATCGTTTAGTTAAATTGCATGATCGAGTTGGACGAATGGCTGATACTATGGAATATTCCGAAGTGGCTTTTCCAAAACAACGCTTCTCAGCCGAGCTACTTGAAGAACTCAATGCCGTTGCCCCTTCGTTGTTAAGATATGAAGATGATTTAGTGATCATTAAACATATGTATATCGAACGTAAAATGACGCCCCTGAATTTGTACTTGGCAACAGCCAATGATGCGCAAGTAGACAATGCTATGTCTGGCTACGGCGAAGCGATTAAACAGCTAATTGCCGCCAATATATTTCCAGGCGATATGTTGTTGAAAAATTTTGGTGTCACGCGCCATGGTCGGGTAATTTTTTATGACTACGATGAAATTACCTATATGAATGAAGTTAATTTTCGCGTTAAACCAGAAGCTGTCACAGAAGAGCAAATTTACGCTGCAGAGCCATGGTACTCTGTTGACCCTGGTGATGTATTTCCAGAAGAAATAGCCACTTTTGCTTTAGCCAATAAGCGTTATCGACAAGCCTTTTTAGGTCATCATGCTAATTTACTGCAAGCTCAATATTGGCAAGACTGCCAAGCGAGAGTGGCTAAAGGCGTTTTTGCCGATGTGTACCCGTATCCTGAAGCATCACGCTTTTGTCATTGGCAAAGTAAATAAAACCACCCGAGATAGCCAAAAAACTTTAGTTGTCTGGCTATCTAGCCATTCTACTTCAACCAGAACCTTGAAGTAGAATGGCTATAAAACCAACAATAAATAATAAAAACCCGCACATCTGTTGTTTATTTAGCCGAACAGTCATTTTTTTTAAATTTACGCTTTACCTTTAGCTCGGCATCAGTATAATTCGAATCTGTTGCAGGGGTGTAGTTCCAATTGGTAGAACAGCGGTCTCCAAAACCGACGGTTGGGAGTTCGAATCTCTCCACCCCTGCCAATATCCTTTCTTATGTTAGACCATGTTAGTTCTTACTAATTTGATTAATTAACTAACAAATCGTAATTATAACAAATTCTAGTTCTTCCTATTTCAAAACTCTGTCATGATAACTGTGATTTCTAACTGTAGCTAAAATGATATGAGCATTAACAAAAGACAATTTGAATTATTACAAGCCATGGGTATTACCGTTTGGCAAAGGCGTGATTTATCCAACCATAACTCATTGTTAGAAAATCCTTCTCATACGGCTCAAAATTCTGAGCAAGATAGTACCGCCATTAATGCCGTTGCCACAGAGCCATCGGCAGTAGAAAGCCAAAATACGACTGCGGACACTACCATCAACGAAGAAATTACCGTCGATCTGCAAGCATTGCTCAAACAACAACTATTTAAAGATGTTATTCGCTGCCTAGGAGCAAGTAGTGCCGATTTATCCGTTGAGCATAATCAAATTGATTTAGGGATTATCAATTGGCAATTTACCGTTAAAAAAAGTATTGAATTTAAGCATAATTGCTTAAAAACACCTGATTTAATCACCATTGCCAACTCACCAGCATTAAAAAAATCTTTATGGCAATCAATAGGATCCTTAAGCTCAATATGACAAAAATAGCTAACACTACCTTTAGTCCTGTTAATCAGGATATTGTCGAACAACTTATGGTAATTGAACTTGCCTGCCATCCCCATCCGTGGAGTGAAAAAACGTTTCGCAGTTGTATCGATGGACGATATTTTGGTGACTACCTCACCATCGACAATGCTCTCGTTGGCTTTTATGTTGGCGAGCACGTAGTGGGTGAATCAACCTTAATGGATATTTGTGTTCCGCCAGAACAACAAGGTAAAGGTTACGGTAAAGCCCTGCTGTTGCAATTCTTCGAACATTGTAAACAGCTCGCGATCAAAACCATTTTTCTTGAAGTGCGCGCAAAAAACATCAGCGCACAAATGCTTTATATTAATCAAGGCTTCACTGAAATATCACGTAGAACCGGTTATTACCCAAGTAATACTGGCTTTGGCTATGAAGATGCCATAGTGATGTCAAAAAAATTATAATAAATTCCTAGTTTATTACAGCCATAGACACGATGAATGTTCCAGGTACTAAAAAGCAAACCTAGTGGTTTGCTTTTCGCTACGCGAGGAAAGCATTTAACTTCAGGCAAATTACCAGTTTTCAACACCTTTCATATCGGGTAACTTATGAGCAATCCCTTTATGGCAATCAATACAAGTTTTCTCACCAGATGCCAAGGCGTCAGAGTGCATTTTTACGCTGCGGTTACCTTGCTCAGAAAAATCCATATACTCAAAGTCATGACAATTTCGACATTCTAATGAGTCATTTTCTTTCATTCGTTTCCACTCACGTTCAGCCATAGAGCGACGATGGTCAACAAACTCTTCACGGGTGTCGATAACGCCCGTTAACATCCCCCAAACTTCTTTACTGGCCGCAATTTTACGTACTATCTTATCAGTCCATTTTTTAGGTACATGGCAATCAGGACAGGTAGCACGCACACCAGAACGGTTGGCATAGTGAATAGTTTCTCGATACTCCTGATAGACATTGTCTTGCATTTCATGACAACTAATACAAAACTCTTCGGTATTGGTGACTTCTAATGCGGTATTAAAACCACCCCAGAAAATAACGCCGCCAGCAAAACCAATGGCCAAAATAAACCACAGTGCGGCACTACTGGGTGATTTTAAAAACCTCCAAAAATTCTTTAGCATTTTATGTCCCTTAGTATTTCCACGGTTTATTCATGACCCAAGGATTCAATCGGTTCAAAGGTATTATCAACCAATGGCGCTGCATCCGCCTGAGTAACATGGCATTGCAAACAAAAATACCGACGCGGCGAAACATCCGACAGTGTTTTGCCATCGCGGGTTTGAAAATGCGTTAAGCTAATTTTCGTGGCACCGGTTTCTACTGCATATTTCCAGCTATGACAGTTCAAACATTTATTACTATTGAGATCAATGCGATAGCCTCGCGTTTGATGTGGAATAACCGGTGGTTGATGAATGTAATTGCGCGCGATGGTTTTTTTGTCTTTAATCACTCGTTTTAGTTTGTCAGCAGCACGGGTTTCATCAATAGTCGCCGCCGCGCGGATAGTAGCTAGGCCACCTGAGTTTACGGTCTCTTGTGCTAAGGTAGTAAGCGTAATGACCAAAACAGCAACGGCAATTAATAAAGATAATAATTTCATTTTCACTCTCCCACGTTTCGATAATCGAACTTATCGACAGGTAAATTTTTCAGCATTAAGCTTTAGTTACTTTAACCGCACATTTTTTATAATCAGTTTGTTTTGATAGCGGGTCGGTTGCATCTAATGTTAACTTATTCACTAACTGCTTAGCGTCAAACCAAGGCATAAACACTAAACCTCTTGGTGGTCGGTTTCGGCCTCGGGTTTCAATTCGTGATTCAACTTCACCTCGGCGCGACTCCATCAGTACTCTATCACCACGGCGTAAACCTCGTGCTCTCGCATCATCCAGATGCATAAAAATCACCGCGTCAGGAAAGGCTTTATGTAACTCAGGTACTCGTGAGGTCATAGAGCCTGAATGCCAATGTTCAAGCACACGTCCAGTACTTAACCATAAGTTATATTCTTCATCAGGCGATTCAGCAGCTGGCTCATAGGGTAAGGCAAAAATAACCGCTTTATTATCCTCATGACCGTAAAACTGTACTTCACTACCTTTGGCAACGTAAGGGTCATATCCCTCTCTGAAACGCCACTTGGTTTCCTTACCATTAACCACCGGCCATCTTAAGCCACGCTCTTCGTGATATCGGTCAAAAGGTGCTAAATCATGACCATGACCCCGACCAAACTCAGCATATTCTTCAAACAAGCCTTTTTGGATATAAAAGCCAAAATAATCGCCCTCATAATTAGTATCGCCTTTGGATTCAGTCATCGGAAACTTATCAACTTTACCATTAGCATAAAGCACGTCGTATAGGGTTTTACCTCGAAGCGATGGCTCTTTCGCAATTAATTCTTCTGGCCAAACTTCTTCGACTTTAAAGCGTTTAGAAAACTCAACTAATTGCCATAAATCAGAACGCGCATCACCTGGGGCATTAACTTGTTGATGCCAAAATTGTGTTCTACGCTCAGCATTACCATAAGCGCCTTCTTTTTCTACCCACATTGCGGTCGGTAAAATTAAATCCGCAGCTTGTGCTGTTACTGTTGGGTAAGGGTCAGACACCACAATAAAGTTTTCTGGATTGCGATAACCAGGAATCGCTTCTTCATTAATGTTCGCTGCCGCTTGCATATTATTGTTACACATAACCCAGTAAGCGTTGAGCTTGCCGTCTTTTAACATCCGATTTTGTAAAGCGGCATGATAACCAGGTTTTGGCGGAATGGTGCCTTCAGGTAACTTCCATATTTTTTCCGCTGTCGCTCTGTGCGCGGGATTTTTAACCACTAAATCAGCCGGTAAACGATGTGAAAAAGTCCCCACTTCACGTGCCGTACCACAAGCAGAAGGTTGACCGGTTAATGAGAACGGGCTATTGCCGGGTTCAGAGATTTTCCCGGTTAACAAATGCACGTTATACATTAAATTATTGGCCCAAACACCTCGTGTATGCTGGTTAAAGCCCATAGTCCAGAAAGAGGTGACTTTAATTTTAGGATCTGCATATAGCTTTGCCATTTCAAGTAAATTAGCTTCTGGCACTCCGGATAGTTTTGACACAGACTCTAGGGTATAAGTACTTACAAACTTAGCGTAATCTTCAAAACTCATCGGTTTAGAAGCACCACTGCCGGCATTTTTAGCCGCTTTTTCCAGCGGATGCGTTGGCCGTAAGCCATAACCAATATCAGTAACGCCTTCACGCACATTGACATGCTTTTTCATGAAGTCTTCATTGACGGCATTATTTTGAATAATATAGTTGGCAATATAATTCAGAATAGCCAAATCTGTTTGTGGCGTGAAAATCATACCATTGTCGGCGAGTTCAAAGCTGCGATGTTTATAGGTAGATAAAACATTCACTTTAACGTGTGGCGCACTTAACCGACGGTCGGTGAGTCGAGACCACAAAATAGGATGCATCTCCGCCATATTTGAGCCCCAAAGCACAAAAGCATCAGCATTTTCTAAATCGTCGTAACACCCCATTGGCTCATCGATACCAAAGGTACGCATAAAGCCACCCACTGCGGATGCCATACAGTGACGAGCGTTCGGGTCAATATTATTACTTAAGAAGCCCGCTTTCATCAGCTTAGATGCCGCATAACCTTCCCAAACGGTCCACTGGCCAGAGCCAAACATACCCACTGAGGTTGGGCCTTTCTTCTTGATAGCCGTTTTAAACTTATCAGCCATAACATCAAAAGCTTTATCCCAGCTTACTGGCGTAAACTCACCTTCTTTATGATATTTACCATCGGTCATTCTGAGTAACGGCTGGGTCAAACGGTCTTTGCCGTACATAATTTTCGAAAGAAAATAGCCTTTAATACAATTTAGGCCTTTATTGACTTCGGCTTCTGGATCGCCTTGCGTTGCGACTACTTTACCCTGTTGAGTCCCCACCAATACACTACAACCTGTACCACAAAAACGACAAGGTGCTTTATCCCATTTTATGGTACTTTGAGACGATTTTGTGATCAAATTAGTCGCCGACGTTGGCACAGCAACTCCCGCAGCAACAGCGGTTGCAGCAATTGCGTTAGCTTTAATAAAGTCACGTCTAGTTAACGTCATAATTTTTCCCCCTGATGCTGAGGTAAACCCGCATCGTTATGATGAAATATAAGTGATGAAGAGATAACACCGGCAACATTGCTCATGTCTGTAATAGTATCTATGATGCGTTTTGCCGGATTGCTTTCGCCTTCAAGCCCTTCGACAGTAAAAACTAAACTGCCGTTTTCGCCTGTTACATGAATCTCAGCACCTGGGTACGCTTTTAGGGCATCAGCCACTTTAGCCGCTTTATCTGGGTAAGCCATAAACATAACCCCAGCAATATTTACCGGGCTTTCTTCTAGAAGATTAATCATATGTATGCCCTTTTATAACTTTTTGTTTGTTTTAGTTTTAGATGCAGATACTGGTTTAGCGCCAAATATTTTTAAAATAACCACTGCGCCTAATGCGGTGGCAATAAAACCAAAGATGAAGATGAATGGCATTGATGTATAACCCAAAACATTCCATATTAATTGCTCTAAATCACTCATTACTTGCTCCTAGTAAGGATATATACCCAAACCACTTGCAGATGCCGTTTCAGCGTTAAGCTAGGAAATCAGCTCAAGGCGCAGTATGAAGATAAGGGTTATTCCCTTATCAAGTGCTGCAACGCTGGGCTGGTTCTCTAGCTTATTTCCCTATCGGTATATTCAAGTGGCTTAGGTATAGATATTTTAATTGCAGATTCAGGACAAACCGCTACACATGCTCCGCATCGAGTACAATCTGTTAGTGTGATTTCAGGTTGAGGTACGCTGCCATGAAGGTATTTAAACGAGATGGCTTCAGGCTCGCAACTGTCTTGACAAACTTGACAATACACTTGTTTTTTTGCCAGGCAATTTGCTTGAATTTCAATCGTTAGCTGCCAAGGCAAGGTATCTAATGACTTAAAGAGTGGCTCATCACAGGCCATGACACATTTTTGACAGAACGTACATTCCCCAACCGAAAAATCAACCTCAGGAAAACCACCGTCACCTTTAATAAGGATGTTTTCTTCACAAGCATCAATGCAGTCACCACATTGCGTACAGCCTCGAATAAATAGTTTTTCGTCGACAATCCAAGGTAATCTAACCGCCGTTGGTGTTGCCAAATTTTTTGCTCTGATAAAATTACGACGACTTAAATCAACCATAAATCTCCACTAAAGAAACGAAAAAACAACCTAAGTAACATTCATCAAAGACAAATATTATCTACTGAGAATACAATATTTAATCACTAGGCTTGTTGATGTACATCAAGTTTCTTTAGCACTTAACAGGTAAAACCCTAAATGATGTCAACATGAAGATAAGAGCAATAAATCAGCACTAACCTGAGCATAAATTAAAAGCCGATTAAGGTTTGAAATTACCAACGTCGCGATTAAAATAAAGCACTTACTAACAGGAACCTTTGACTATTTTGTCCAATATAGAAAATAAACCGACAATCCCAGATATTGTTACTGCCCTTCGCACTCGTTTTCGCTATAATGTTGCGCTTTAAAATTTAAGTTAATTTTTTTCATCCACTTTAAAAACAGGTAATTTGCATGTCTGTACAACAGCAAGAAGTCGACCTTAGACGCACCTTCGCTATTATTAGTCACCCTGATGCAGGTAAAACGACTATCACTGAAAAGGTCTTACTTTTTGGTCAAGCAATACAAAAAGCAGGAACCGTTAAAGGTAAAAAGTCGGGACAACATGCAAAATCTGACTGGATGGAAATGGAAAAAGAACGTGGTATTTCAATTACTACTTCTGTAATGCAATTTCCGTATAACAATTGTTTAGTCAATTTACTCGATACCCCCGGCCATGAAGACTTCTCAGAAGATACTTATCGAACACTGACCGCAGTCGACTCGTGCTTAATGGTGATTGACGTAGCTAAAGGTGTTGAAGCTCGTACCATTAAACTAATGGAAGTTACCCGTTTACGCGACACCCCTATTATTACCTTCATGAATAAAATGGACCGCGATGTGCGAGATCCAATGGAAGTTATGGATGAAGTTGAAGACATACTAAAAATAAAATGTGCCCCTATTACTTGGCCCATTGGCATGGGTAAAGAGTTTAAAGGTGTCTATAATATTTTGACTGATGAGATATTTTTATATCAGACAGGTCAAGGTCATACTATTCAAGAAAAACGTGTCATTAAAGGCATAGATAACCCAGAGCTAGATGCCGTTATTGGTAATTACGCTGAAGACTTACGTGAAGAATTGGCACTGGTTGTTGGTGCTTCTCATGAATTTAATCATGAAGAATTTTTAAAAGGCGAATTAACACCGGTATATTTTGGTACCGCATTGGGCAACTTTGGTGTTGACCATATGCTAAACGGCCTAACTCGCTGGGCCCCCAAGCCATTATCGCGCGCAACTGACACCCGAATTGTTAGAGCTGAGGAAGAGAAGTTTTCTGGTTTTGTCTTTAAAATCCAAGCCAACATGGACCCTAAACATCGTGATCGCATTGCCTTTATGCGCATTTGTTCAGGCAAGTACGAAAAAGGCATGAAGATGAAACAAGTACGCATCGGCAAAGACGTTAGAATTGCTGATGCTGTAACTTTTATGGCGGGTGACCGCTCAAATGTCGAGCAAGCTTATGCTGGCGATATTATTGGCTTACATAACCACGGTAGTATTCAAATTGGCGATACCTTTACCGCTGGTGAAGATATGAAATTTAGTGGTATTCCAAATTTTGCGCCAGAAATGTTCCGTCGTATTCGTTTACGCGATCCACTCAAAGCAAAACAATTACAAAAAGGCCTGATTCAATTATCAGAAGAAGGTGCAGTACAAGTATTTAGACCTTTCAACTCTAACGATATGATCGTTGGTGCGGTAGGGGTATTGCAGTTTGACGTTGTCGTACAACGCTTAAAAACTGAATACAAAGTTGACGCTATTTATGAACCGATCAGCGTAGCAACTGCACGTTGGTGTAGTTGTGATAATGAGCGCACTTTAGAGCAATTTCAAAAGAAAGCTTATGATAACCTAGCACTGGATGGTGGCAATAATTTAACCTATATCGCCCCTACTATGGTTAACTTAAACCTAGCGCAAGAGCGCCACCCAGATATTGAGTTTCACAAAACACGTGAGCATTAATAAATGTGTTGTAAGTAAAAACCATTGATAGCCGATAATTTATCCATAAGCGTAATGAAAAGCATCACGCTTATTCACTCAAGTTATCGCCGCTCACTTGAGCCTTTAATCGAAGAAGAGTTAATTTAAATGAATATTAGCAACATCCTGAATGAAAAAGTTAAGCTTGCTATGACAGCGGCAGGTTTACCAGAAGGTACAAACCCTGCGATAAGTTTATCTAACCGAGCAAATTTTGGTGACTACCAAGCTAATGGTGTCATGGGTGCGGCTAAAAAATTAAAAACCAATCCACGTGAACTGGCAACTAAAGTCGTTGCTGCTCTGGACTTAACCGGTATCGCTGAAAAAGTTGAATTAGCCGGCCCTGGCTTTATTAATATTCATTTAGACAAAAACTGGTTAGCAAAGCAATTAAATGAAATATCAAATGACAAAAATTTAGGCGTAATACAGGCAATAAAGCCTCAAAATGTTGTCGTTGATTACTCTGCTCCTAACCTGGCAAAAGAAATGCACGTAGGGCATTTACGCTCAACCATTATTGGTGATGCCGTTGTGCGCGCGCTTGAGTTTCGTGGTGAACATGTTATCCGCCAAAATCACATGGGTGATTGGGGTACACAGTTTGGTATGTTATTAGCCCATTTAAGCGATAAGTTGGCGGCTGATGAAGTAGCTGAAACGGCCCTATCAGATCTAGAAAACTTTTATCGTGAAGCGAAAGTGCGTTTTGATAACGAAGACGGCTTTGCTGATCGTGCTCGTGATTACGTCGTAAAACTGCAAAGTGGCGATGGCCATTGTGCAAAACTTTGGCAACAATTTATTGATATTTCAATTAGCCATAGCGAAGAGATTTATCAAAAACTCAACGTGACCTTAACCCGTAAAGATATTATGGGTGAAAGTGCTTATAACAATGATTTATCAAACGTTATTGATGAACTCATGGCACAAAAAATAGCGGTAGAAGATCAAGGCGCTAAAGTTGTGTTTATTAATGAAATGGCCAACAAAGATGGTGACCCCTCAGTATTTATCGTGCAAAAGTCTGGCGGCGGTTACTTATATGCCACCACCGACCTTTCAGCTTGTCGCTACCGCAGTGGTCAGTTAAAAGCTGATCGTATTATTATTTTTACTGACGCTCGTCAAGCTTTACACTTTAAGCAAGTTGAAATTGTGGCGCGTAAAGCCGGTTTCTTACCTGAGCATGTCAGTTATGATCATTGCCCATTTGGTATGATGATGGGAGACGACGGTAAGCCTTTTAAGACACGAACGGGTGGCACAATAAAACTAGCTGAATTGCTTGATGAAGCCGTTATTAGAGCTAAAGCTGTTATCGCTGAAAAGAACCCTGATTACAGCGAAGAGCATTTAACTGAAATTGCCAAAAAAGTGGGTATTGGCGCGGTCAAGTTTGCTGATTTATCAAAAAACCGTACCAGTGATTATATTTTCAACTGGAAAACCATGCTGAGTTTTGAAGGTGCTACCGCGCCCTACTTACAGTATGCTTATTCACGTATTCAAAGTATTTTTACTAAAGCCGACTTTTCAGCCAATAATAACTTACCCGCCATTGCTATTGTTGAACCACAAGAAAAAGCGTTAGCACTAAAGTTATTGCAGCTAGAAAATGTTATCGACTCAGTTATTAGTGAATGTACACCCAACTTGCTGTGTAATTATTTATATGAACTTGCCAGTCTTTATATGAGTTTTTACGAAGCCTGCCCAATATTAAAAGATGATATAGCCAGTGATGTACAGCAATCGCGACTGGCACTAAGCTACATAATTGCCAATACGCTTAAACAAGGTTTAGACATTTTAGGCATTGACGTAATGGAACGCATGTAAATAAAATAGCCATTCTAGGTAGTGTTGATTCGCTCATTAAAAAAGTGAATTAACACTTCGAAAATGGTTAGTTAACGTAAAGTGGGGGGAGCAAATGACAGACATGCTAAGCTTTACCGACAGCCATTGTCATCTTGATTTTGACGCTTTTTCTGCCAATTTACCCGACTTACTTAAGCAATGCCAGCAAGCGAATATTCATCATATCGTTATACCCAGCATTGGCCCTAAAAACTGGCATAAGACACTCACACTAGCAAAAAATCACACTAGTGAAACACTAACATTGCATCCGTGTTTAGGTATTCATCCTTGGTTTTTGAATGACTTACATGCTGATAGTCTAACTGTTTTAGAGCACTTAGTTAACAACCACCGCAATGACATTGTGGCTATCGGTGAAGCGGGCATTGATGGCGTTATTGCTCAAGCAGAAAATAATTTAGCGCAGCAAATTCAAATTTTTGAACATCAACTTACCTTAGCAAAATCCTACCAGTTACCCATTATTGTTCATCATCGCAAATCGCATCAGCATATTGTCGCTATGCTACGACAAAAAAAACTCACTAAAGGTGGAATTATCCACGCTTTTTCAGGTAGTTACCAGCAAGCATGTCAGTATATTGATTTAGGTTTTAAGCTAGGTATCGGCGGCACAATTACCTATCCACGCGCGGAAAAAACCATTAAAGCCATAAAACGACTACCCCTAGCAAGCTTAGTGTTGGAAACAGACGCACCGTCAATGCCATTATATGGTTTTCAAGGCCAAGATAATTCGCCCTTACAGCTGATCAAAGTATTTCAAGCACTGGTGGGCATACGCTCTGAATCAGCGAGTGAACTTGCCCATGCATTGGAGTCGAATATAAACACTGTTTTAGCTTTCGCTAAAAGCTAAGTAAAACATAAATTAAAACATTACTAAACAGTGTTAAAAAATGCTTTACGCTAACGGCTAGGTGGTCTGAAACCTTGACGGCTAAAACGATTTAAACCACGAGTTAAGAGAAAGCCGATAACACCTGCCACCATCATCAACAAACGCATAATATCGTATTGATCACGGCTATTGTTAATCAGTTCATCGGCTAATATTGAGCGATAAAGCGAGAGTCGAATATAGCCGTGCAATTTATCTGTGCGCAGTTCCTGCACGAAAGGGATCACATCATCAGTTTGGTTGATTTTTCGCAGACTAAGACCAAAAAGATCATTAATAGACTCTGCTTGCTCTGAGCTGGCGATGTTTTGCCCAGTAATACCATAAATGTGCACACTCTTTACTAACGGCTGCTGTACTAAATTGTCGGTATATTGCTGTAACTGGCTAGGGTTTTGCGCCAAATAAGGCAAGGTGCTTGTTGCTGCTTGTGCTAAATAAAGCTTGCCCATTTTACTGGCATGAGCTTGGATCTGTAATTGCTGACTATCACGACTAGTTACCCAAAAATCCATCAAAAATACCAACAATACAATAGCGAGTGCTAATTGTAATATTTTATTATAAATCGGTGATAATTTAGGGTATAAAGGCTGTTCTATTTGCTTCATCAAACGAATTACTTCCTATAGTTCTATAACTGTATTATAGAACCATATTTCAACTTTTTATACTAGGACAGTTATTTTAAATCGTGTTTTTCATATAAGGCAGTATCGTGACGATCCAAAAAAAATCAGTTTCTTTAGACAGTATTCAGCACTTAAATTTAACACAATGGTTACCGGTTGACGCAAGTTCGAACAATATCGCCATTGCTTTTGAAAAAGCACAACAAGCTTTTGTTTTATTTGATAATAACAACTTATCAACCCCAACAAATTCATCAGAAACCCTAGAGCTTATTGTTTTTGGTGATCTTAAAATTATGACCTTAGTCAATTTACTGAGCGAGTGTGAATTAACGCTGCACTGTCTGCATAAAATTAATCAACGTAATAACGCCACAAGCTACCGATTCGGCGTACAAGTAAAGGATATTAAACAGGCACGAGATCGCCTCGCTAGCTTTAATATTAGTGAACAAATTGAATCGGCGTTATTACTGAATGCGCCAACACTTTCAATACCTGGCTTATTGGTCATGGATATGGACTCAACCACCATAAAAATTGAATGTATCGATGAAATAGCGGCACTGGCGGGTGTTGGTGAAGAAGTAGCAGCAGTGACTGAACTGGCCATGTTAGGAGAGCTAGATTTCAGCCAGAGTTTACATCAACGTGTTGCTAAACTTGAGCATGCACCTGAAAAAATTTTGGCACAAGTCGCCAGTAACATACCCTTAATGGAAGGCTTAGAAACCTTAGTTAGCGAACTGAAAAAACATCACTGGCGCGTTGCTATTGCCTCAGGTGGCTTTACCTATTTTGCCGACCACTTAAAAGAAATGTTATCACTTGACGCTGCTGTGGCTAACGTTTTAGAAATAAAAAATAATCTTTTAACCGGAAAAGTGCTAGGTGAAGTTATTGACGCAAAAGCAAAAGCAGATTGCTTAATAAAGCTAAAAAATGAATTTAATATTGCGCCGACACAAACAGTTGCTATGGGCGATGGTGCCAACGATTTGGTCATGATGGCCGCAGCACACTTAGGTGTTGCCTTTCACGCTAAGCCTTTAGTGCTAGCGCAAGCAGATACTTGTATTACCACCTCAGGCCTAGATTGTTTATTGCATTGGCTTAAGTAGATCTTCAGGTGCTGTTAGTTAGCCCTTAGCTAACTGCGCCAAAATTTTCAGCGTTAATATGTTATGGCCAGTTGATGAATTATCTGCTTATTTTTAATGATTAAAATGAAAAATCTGATCACTTAATTAATCAAATGGGTCTCAGGCTTAGCAATAAAATTTTAAGCGTTGCGCGTTAAACGATAGCGAAAAACCTCTTCTTGGGTGATATCAAAAATTTGTGCAATGCCCAAAACACTCCAAATATTTTGTTCAATTTGTTTACCGCGATGAAGTGCATAAGCACTAATATAACTTAATTCAGGATGAAGGTAGCTCATGTCAGGTTCGCCAACGCGTGATAGCTTTATCATCAGACAGAAAAATTGCCCATTTTTCAGTGCCTGATGAATAAAGCCTTGTTTTAATGCTTCACTGTTTAACTCTGAAGACAATTTTATACTGACCGCTTTGTCTACCGTGTCAACACTAGCCTTAAGCGCAATATAAAGTACATGGCAACTTGGCGAGTCCGTTTGCTGCATTTTTTTTAGCTTAACACTTAAGCTTGGCATTATATCCGCGTGACCCAAAATAGGATATAAATTGTAATATAAATTCCCATCACTTAACTGCTGCATTGCTGACATTAAGTTGCTATGACAGTCTCCACCGGCAATAACCTCTGATTTATAACGACTGCCACTCGTTTGCATAACAAGCGCAGGAACGGTTGAACTTGCACTGTAGATATTACGCAAGGCTCTGGCTAGGTCGGGGCTAAAGGCGTCATATTCGTCAGAGGTTAATTTATCACTGTTTTTATCAATCAAAGCTTTAAAAAACTTACGACCAATATGTTGATGCTGCTGAACAAAAATCCGTAAATTAATAATATTTTCTGCACTATTTACCCGCACAACTTCATAGGGTAAGTCAGTTAAATCAAACGCTGAAGTTATTTTTTGTAGCTTAGGGAAACTTAAGTAAACCATGTCACCCTTGAGCAACATGGTTGTTTTATCGAGTGAAACCTTCAATCCGGAGGGAGAAAAATCAAGAGAAATACCGGTCAAGATAAGCTGATTAATTTCAACATGAACTGGCGTTTTATAAGTAAAACGTAACTCTTGTCGCTTATTTCTATAGTTTATGGCGATGTTATCAACACTGCACTTTTCACTTAAGCTTAAACGTTTATGACCAAATTTTTTCAATTTAACGCTGTTAATACCCTCATAAGACCATGATTGATATGCCTGAATGCTTTCATTTTTTGTCACATCATTTACCACAACAATATAAGGTGTTTTAGCTAATAATGCCTGAATTTCATTAGATATTGGCGCATTTAAATACGCGTTTTTCTGGGTCATACTATTAGATAAAGTAAAGTTTGACTGGCCGCGACTTGGTACTACATCCAACAAAGTGAGTTGGGTAATTAAGAAGTTTTCTTTGGCCGCTGCAAAAGCCAAAAATTGCGTCATAAACTCAGGATCATCGCCAAGCTGTAGTTCATCGGCAGTATAAAAATATGACTTACCTTGGTTTTGATGAATAAAACTAAACACTAATAGCGACTGTCCAGATAGCGCTAACTTTTTAAGTTGAGTGATGCGTTCTGGTGTCATTAAACAAAATAATGTCGAATCATGTTTTTCATCCTGCCAATACTGATAAAGACCTTGGTTATTAGGGCAAGTCAGCGCATACTTTGGCGTTAAACTAGTATTATTTTTTTCAATAAAAACAGGTAGTTCATTAGATTTAGGTAGCACATATTGTTCAAAACTGCGAGCTTGCAACGCACTAATACTATTATCTAAATTGATTTTGTAGCGACGTTTATTCCCTTGAATAAAGCTAAGCATATCTTGTGCAAAACTATCGGGGCCAAACTTGTCTTGATGAGTTCTTTTAACACCCACCAGTTGCATGTTATCTAAAACCGTCAAACTTTTAACTTCATAAGTAAAGTCGTTTTCAGCCATTAGTTGACACTGGTCTTCCAAACCACTGAAGCGTAATCTAATTTCTTGACCAATACCCATAGGCCTTAGGTCATTCACTTTGAACTTACAGCCACTGACACTTAAGTCTAAAGTCGTACATTTAAATGTTGGATCATTACCGATTGTGACGTGAATCGAGATGACAAAATTCATCCGCTCTTCAATGCGATTATGATAAGGACCAAAGCTATAAAATTTTGCTGGATATTGTGATTTTTCAAATATTTTAGTACTGGCTTCTGGCGAGCCTTTACTGACCTGAGCTTTCTCTTTTTGATAAATAACCCGAAAGTTATTTTCGGTATTCATCGTTGCTTCGTAGACACCCAAACTGTAGCCGCCATAACGCGTAAATGCTTCTGTAAAAACCACACTGGCAACATTGTCTAAAAAATGTATCCTTTGTTCGTGTTGAAAAATCTTACACTCACCATCGACATGACCTCGTAAATCAATCAAACGAGTACAAGGTGCAGCAAGACGTTTTAATTCCATTTTTAAGAGAAAACGTTCAGTCTGCGGAAGGCTCTTGGAGACAGCATAAAACTTAGTTTCAAAGTCACTAGTTAAGACTTGGCCACTAAATTCATCAATAATTTTTTTATATTTTGAAAAATCTTTATTCATTTACGCTTCAATATCTTTACAATAAAGCCAACTACGCATCGTATATTAACTTAGTATCCGTACCATGTTATAAAATTAACACCACAACACTATATTCAACGTTGAATAGTAAACAATTTATCTTTAACTGTTTTTATTTTACTGCAATAACTATACCGGTTAACTTGCTATAAAAGCAGTAGAACTAAAAAATTTTGTTTACCATAAACTAAATACTGACATTAGTTCAACTAAAACCCTGAATATAAAGCATAATAATTTTCCTGACAAACAGCATTTAAGTAATTTACCTTGATGTTTTGTCATAATTTTGACTAATTGCATAGCAAGAGGTTAAAAAATTTAAATTTAGACAATAGGCAGCCAAATGGCAAAGTTAGCAAAATTAGAATTCGTTTGTACCGATTGCGGCATGAACTACCCTCGTTGGCAGGGACAATGCCGATGCGGGGCATGGAATACCTTAGCTGAGATGAAAATCCCCGCCAGTCAAAGTAAAAACCCAACAAAAAGTCGTATCTCAACCGGCGGCTATGCCGGTGGTACTGGCGGTGGCTCTAAAAAAATCAATGAAATAGCCTCTACTGAGGCTGAAAAGCAATTAACCGGCATAGGTGAGCTTGACCGAGTATTATGTGGCGGCGTTACCACAGGCTCTGTCAATATCGTATCAGGTGATCCAGGCGCGGGAAAAACGACCTTACTATCCGATTTAGTTGCCCGTATGTCAAAAATAATGCCGTCACTTTATTGTACTGCCGAAGAGTCGCTTTCGCAGTTCAAAAATAGGGTCCAACGTTTGAAGCTTGAGTATAATCCAGACGAATTGTACTTGTTGTCAGAAACCAGTGTTGAAGCCATTATTGAGGAGCTAGAGCAAAAGAAAATCAAATTTGCCGTTATTGACTCCATTCAAGCTGTGGTTACCGACAATGCCAATGGTAGCCCAGGCTCACCATCACAGGTAAAAGGTGCCGCTCAGTTGTTAACGCAATACTGTAAACAAAATAACGTCACCATGTTTCTGATTGCCCATGTCAATAAAAACAATGAAATTGCCGGACCTCAAACCTTAGTGCATATTGTTGACGCCTTACTACATATCGACACTAATGATGGCCAAATACGCACCTTAAGAGCGAATAAAAATCGCTTTGGTGACATTGATACCGTGGGCATTTTTAAAATGTGTGAACGCGGTATGCTCAGTGTTGATAATCCCAGTGAAATATTTTTATCCGGCTCGAGCACTGAATCACCTGGCTCAGCCATTACTTGTATTCGCAAAGGCAATCGAAACTTATTATTAGAAATTCAGTGTCTCACCACAGAAACCGAAGCTGAGTTTCCACAACGCGTTTGTGTTGGCCTCAATATGAACCGTATTAAGATGTTAACCGGAATTTTACGCAAACATACCAAAACCAAAATTTATCATGATACATTTTTCAATATTATCGGCGGTCTAAAAATAGACGAGTCAGAAACCTGTATTGATCTTGCGTTAGTTACAGCATTATTAAGCAGCTTGAATGAATTTGTTATCCCAAGAACCACCTGCATCATGGGTGAGTTGAGCTTAAATGGTGATGTGCGTCCAATTGACAGTGGTGTGCCGCGCGTTAAAGAAGCGGCTCAACATGGCTTTACTGAAATATTTATTCCATTTCGAAATTATCATAAATCGATGGAAGGCTTAGGCGCTAAAATATCGCCAGTAAAAACTATTCATGAGTTAATTGAACTGATTAAATAGCGCCTATGTAACAGACATAGTTAGCGAAATTATTGCACAGTAAATGGCATAAAATAGCATTAGATCAATTGGTACTAATGCGACAAAGTGCACTACATTGTGATAAAAATCATTTTGTTTAACGATAGCTTTAATACGATAGCGACGGTTCAAATTGAAAAATTGAGAGGGATTTTGATTTTGATTTTGATTAAATATTATATTGCTAACGCCTGCTTCAGTTACGGCAAAACTAGAGATTTTGCGGTCAAACTTTAAGCGCTGGTGACTATATGTAGCAGCTAATTCTACTTTAAAGCATGTCTCGTAAGGATAAAAATGTGTTTTTTCCGCGGTTCGGACTCTCTTTAATCATGGCAATAGGAGACATTTTTAGGTTAAATTCCTCATAACCAGCTGAAATTATTTTTATGATATTTTCGTCAACGAGCTTAAATGCCATAGACCATTCACTAAAGGCTCTATCTTTGATATTCCCTTCATAGATCACTTCAATATTTCTATGTCGATTATCCAGAAGAATAGTTTGAAACAGTGCTTTAACTTTATCTTCTTCTCCTTCTAGAATTTGCATGATCTCACGGTCGTGATATAACAGCATTCCGGTTATATCGAGTGCTTGGTTTTTTAATCGCCATTGTTTTAGCATACGCATTAATTCGACCTCTGATAAGCCTGCAGGAGAGATACTGGTATAAAGCAATTCAAACATAGTGAGTTAACCCCATTTTTATCATGATCAGTAGATTGAAACCCTGACAATATTATGCAGACTTCTCACTAATGTCTGATCCATAATATTTATTTACTGCTGAATAATATTTCACAATTTTAAATAATTTGAAAGCGTAAATATAATGTTTATTAAAATATCACAAAACATTATTTACCTATCATGACTATTGATATGATCAAAGCCAAATTGTCTCTTAAAGTAATTAAGCTCCAACACAGGTTCACTTAAGGATGTCTTCGTTATTGTATAACGAAGATTAAGCACACAATAATCTGAATATTACGACCTTATCTGCGCAAAAATAAAGCTGATCACCAATATCAAAAAAGCGCTATAGCTTATGTAGCTATAGCGCTTTTTAGGTTTTATAGCGTTTTTTATAGCCATATCTTTACGGTTATTTCTGCGCTATAAGATAAACAAATAAAAATATCCCCCTCGTCACTTCAAGCTAAAGCTTATCATTTACGAAGGTTCATAATCTAAATTAGCCGACAACCAACGTTCAGCCTGTGGCATAGTCATTTCTTTACGGGCTGCATAACTTTCAACTTGGTCTTGTGCCACTTTTGCCACGGCAAAATATTTAGACTCCGGATGCGCGAAGTACCAACCACTTACTGCGGCACCAGGCCACATAGCAAAACTTGAGGTTAAGTCCATACCAATGTTTTCTTCGACATTAAGTAAGGTCCAAAGCAAGCCTTTTTCTGTGTGCTCTGGACAGGCAGGATAACCTGGCGCAGGCCTAATACCCTGATATCTCTCACGAATTAAACTATCGTTATCCAAGGTTTCATCTGGCGCGTAGCCCCAATATTCTTTGCGAATTTGCTGGTGTAAATATTCAGCGCTGGCTTCAGCTAGTCTATCGGCAACCGCTTTAATTAAAATACTATTATAATCATCGTGATCGGCATTAAAGGCTTTCACTAACGCCTCAACACCAAAACCAGCCGACACGGCAAATGCACCAATGTAGTCATCAACACCTGAGGCTTTATCAGCGACATAATCGGCTAAGCAACGATTATATTGGCCCGTGGGCTTTTTGCTTTGTTGACGTAATTGGTGCAATTTCATTAAGGGTTCAGTACGCGAGTCGTCGGTGTAAAGTTGTAAGTCGTCTTGCTCACGATTCGCTGGAAACAAACCAAATACCGCTTTTGCGGTTAATTTTTTATTATTAATAACATCATCTAACATCGCATTAGCGTCATTAAATAACTTAGTTGCTTCCACGCCGACGACTTCATGCTTAAGAATTAAGGGATACTTACCAGATAACTGCCAAGTCATAAAAAATGGTGTCCAATCGATATAGTGCCTAACAATATTTAAGTCGATATTATCAAGTACAGTAACACCTAATTTATTTGGCACTTTAGGGGTATAGTTATCAAAGTTAATCGGCACCGCATTGGCGCGTGCGTCTTTCAAGGAAATCAAACTTGAACGTGGGCCTTTTTTGTAATGGCGTTCACGCACTTTAACGTATTCAGCGGTTTGGCGCTCAACAAAGGCCGCTCTATGCTCATCAGAAAGTAGTGTACTTACCACAGAAACCGAACGTGAAGCATTAGGCACATAAACCACAGGATGTTGATATTGAGGTTCAATTTTTACGGCGGTATGCGCTTTAGAGGTTGTGGCACCACCGATAAGCAAGGGTAAGTTAAATTCTTGGCGCTTCATTTCTTTAGCAACATGCACCATTTCGTCAAGTGAGGGAGTGATCAACCCTGACAAACCAATAATATCCACCTTTTCAGCACGGGCAACACGTAAAATCTCTTCACATGACACCATCACACCTAAATCGATAATCTCATAATTATTACACTGTAAAACCACGCCAACGATATTTTTACCTATGTCATGAACATCGCCTTTCACCGTTGCCAGTAATATTTTACCGTTAGATCTTACTTCAGTTTTTTCTGCTTCAATAAAAGGGTTTAAATGCGCGACCGCTTGTTTCATTACGCGGGCAGATTTTACCACTTGCGGTAAAAACATTTCGCCAGCTCCAAATAAATCACCGACCACATTCATGCCGTCCATCAACGGCCCTTCGATAACATCTAATGGCCGTTTAGCGACTAATCTAGCCGCTTCAGTGTCCTCAAGAATAAACTCATTAATACCTTTAACAAGCGAATATTCTAAGCGCTTATTCACCTCTAATTCACGCCAGGTTAAATCAGCTTTGCTATTTTGACTACCCGCTTGGCCACGATATTCTTGTGCCACATCGAGTAGGCGTTCAGTAGCGCCATCATCAGAGTTTTGTATCACGTCTTCAACGGCTAGACGCAGGTTGTCGGGGATGTCAGAATAAATCGCTAACTGGCCGGCATTAACTATACCCATGTCCATACCATTTTTTATCGCATGATAAAGAAAAACCGCATGTATCGCTTCGCGCACTGGGTTATTGCCGCGAAATGAGAACGAGACATTAGAGACACCACCAGAAATCATGGCATGGGGTAAGTTTTGCTTAATGTCACCTACCGCTTCAATAAAGTCACGCGCATAATTGTTATGCTCGTCGATGCCAGTAGCCACCGCAAAAACATTAGGATCAAAAATAATATCTTCAGCGGGATAGCCAATTTCATTGACCAAAATATGATAAGCGCGCTGACAAATTTGATACTTACGTTCACGAGTATCAGCTTGGCCTTTTTCATCAAACGCCATAATAATCACCGCAGCACCATAACGGCGCAGCAGTTCAGCTTGTTCACGAAAGTTGTCTTCACCCTCTTTTAAACTGATTGAGTTTACAATGCCCTTACCTTGAATACATTTTAAACCCGCTTCTAAAATACCCCATTTAGAAGAGTCCAACATAATCGGCACTTTGGCGATATCTGGCTCACCCGCAATTAAATTCAGGAATCGAACCATGGCCGCTTGTGAGTCCAACATGCCTTCATCCATGTTGATATCGATAATCTGCGCGCCGTTTTCAACTTGTTGTAAGGCTACTGCGATGGCTTGGTCGTAATTTTCGTCAGTAATTAAGCGTTTAAAAACCGCAGATCCTGTCACATTAGTACGTTCACCTACGTTAACAAACAAGCTATCGTCTTTGATGGTCAGTGCTTCTAAGCCGGATAAACGACAAGCTATTTCTTTCGCTTTAATTTCCCGAGGTGTGATATTCGCTACGGCATCAGCCATGCCTTTAATATGCGCTGGCGTGGTGCCACAACAGCCACCAATAATATTTAAAAAACCCGCATTGGCCCACTCAGCAACATGCTTGTCCATATCTTCAACGGTAAAATCATATTCACCAAAAGCATTAGGCAAACCCGCATTAGGATGAGCAGAAATCGCCACATCTGAAATATGGCTTAATTCCTCCACATATTGGCGTAATTCAACCGGGCCAAGCGCACAGTTTAAACCAAATGAAATCGGTCTAGCGTGACGTAAAGAATTGTAAAACGCTTCGGTGGTTTGCCCTGATAACGTTCGCCCTGAGGCATCGGTAATCGTGCCTGAAATCATCACAGGTAAACGTTCACCACGACTTTCAAATACGGTTTCAACGGCAAATATAGCGGCTTTAGCATTGAGGGTATCAAATATTGTTTCAATTAAAATGATGTCACTGCCGCCGTCAATCAAGGCGTTGGTTGATTCAATGTAAGCGTCTTTGAGCTGATCAAAGGTGACATTACGATACGCTGGATCGTTAACATCAGGGGAAATTGAACAAGTGCGGTTTGTTGGCCCTAACACGCCAGCCACAAAACGGGGTTTATCTGGATTTTTCGCGGTGAATTCATCAGCCACTTCACGTGCTAATTGCGCCGCAGCGAAATTAATATCAGCACTGTACTCCGCCATATCGTAATCAGACATGGCGATAGTGGTGGCGTTAAAAGTATTGGTTTCAAGAATGTCAGCACCGGCAACAAGGTATTCGCGGTGAATAGCTTTAATAACCTCAGGTTGAGTCAGCACCAACATATCGTTGTTACCTTTAACGTCGCTATGCCAATCAGCAAACTGCTCGCCACGATAATCTTGCTCTTCAAATTTATACGCTTGGATCATAGTGCCCATAGCACCATCTAAAATAAGAATGCGCTTTTTTAATTCGGCTTGTAATCGGCCATAAGAAACTGACTGCACCACAGGTGCTTTTGATTGAGTATTTACTTGCTTAGACACGAGATTTCCCTGGATGAATGGCTTTAATATGGTTTGCATCTAATTGATACGGCGTAATTTGATAAACGTAATAATTTAACCAATTGGTAAAAAGTAAACTACCATGGCTGCGCCAGGTGTTTGCTGTGGCTGAATGGGGATCATTTTCAGTAAAATAATGCTCAGGCATTGACGTGGTACGGCCCATTTCAAGATCACGAAAATACTCTTCACTCAAGGTTGTTGCGTCATACTCTGGATGGCCAGTAAGGTAGACTTGCTGCTTATTTTTACTCGCAGATAAATACACCCCTGCCTCAGCTGATTCCGCTAATATTTCTAGATGTTCCAGTGTTTGATAATCCGATTTATCGATATAACCATAGCGAGAATGAGGCACATTAAAACTTTCATCGAAGCCTCGGGTTAACTGCTCTTCTGGTTTCAAACAATGGTGGTGATAGACGCCAGAGAGCTTTTTTTTACGCAAATGTCGCTTCAAACCATAATGATGATAAAGCGCGGCATGTGCTGCCCAACAAGAAAACATGGTTGAAGTCACATTTTTTTCTGCCCAGTCAAACACTTGACAAATTTTGTCCCAAAAGGTTACTTGCTGATAATCCAACAACGCCAGCGGCGCACCGGTAATAATTAAACCGTCATATTGTTTATGCTTTATATCGTCGAACAAGCGATAGAAATTATCTAGATGTGCTTGCGGCGTATTCTTAGATTCATTGGCATGTATGCGGACAAATTCAACATTAATTTGCAATGGTGTATTGGCCAACATGCGCAGAATTTGCACTTCAGTTTCAATTTTATTGGGCATTAGGTTAAGAATAGCTACTTCCATTGGGCGAATTTCTTGATCTGCAGCGCGACGTTCAGACATAACAAAAATATTTTCTTTGTCTAAAATCGTTAAAGCGGGCAATTCATCGGGGATTTTTATGGGCATAGTAATAACCTAATGTCGGGTAATTCGTTATATCTGTGATCGCTATAAAATAACACTGTAAAACAGTATTGCTCTTTACCATTTATATTTACCTACAATGTGACTTGGATTGCTAGCTATGTCAACCTCTAAACGTATAGACGTCTAAACATTTTAATCTGCTTTAGTCGTTTATCGTTTAGTTGCCAAAAAAATTCGCGACAAAAAACCTGTACAAGCTAAATTATAGCGCGCGAAATATATTGTCATTTAAGCTAAACACTGTAATCTTAGCCGACTCGCGCACTTTGCCATTTGTCTTAAGAGACTTGGCTCCGCGCCTACCTAGGCAGCACAATGACAAACCTTCGCTACAGTTATCAAACCATCGAGTTTGGTAATACTGATATCCATCTTTGTACCTTACGTGATAAACAAGAATTTTATGACCCTGAAGACATTGCCCAAAACTTAGGCATTTCATCGGCAACTTGGTCTTTATTTGGTGTTATTTGGCCATCAAGCTTAGTGCTGGCACATTTTATCTCGCAATACCCCGTTGGCACAAAACGGGTATTAGAAGTAGGCTGTGGCATAGCGCTTAGTAGCTTACTATTAAACAAACAAAAAGCGGATATAACCGCAACAGATTACCACCCCGAAGTAGGAAAATTTTTACTGAGAAACACCCTGCTTAATCAAGACGGTCCGATTAACTATGAGCAAACTAATTGGTCAAATAAACAAGATAGCTTAGGACTTTTTGATTTAATCATAGGTAGTGACCTATTATATGAAAATGAACATATTGAATTGCTTGCCAACTTCATCCAAGCCCATGCAAACAAAAGTTGTGAAGTTATTCTTGTTGATCCGGGTCGCGGGCGCAAAACTAAATTAAGTACAAAAATGCTAGATTTTGGTTTTAGCTCTACCCATATTAAACCTGAGCATACCGATTACATTAAACAAGACTTCAAAGGTCATATTCTTAAATTTAAAAGATAGAAGCTTAGCGGCTTGTTGACTTATATATTAACAAGCCACTAAGGCATTGCTATAAATACCTAGAAGTTTTATTACCGCTACGCGTTGCGTAACCAGCCTTTTTCTACGGCAAACTCAATTTGCTCAGCAACATAAGTCCATAATTTTGGGGCTAAACCATCTAAGAGATTGTTACGCGCAATAACTTCAGATCGGCTAACATTATGCTTAGCCCAACTCCCTCCATCATTTTTCATATTTTGCAGTAAAGGTAATACGCGATCCATTGCTTTGGCAAATTTAGCATCGGTTGTTTCTGCCGCTTCAAACTCTAGCCACAAGTTTAGCATTTCTGAGTATTGCTTTTCAGGCAACAAACCAAAAATACGCTTTGCCGCATCAAGCTCTTTGGCTTCTTGCGCATCAAGTTCGGCTTGTGCAGCAAAAGCAAAAGTATCGCCGGCATCAATTTCTACTATGTCATGAATAAGTAACATGCTAGTAACTCGAGCAACATTGACTGGCTCTGCGGCATAAACATGTAAGGTTTGCGCCATCATGGCAATATGCCAGCTATGCTCGGCACTGTTTTCTGGTCTATTCTTATCCGCCTTTACCATCACCTTTCGGTAGACAGCTTTAAGACGGTCTAACTCTAAAATAAAATCTAATTGTTGCTTCAAGTCTTGCATTACCTCTCCTATATGAAAGCTAGCACGATGATTTTATGATCACATGAGTTGATATGGGGGCTTTCATCGATAACTCCACCTTTGCAACAAACACTATCTGGTGAAGCATCAATAAAGCGACCTAATAGACTAGTGATAAATTTACCCTCAACCTTGGCAAGCTGAAAAATGGTAAAAGTGCTAGCCCCTAGCTTTCGCTTTCGCATTATAGATTGAATATATTAAGGCTAATAAAATACAAATACCTGCGGGTACAAATAACGCGTAAAATTTAAATAAAATAAATAAATAAGTACCTAAGCTCCCACCGACAACAAATCCTATAATAATTAACAAAAATAATAATGCCTTTCTATTATCAAATGTATCTCCCCTTAATTTTGCACCCAACATAATACCCAAATCAGTAAAGATACCTGTAACATGAGTTGTTCTGATCACTGCACCACTATAAGTAGTGGCTAATGCATTTTGCAATCCACACGCGGCTGAGGCCAAATAATGGCCATTTAAAGAATCTTTTGTTAAGAAATAAATAGCGCCAAAAAGCAATGCCGCTTCTAGGTAAAGCAAACCACTATAATTGCGGCCTAACTTTAAGGCCCCACCGCGTATAAAGTAGCCCGATATACCCGCCCCTATTAAAAAGCTAAATAGAATAAGCAGCAAATGAAAAGCATCAGTAAATGTCGAGTTTACGACTCCTGTGCCAAGCAGTGTGGCCGTGCCAGATAAGTGCGAAATCGATTGATGTTTAAAGCCTAACAATCCAACCGCATTAATAAGTCCTGCCACTAAAGCAAGTACAAATGCACCGTATTCTACCCATCGGGGTAATTTTGAAATCACTATATTCCTTAAGCTGTTAGCACCTATTTGAGTGTAAAATTAAGCTCAGCTGAAATTAAAACAAGTTAAAATAATTTAAAATAATTAACGATATGAAAGTAGCCGAGTTACTCCACTAGTGACAAGCTGTTCAACATTGATATTGCCTTACATATTTAAAAACTGTCGAGGTATTTTGCTTAATTAACTCGGGTTAATCATCTTGAATAAGCACTTAAATTTCTTTAACAGCAAATAATCAACTTGATATAAATTCATCGATTACATATATCTAACTTAAATATCTCTGACTAAAATAAGGCTCAGTAAGCATAACTAACACCACTTAAGCTGGGCTATTACTCAGCTATTTTAAATATTACTTTATACCGAGTTAAATAAACCCGCTAGCCACTCAAAGGTTAACACTGTGGTAAATACCTTTAAGCCAACCAAGCTTAAAAGCAAAACAATGAGCAAGGTTTTATTTCTCTTACTTTTTATATTACGCCAATACAATAGTTTTGCTTTAATTTCATCCGTAACTTCATTTTTTGTATCTTTCATCATAATACTTCTCAATATAAATAATAACTTAGACTTATTTTATAGCTGATAAAGTCTCAACTGCGCATCAGATTTATTTACTTATTGGCCAAGTACGTGTCACAAATTTTGAGTGTTTTTGGCAATAATATTAAATAATACCTGCACTGTAACATACGTGTTTTTATTAACTCTTTACCCATGGCATAAAATCGAAATATCTAGACAGATTTAGCGACAAAGGCCGTGTTGTGTTGAACTTCAAGCAAGGTAACTTCTGACGATGTATCCGTTTTAATTGCTCTGTTATCGTTAATTATTCTTGTCTCAGATGAAATTAACTTGGCTATACATATTGGGCCCATCACATTAAGCTCGGCTTAGCGGTTGATGGACTTAAGTGGGATCTACAAAAAATTGCTCAACGCTATATTATTACCCGTAAAAGCCATATTGGCTAACATACTCATCGAAGTGACATAGTTAATTTGGCCACCTAGTTAGAGGTATTATTATGCATTTCATAACGGCTAATTGATAAAGAAAATTATTTTTATCAATAACTTATTCTTTTTAAACTAATATTTTCAGCTATATTTTAACCGTGTTAATTTAGTGATGAGTTTTTATCATGTTATCGACATAAGTGTTATTAGTCGCTTTTTAGGCTATTTTACGAGAATATCGTTCAGGTGGCTGTTTAGGGAATACTCATGGATTTAATGCAAGGCTTACTATTAATAACCTCCATACATTTGTTGGCGGCAGCATCACCAGGGCCTGATTTTGTTTTGGTGTCGCAGCAAACTTTGTCTAACGGCAAACAAACAGGCTTTATGGTCAGTATTGGTATTGCATTGGGCTTGTCGGTGCATATTATTTATTCTGCGCTAGGTTTAGCTGCTGTTATCGCTAACTCAGCAACCGCGTTGTGGGCGATAAAAATTATCGGTGGTGGTTATTTAATCTACTTAGGTGTGCAAGGTTTAAGCGCTAAACCGGTTAGTAACCTTGACCCTATTGGCAAAGTCAGCGAGCAAAAGGTGCTGAAAAAACATCCCCATTTAAGCGCGATTGCGAAAGGTTTTTTATGTAATGCCTTAAACCCAAAAGCGCCAATATATTTTGTCGCTTTGTTTACTGTGGTTTTATCACCCAATTTACCGCTATTACACTTGGTTATTTACGGTATATGGATGATGATATTACAGCTGCTGTGGTTTTCTACCGTAGTGGTTTTACTTTCTCGGCCAAGTGTTAATGAAAAATTTCAACGCTTAGGTCATTGGATAGACCGTGTACTTGGTGGTGTTATGATTTTAATCGGCTTAAAAGTATGGGTCAGCAAAATAAATTAGGTGATTTTCATGACAAATACACCCGTTAAACAATATAAAAACTTTAAGTCGTTTTATCCGTTTTATTTAAGCCAACATGAAAATATTATCTGCAGAAGGTTGCATTTTATTGGCTCTAGTTTAATGATAATCACTCTGGCCTATGTCTTGATTAATGCTGCTTGGCCCTTGCTCTGGACCCTACCTTTTCTGGGTTATGGCTTTGCTTGGCTTGGTCATTTTTTCTTTGAGAAGAATAAACCAGCGACCTTCACTTATCCTTGGTATAGCCTGTTAGGTGACTGGGTTATGTATAAAGACATCTTGATGGGTAAACTTAAGTTCTAAGGATTTTTTGCTTGGCTTTAGTTGACTTGGATATAGTTGACTTGGATATAGTTTACTTGGCTTTAGTTTACTTGAATATAGCACAATATTATTCAGCAGGATTGAGCTTGCCATCCAACATACAATTAAAATAGTAGACTTGATAGCACACTCGCAACAACAGCGCTTAAGAGCGATAGCATCACATAACAAATGTTGGCTGACATGCTCGGGTTCTGGTAACAAACTATAGGTGTGATTGAAAAATATTCGCGGTCATTAGCGCTCAAATTGAACATAGGGCCAGACTTAAATATGCCCTTAGAAACACG
Organism: Colwellia sp. MB3u-8; assembly: GCF_014076985.1. Taxonomy (NCBI): domain Bacteria; kingdom Pseudomonadati; phylum Pseudomonadota; class Gammaproteobacteria; order Alteromonadales; family Colwelliaceae; genus Colwellia; species Colwellia sp. MB3u-8. The sequence continues at coordinate 133,233 of NZ_JACGVA010000062.1, forward strand.
GTTTAAATAACCTGTTTAAATACTAATAAGCTTGCTTAAATACGCCTTACCATAACACTTGGTCTATTTCATTCAACAATTGTTGGGTGTGATGATTGACCAGCAAACTTTCATTGTTTTGATTGTTTTTAATTGTCATGTCTAGTTGCAGGGCACATTTAGATAGCTCAGCAAAGCCAAACATTTGCGCGGCACCAGCAATGCGATGCGACAGTCTGCCCAGTTGGTCAAAGTCATTATTATTAATGTGTAACACTAAGTCTTGCTGCTCTAATACCAAGTTCGATTTAAATTTTTGTACTAAATCTGACATATCAAGGTTACTGAAAATTTCACTCGCTTTTTCGTACGAAAAACTGCCATCGTAAAACTTTGTAATCGTTGGTATAAAAATATTTCGTTCAATGGGTTTAGATAAATGGCCACTAAAGCCCAAGGATAAATAATGCGTTATTTCATGCGACATGGCGTTTGCCGTTAAGGCAAAAATTGGCCTTTTACAACCCTTTTGCCGCAAAATATTAAACGCCTCAATACCATCCATTTCTGGCATTTGAATATCCATTAAAATCAACTCGGGTTGGTGTTGTTCAAATAAAGCGACCGCTTCTAAACCGTTACGGGCGGTTAACACCTCTAGCCCCAATGACGCTAATAATCGAGCAATAAGTCGTCGATTATCGTTGTGATCTTCAGCCAGTAAAATGGAGCCCTGTAATGGCGCAGCCGCTTCTTCAACAGTGACTTTGGTAGACGATATGCTACTTTCACTGCATTGCTCACTGAAACTGGCTGTACAAGGTAAACTAAAAGCAAAAACACTGCCCTGATTTAGCTCACTTTCAACTTCAATTTTACCGCCCATAATTTTGGCTAACTGGTCTGACAAACAAAGTCCTAAGCCTGTACCACCAAAGCGTCGGCTAATACTGCTATCCCCTTGGGTAAAGCTTTCAAATATACTTTGCAGCTGCGAACTACTCATGCCGATGCCACTGTCGGTAATTTTAAACATTAAGTTATTTTCACTTTGACTAATGTTTAATTCTACATGCCCTTTTGGGGTGAATTTAACCGCATTAGCGCATAAGTTGATCAAAATTTGTTTAACTCGAAAACCATCCATCTCGATTAAAAAAGGCTCGGGCAAATAATGAATAATTTTAAAAGTTAAACCTTTCGAGCTTGCTTGCAAGCTGAACATATTCGCGAGTTCTTGCAAAATATCGTGCAAATTTTGTGTTTGTATTTCAAGTTCAATTTTGTTGGCTTCAATTTTACTTAAATCTAGAATGTTGTTAGTCAGTTCGAGTAAATGTAAGCTATTACCATGAATAATTTTAACTTCTTTACCAATAAACTCCTCTTCAACATCACCACTCATTATCGCTTCCGCTTGACCAATAACTGTGGTTAATGGTGTTCTGATTTCATGACTCATATTCGCTAAAAACTGACTTTTAATATTATTAGCACTTTGCAATTCTTGCATTAAGTATTCGAGTTCTGTGGTTCTTTGTTTTACTTTTGACTCAAGTCCTAGCTTTGAGCGCAGCTCTATTAGTCGACGTGCAATTAAAAAACTAATCAGTAAGCTGGCAACAATCACAATAATAATAATAATACGCGTTTGTGAAGACCGCTCCACTTCGAGCGCTTGTAAACGTTTTTGTTGCTTTAATTGTTCTACTTCTTGTTTTAATTGATCAGAGTTAAATAAGGCTAATTTTGAATTAAGTTCGTTATTATCTAATTCAAATTTTACTTGCAAAAAATCACGTTGACTTTTAACTGCTTTAAAGTTTTTATGCTGCGCGGCATATATCAGTGATTGTAGTGAAAAGTTATATTGTATTTGATTTTTATTGTCCCTCTTTTCAGCCATTTCACTTGAACGCTCAGTATATTGTAATGCCAAGTCATATTTCCCTTGATAAAAATAGGCTTTAGCTAAACTATATAATGCACCTACATAAGCATTGTCGTGTTCTTGCTCAATACTTAAGCGAAGAGCTTCTGTGGCATAAGTTATCGCTTGGTCGATATTATGAAGCTCGTTATGTAGTTCGGCTAAGTGATATAACACAGTGGCAGTATAAAAATCATATTTATTTTTGCGGGAAGAGTTAAGCGACAGTGTCATGTAATACTCAGCTTTTTCATAATCACCAGCATATTTGTAAGCCTTACCTATATCACTATATGCCATAACGATACCTTTTTTATCTGAAATCTTTATCCGACGTTCTATTACTTCATGATACATAGATATCGCTATATCGTAGCGTTTTAGCTCTAAATTAAAATCGGCTATATTAAATTTCACATCAATTTTATCGGTTTCACTACCAAATTTTTGATATATTTTTTCCGCTAGTTGATAGCTCAACAGCGCACTTTCAAACTCACTGGTTTTTGCATGCACTAAGGCAATATTATTATACAAATTTGCTTGGGCAATGGGCTCATCGAAGATAGAATAATAATTAAGTGCTTGTTGATAGGAATGTAAAGCCAAAGCATATTTACCTTCATAGTAGGCATAGACTCCCACTCTTTTATAGGCGTCAGCTTCAAGTTTTTTTAAGTCAAATTCCTTAGCAAGTTGTTGCTCTTTTTGCGCAACGTCAATGGCATGGTCAAGTTGGCCTAATTGATGAAGTATTCTACTTTGACTAGCTAAAACCGAGAGTTTATCTAAGGTTGATAAGGTTTTATCTTTACTGAGCGAGGTAATTAATACTAAGGCTTTTTTTTTGTCGGCCATAACTTCGATTACCGATAGCTGTTGGCCAAAGTTTTTACCTATATATTGACTTTGGTTCTGACTTTGCGCAATAGAACTGGTGAATACATTTGTCAATAAAATTAATAAAGGTAATAACAATATTCGCTTGAAAATTACTTTCGATGACAGCATAAAATACGCGTGTTTTTTACTAACAAGTAAGTTGCTCTTTTTGCTCATTTAGCTTTAGTCTATTATTTCGATTGATAAATATATTATTTAGCCGCTACTTATAGCATTTTAGTATTCGACTAACAACGCTGAGGATAAGTGATTTTTTTTGTTGCCTTAACCAGATATAAAACCAACATTTAATTAACAATAAAAAACAAATTACTTGTTAAAAAATAGCGTTTATTTTACATAACAAAGCTTATTTAGATATGTTTACCATAGTACTTGGTCTATCTCGTTCAATAATTCTTGGATGTGATGGCTAACACTCGAACTTTGATTGTTTTGATTGTTTTTAATGGCTGTTTCTAATTGCAGGCCACATTTAGATAGCTCAGCAAAGCCAAACATTTGCGCGGCTCCAGCAATGCGATGTGACAGTTTACCTAGTTGTTCAAGATCATTATTATTAATGTGTAACACTAAATCTTGTTGCTCTAACACTAGGTTCGATTTAAATTTTTGCACTAAGTCTGACATATCAAGGTTACTGAAAATGTCATTAGCTTTTTCGTGCGAAAGGCTACCGTCATAAAATTTTATAATTGTTGGTATAAAAATATTTCGTTCAATGGGTTTAGATAAATGGCCACTAAAGCCTAAGGATAAATAATGCGTTATTTCATGCGACATGGCGTTTGCTGTTAAGGCAATAATCGGGGTTTTACAGCCTTTTTGCCGCAAAATATTAAACGCCTCAATACCATCCATTTCTGGCATTTGAATATCCATTAAAATCAACTCGGGTTGGTGTTGTTCAAATAAAGCGACCGCTTCTAAACCGTTACGGGCGGTTAACACCTCTAACCCCAATGACGCTAATAACCGAGCAATAAGTCGTCGGTTATCGTTGTGATCATCCGCCAGTAAAATGGTGCCCTGCAATTTTGGGAATTCTTCCTCAATAGTCACTTCGGCGGACGATATTTTACTTTCACTGCATTGCTCACTGAAACTGGCTGCACAAGGTAAGCTAAAGGCAAAAACACTGCCCTGATTTAGCTCACTTTCAACTTCAATTTTACCGCCCATGATTTTAGCTAACTGGTCTGATAAACATAACCCTAAGCCAGTACCACCGAAGCGTCGGCTAATACTGCTATCTCCTTGGGTAAAGCTTTCAAATAGGCTTTGCAGCTGCGAACTACTCATGCCGATGCCACTGTCAGTAATTTTAAACATTAAGTTATTTTCACTTTGACTAATGTTTAATTCTACATGCCCTTTTGGGGTGAATTTAACCGCATTAGCGCATAAGTTAATCAAAATTTGTTTAACTCGAAAACCATCCATCTTGATTAAAAAAGGCACTGGCAAACAATGAATAATGTCAAAAGTTAAGCCTTTAGAACTTGCCTGTAAGCTGAACATATTCGCGAGTTCTTGCAAAATGTCGTGCAAGTTTTGTGTTTGTATATCAAGTTCTATTTTATTGGCTTCAATTTTACTTAAATCGAGAATGTTATTAGTCAGTTCGAGTAAATGTAAGCTATTGCCATGAATAATTTTAACTTCTTTACCAATAAACTCTTCTTCAACATCGCCACCCATTATCGCCTCAGCTTGACCAATAACTGTGGTTAAAGGTGTTCTAATTTCATGACTCATGTTCGCTAAAAACTGACTTTTAATCTTGTTAGCACTTTGTAGCTCTTGCATTAAATATTCAAGTTCTGTGGTTCTTTGTTTGACTTTTGATTCAAGTGCTTGCTTTGAGCGCTGCTCTATTAGTCGACGTGCAATTAAAAAACCAATCAGTAAGATGGCAATAATCATAATAATAATAATAATAAGCACTTGTGACGAACGGCTCATTTCCAGTACTTGTAAACGTTTTTGCTGCTTTAACTGCTCAACTTGTTGCTTTAGTTGCTCAGAATCAAAAATAGCTAATTGCGAGTTAAGTTGGTTATTGGCTAATTCAAGTTGTGTTTGCATAAAATCACCTAGGCTTTTAACGGCTTTCAAAGGATGATGTTGCGCTGCATATATAAGGGCTTGTAGTGATAAGTTGTGCTTAAGTTGTTCTTTATTGCCGATTTGGTTGATCACTTCAGTAGATTGTTCAAGATGCTGCAATGCTAGATCATACTTTCCTTGATAAAAATAAGCTTTAGCTAAGCTATATTTTACTCCCACATAGGCATTGTTGTGTCCCTGTTCAACACTTAAGTGAACACCTTCCTTAGCATAAGTTATCGCTTGGTCGATGTTGTGAAGGGAATTATTAAGTTCGGCCAAGTTATGTAAGGTAGACGCGGCATTATAATCATCTTTATTTTGACGATGTAAACTCAGTGCCAATTTCATGAAGTGTTCAGCTTGTTGATAATCGCCAGCATACTTATAGGAGGAGCCTAAATCACTATACGCCATTGCTAGACCAATTTTATCTGAAATTTCTTTGCGTTTTTCTATAATGTCATAAAACATTGGAATTGATGCATCGTAGCGCTTTAAGCGCAAATGCAAATTGGCAATATTATTTAAGACGTCAAGTTGATCTTTTTTGCTGCCAAACCTCTGATAAATAGGTTGAATTTTTTGATATATCGCTAGCTCAAGCTCATTTTTGGCTGTTCTACCATAAACCAAAGCTATGTTGTTGTATAAGTTGGCTTGGGCAATAGGCTCGTCGAGAGTAAGGTAATAATTAAGTGCTTGTTGGTATGAGTATAAAGCCAAGCTATTTTTACCGTTATAATAGGCATAAACGCCCACTCTTTTATAAGCATTAGCAGCAAGCCTTTTTAAGTCAAATTTATTGGCAAGTTGCTGCTCTTTTTGAGCAGTTTCAATGGCGTTCTCAAGTTGACCTAATTGATGATATATTCTACTTTGACTGGCTAAAGCGGAAAGTTTATCTAAGGTTGATAAGGTTTTGTCTGCTCTGAGTAAGGTGATTAAATCTAAAGCTTGGTGTTGATCCACCATGGCTTCGATTGTCGATAGCTTCTGACCGAAATTTTTATCGTCGTCTTGGCTTGGGTCTTGGCTTTGACTTTTACTTTGCACAGTAAAGCCGATGAGTAGATTTGCAAATAAAATCAAGAAAAATAATAACAACGTTCGGTTGGGAACCGTCATCGATAACACCTTAAAATACGCTGATTGTTTACTATCAAGTGAATGCTTATATTAGCTCATATACTTTAATCTATTATTTCAATTGATTAAAGTATATGAGCTTGCTAGTTATAGCATTTTACTATTCTACTCACAATGCAAAGGGTAATTGATTTTTACCTTATCTTACATTGCCTTATATTTTATTATATTTTATTTTATTGTCTTACCTTGACTTACTTTGAGATAAGAGCTGTACGACCTCGACAATAGCTCCAGAAAACCAGCTGTTATTTCAACATAAATAGTGACTAAAAACTTTTACTAAAAGCTTAGCCAAGAGCGTGACAAAAGGCTTATAATCCGAGGTTAAATATCCCCATAATCCATGATTAAAGTTATCTCAATGTATCAGAAAACTAAAATTGCATTCACCCAGTTAAAAAACAATAAATTTTTCGAATTAAGTGTTATCTGTGTCATTATAATTTCTGCACTTGAAATTGGCGCTAAGACTTTCCCGCTTTCAAATACAGCTATTTCTATTACCTCACTGCTCGATACTTTCATCACTCTTTTTTTCTTATTCGAAATTTCGTTACGCTTTCTGACAGAAGAAAAGAAAATAAACTTTTTTAAATCAGCTTGGAATATCTTCGATACGCTAGTCGTTGTTATCAGCCTTATCCCGATAAATGATTCTGAAATGGCTTTATTGGCTAGATTAGTTAGAGTTTTTCGTGTTTTGAGAATGGTATCTGTTGTGCCTGAACTTAGAATACTCATTAATTCACTGGTTAAGGCCATGCCTCAATTAGGCTATGTCGTGTTGTTGATGTTTATTATTTTTTATATCTATGCGGCTGTTGGTAGTTTTTTGTTTAATACCATTAACCCTAAATTATGGGGTGACATTGCTATATCCATGCTAACACTTTTTAGGGTGATGACATTTGAAGATTGGACCGACATTCAATATGAGACGATGGAAATTTATCCTTATAGCTGGATTTACTACATGACCTTTATCTTTTTTACCGCCTTCGCCTTTCTCAACATGGTCATTGGCATTGTGGTTAATGTGATGGAAGAAGAGCGCTCAAAAGTAAAGAACAAAAATCAGCCAACGTTGAGTGACTTAAAACAAGAGATAACAGAATTAAAAACACTTATTTTGCAGCTGGATAACAAAAAGGGTCACTAGTTAAGTGACTTTTGGCTACGCGCGTTAAAAGTTAACGCGCGTAGCCAAACTGATAACTTTATTGACAACTTTTAATTATCAAGATAAATAACATGAAAATCTGATGTTACTACAAGTAACACCAAATTCAACCCTATTTTTTAACTATTCAAACCCTACTTTACATGGCTGAAAATCGTTAATACCCAGTGAATATCAGCGGCGTCATTATCAATAAAGCAAGTGATAATACTGGCACAATAGCGCTATTTATCTAAACCACCTAAGCATAAATATTTAATTTCTAAATAATCATCTAAGCCATATTTCGAGCCTTCACGGCCACTACCTGATTGCTTAACACCACCAAATGGCGCAGCAGCATTAGAAATAATGCCTTCGTTAATACCAATCATGCCGTACTCAAGCCCTTCAGCAACACGCCAAATTCTGCCAATATCTCTGGCATAAAAATATGCGGCTAGACCAAATTCCGTATCATTGGCCATAGCGATGACCTCGGCTTCATTATCGAAGGCGATAATGGGAGAAACTGGACCAAATATTTCATTTTTAGCAACGGGCATATCATGGGTAACATGACTCAAAATTGTCGGTTGGTAAAAGTTTTCGCCCGCGGGGTCTTTTTTAGCACCCAAAATGACTTTCGCGCCCGCGGCAATAGATGCTTGCACTAATTTATCAACGTCATTAACCGCCTGGCTAGAAATCATAGGACCAATGATAATCCCGTCATCTAAACCATTACCTATCGCTAATTTGGCCACACCAGCAGTGAATTTTTCAGTAAACTCTTCCAGCACTTGGTTTTGAACGAAAATACGATTAGTGCAAACACAAGTTTGGCCAGCATTACGATATTTTGAAAGTAACGCCCCTTGTACAGCCGCATCAATGTCAGCATCGGCAAAAACAATAAAAGGCGCATTGCCACCCAACTCCATTGAGACTTTCTTCACGGTTGTAGCACATTGGCTCAACAAAGTTTTTCCTACCGGCGTTGACCCTGTGAAAGTAAATTTGGCAATATCAGGGTGCTGAGTTAACACTTTGCCTATACCACTAGCATCGTCACCAACAACCACATTAAATACCCCTGCAGGAATGCCTGCTCGCTCGGCAAGCTCAGCCATAGCTAAAGCTGAAAGTGGTGTTTGTGTTGCCGGACGAACAACAAAGGTACAACCGGCGGCTAGTGCAGCAGCTGCTTTTCTGGCGATCATAGCATTGGGGAAGTTCCATGGTGTGATCGAGGCAACAACACCTACCGGTTGTTTAATCACTATAATACGTTTATCCCCTGACGGTCCTGGGATCGTATCACCATAAACTCGCTTGCCTTCTTCTGCAAACCATTCAATAAATGCCGCGCCATAAGCTACTTCGCCTTTAGCTTCGGCAAGTGGCTTACCTTGTTCTAAGGTTAGTATTCGCCCAAGATCGTCTTGATGTTGCATCATCAGATTGAACCAATTACGCATTACGCTTGCTCGTTCGTTGGCCGATTTTTCCGACCACATTTTTAATGCGCCTTTAGCGGCATTTACCGCCAATTCTGTTTCAACAACACCAGCATTACTGACTTTCGCTACTTCACTGCCATCAGCTGGATTGGTCACAATGATCTGAGCTTCACTGCTATGCCAATTACCATTAATGTATGAACAATTTTTAGCTAACTGACTATCTTGTAAACCAAGGTCTGAGTTATTTTGCATATTAAGCTCCATTGCCATCTGTTGAGTTATTGAATATCAATTAAAGTAAGGAATACGTCAACTGAGATCTGTGCTGGTGATCTTAAAATAAGTAAAGCTACATATACTTATTTGATTAATTACTTGCTCTCTTTAAGGGGCAACATAAACAGCTGCTCTGTTATGAGATTGATAAGTAGCCTAACTACTGACTCAGTTTTATGGCTAGTAATTATTCATTTTCTGTTATGAAAAAGCTGAGCTGCTCATTAATCAAATCGATACTAACGATGACGTTAATAAAAAATTCTAGAATAACAGTTTATAGCAGTTTGATTAAGTTTGTGATCTTGTTGTGCAAAAAAAATAGAGTGCTTAACAGCCTAGCTAAAACTTAAACTCAGTTATGCCAATTATCACTGAAGCATTTGAGCTAAGAGTAAATATCAATTTTATTAAATTTTTCGAAGTGAAGATAAATGAGGGGGGAGTAAAAATTTTTAAATTAAAATAAGGCCGGTTAAATACGACAGTAACGCAGATATAGCGAAAGTAGTATTCAACAGCGGCCCTTGTTGTTATATCTAAGTGATTAACTATTCACCTTGAACAGGTTCATCCCAAGAAAGATGATGTTCAGCCAATACGACTAAATTTTCACTGTTAATCAAACGATGTGATGCAGCGTAGCCAAGTATATTCTCAACAGTCTCTTCTGGACGGCTTGAAATAATAGCCGTTTCATCTGATGAGAAATTACACAAACCACGTGCTATTTCTTCACCTTTTTCATCATAGACGTGAAGCACGTCTGCGCGTTCGAAGTTTCCGTGTATAGAAACAACATCATGGCAGGTAAAACCATCGTCACCACCATATAATGAGTCAGCTACATCTTGTTTTATCACTAGGCTACCAGCCATTTGTAAGCGATCTGTTAACCAAATATTCCATGCCGATGAAGGAGATGAATGGGCAATACATTTGGTGTGCTTGCGTTCGCCACGTAGTATTGCAGTAACAGGATCTTCCATTGTTCCTCTCGCAATAATGGTGGTGCAACCGGCATTCTGTGCCATATTTGCTGCTTGCAATTTAGTTAGCATACCGCCGGTACCTAAAGAACTGGTACTGCTTGCCGCTTCCATGTAACTGCTCACATCTTCAATAGACTCAACAAATATCGCACCTTCTTCTGAAGGGTTTCGGTCATAAACGCCATCGATACAAGTTAAAATAAACAGATACTCAGCACCAATCATTTGAGCGACTTTCGCTGCTAGTCTATCGTTGTCACCAACACGAATTTCTTCGGTGGTCACGGTATCATTTTCGTTGACAATCGGCATTACACCCTGTTTTATCAAACGGTGTACCGTATTTTTGACGTTAAGAAAGCGACGTCGATTTTCGAGATCATCTAAGGTAACTAATACCTGTGCAATATCAAAACCATACTCTAATGCAATTTGCTTATAAGCATGCATTAAGATGGGTTGTCCACAAGCTGCTGCTGCTTGTTTGTCTTGAACGCTGGCGTTTTCAATGGTGCAGCCAACGGTATTAAGACCTAATGCAACTGATCCTGAGGACGTAAGTACAACTTCGTATCCTTGATCACGTAACGCAGAAATATCACTAAGCAAGCCATGCATGAAGGCGAAACTAGGTGTTAAATTCTTAACGTTTGCTAAAAGGCTCGAGCCAACTTTAATGACTATACGAGGTTTAATTCGTGAAACTTTTTCTGATTTTGGTTGTTCGAATGAGGGCAAAATGACTCCGTTTTCTGATTAATATAATTAAATATCTGGGCTGAACCAATAAAAACTTGGTGCATAAGTCTACAGATATTTCCGTAATATTTTTTGTCGTTGTGCGATTATCTTATTATCAAAACATCAGTTTTGCTAGCAATATATTGCCTTGGGGATAATAGATAAAAAATTGCTGAAACGTTTAAAAAAACGTTAGAATTTGACAACAATCGACAAATGAGTTGGGAGATTATATACTAAAAACCCTATTTTTTCAATTGAACTTAAAATCACCTTTGCAAAACGAATGCAAAACGAATGCAAAACGAATGCAAAACGAATGTAAAACAAATGTAAAACAAGTTTTTAAGATTATATTGAACACTTGCAAAACAGGCTGTATTTCATTCAACAGCAAACTAAAAGCATTTGGAGTTTTATGTCATTAATTATGATTGGTTGTCGGACGATTGTGCTTCATTGTTGACTCACTGGGTAACTTCTACTGATCAGACAATGACCATCATTAATCCTTCTTTAGTCAAAACGCCTCCCGGCATTGTGTCACACAAGCAATTAAAGAGCTGTCTAATCAACGTTATGGCGATTAAAGCGCACTTCTTGAAAAAATATGGTTAGCCTATTGTCGCTACCTTGCTGATTCAGGTTACCTTATTTCTATCGCCGAGGGTTACTCGGTATGCTCAATAGAAAAGCGGGTTGGCAAACAAACGATTAACTGTTTGATGCAAAATGTGCTGGCTCAAATTGGTCGAGGTGTTAGCGCAATTAGAAACTGTCCTAGGATTAACTGAAAGGTTTGGTTATACGGATTTGGCTGCCAGCGAAGATGAGCTAAACCAAGTTACAGTATGGGTAGAAAACGGCTCCGGTTATGCTTTTAAAATTGCGCGCTGCTGGCTTGAATCAGCGATAACACTGGGGTTTTTACCTCGCACTACCAAAGCACGGGTACTCGATACACTTGGTGGTTCAATGGAACTGGTAATGACGCACGAACAGCACGTCTAAATATGATGCAACTAAGTGATCCGTAAAAATGGTACAATGGAAGCAGGATTGCCAGCGTCTAAGCAAAATGTCAAATGAGATACACTCATTAACTCGACCGTTTTAGCCACTATTCAGCATGCAGTGGCGCTGCGTTGATACTTCTTCGCCAAGGTGATGAAGTGGCTCAAGGTTAAATAAATAACGATTAAATTAACATCTAAAGTAGTATTGAGCACAGTGAATACTACTAAGTGCTTTAAGCTGAACTTTTACTATTGTTTTAATATTATTTTTAATATAAATATTGGCAATAAAAATAAAAGTTAACCATTCAATACCATAATCTTGAATTTACCAAACAGTTTAGAGTGAAGCGAAATAAGCAAAAGGAAACTCATTTATGTCAAATAGTAATAAAATTATCGATACTGAAACTATGATTGAAAATCTTGGTAAGCAGGCTAAAGCCGCAGCCAAGATTCTGGCTAGTGCCACTACCGAACAAAAAAACCAAGCATTAACCGTTGCCGCAGATGCGTTACGTCAGAATACGCCAGCACTACTCGAAGCAAATGCTTTAGACGTTTTAAGTGTTAGAAAAGCGGGTAAAGCTGAGTCATTTATTGATCGCCTTGAATTGAACCCTGAAAGAGTCGAAGCTATGGCTGTCGCCTTAGAAAGCATTGCCAAATTACCCGATCCTATTGGTCGAGCCTTGGCAGAATTTGATCGTCCCAATGGCCTAAAAATAACCCGTGTATCAACCCCTATCGGTGTTATCGGCATGATCTATGAGTCTCGCCCTAATGTTGGTGCAGATGCCGGTGCCTTATGTCTAAAATCAGGTAATACGGTAATATTGCGCGGCGGCTCTGAAAGTCTTAATTCTACTCGCATTATTGTTGAGTGTATGGCGAAAGGCTTGCGTGCAGCTAATTTACCAACCACTTGTATACAACTCGTTGATACCGATGACCGTTCTGCCGTTGCTGCATTACTACGTTGTGCTGAATATGTAGACTTAGTTATACCTCGTGGTGGCCGTGGCCTTGTGGAGCTAGTGAGAAACGAAGCTCAAGTGCCAACATTGTTACATCTCGATGGCAACAACCACATTTATATTGATAAAGACGCCGACTTAGCAAAAGCATTGAGTATTGTTAAAAATGCCAAACTACGTAGAACCGGTGTTTGTGGTGCGACCGAAAGTTTAGTCGTAAACCAAGCAATAGCTGCTGAGTTTTTGCCTAAATTGCTTAATACCTTAGCGCATTGTGAAGTTCGAGGTGACCTTGCAGCTCAAGCCTGTGACGCACGAATTAATCCCGCTAATGACGCTGACTGGGACACCGAATATCTTGACGCTATTTTATCGGTCAAAGTTGTAGCCGACTTAGAAGAAGCGCTTGATTTTATTGACCAGCACTCGTCTAAACATACTGACGCTATTATTACTGAAAACGCAGAAACAGCAGAAATTTTTATGCGTGCAGTTGATTCAGCGGTAGTGATGCATAATGCATCAACCCAGTTTTCAGATGGTGGTGAATTTGGTATGGGTGCTGAAATCGGTATTGCTACAGGTAAAATTCACGCACGTGGACCTGTAGGTCTTGAGCAACTAACCATATTTAAATATCGTGTTGCTGGCCAAGGACAAATTCGTCCTTAATCCTAAGCACAAGATGAACTAAGTAAAACACAAAGCTATTAATCGCTATTGATTAAGAGCTTTGTGTTTTACTTTATCTATTTGCAAACCATAGATTTTGATAAGATGCTGAAATAGAAAAGTGTCTTAGCAGTTTATTTTTTAAAACGGTTTATGTTCTTTTACCATTATTGTACATTTAAAATCTTTAATCCTTAACGTTTTATTAACTATTGCTTACTTAACACCCCATAAGTCACCCTGCAAAAATAAAATGATAAAAACATAAAATCAAAACCAACAAATCGTTAAAAAAACTTTGCTAACCTGTGTGAACTAGGTAAGCTCAAACCAAAGCATTAACAACCACAATAATAATTATCATTTATGAGTAATATCAGAGATTCATTTCATTCGAGAATAGGTTTTGTTCTCGCTGCCGCAGGTTCGGCCATTGGTTTAGGCAATATTTGGGGTTTTCCGACTCAAGCCGCCAATAATGGTGGTGGCGCCTTTTTATTTGTTTATTTAGTCGTTACCGTATTACTCGCCCTACCGGCACTTTATGCCGAAGTTTATATTGGTAATCAAGCACAGAAAAATCCAGTTTCAGCATTAGAAGATGCTTGTCGCGACACCGAACCAAGGCTTGGTAAATATGCCGGTCTGATTGGTTTAGGTGGCGCCATCATGATGTTAAGTTTCTACACCATTGTAGCTGGATGGATGCTCGCACATGCAATATCACCACTTGCAGAGTTATTGGGTTATCATGACATTGCTCAGTGGCTTGCTACATCAAGCACGTTAAGAAATTTATTGTTTACACCCGTTTTTATATTACTTGGCGCGGCTATTATTCATCAAGGGGTTAACGCCGGCATTGAAAAATGGTCTGCGCGATTAATGCCAGTTTTATTGATCATGCTAGTCGCGTTAATTACTTACATATTGCAACAACCTGGTGCAGAAAAAGGCTTAAGAACATATTTAATACCCGATTTTTCACAGGTCACCAATCCAAAGTTAATTATTTCTGCCATGGGCCAAGCCTTTTTCTCACTCTCTATTGGCGTTGGTGGCATGATGGTTTACGGCTCTTATATGAAGAAAGATGACGATATAGGTAAGCTCGCTATTTCTATTACCGCACTCGATACCTTTATTGCTTTTATGGCTGGTTTATTAATTATTCCAGCACTGTATGTTGCCGAAGCCGCCGGACAGCAAGTATTTCAAGATGATAAGTTAATTGGTGAAGGTCAACTTATTTTCAACATATTGCCTGAGCTTTTTAACTCTATGGGTAACATAGGCATGGTAGTAGCCATAGGATTTTTTTCGTTATTATCGATTGCAGCCCTCACCTCAACCATTTCTTCAACAGAAGTACCTGTTTCTTATCTTGTTGAAGATAAAAATCTTAGCCGCTCTAAGGCAACTTGGTTGGTATCAGCTATTGTATTAACCGCCAGTATGACCATAATCACATTTTTTGATAGCCTGTTTGGCATGGTTATTCGTGTACTTACGACTATTTTACAGCCACTGAGCTGTTTGTTTTACTTTATTGTTGTTGGCTGGTTATGGAAACGCGGTAACAAGCTACGCGATGTTTCTTTGCAAGAAGGCAGGAAATGGTTACCCATATGGGGCAATTATTTACGCTTTGTTTGTCCGTTATTGTTAACGGTCGTATTTGTCAATGTGGCTATATTAAATTAAGTCAAATAGATGAAATGCTAATGGCGCGATTAACTTTACTTTAGCGCTATTAGCGTAAAACCATCATTTAAAAAACGTCACTATACACGGCTGTAGGGGCGTTTTTTAAAGCATCATCATCCAACTCTAGCTCGGTATTTATGCCGTAAATTTATGTGGCTTAAAGCCTATTTTCATTGAAAGCCTTGTTAACCCGCTAGGCATATAAAGATATACCTATAAGCGTTTACTAGCTCACCTATTGGCTCATATTATTTCAAGCTATTTTTACTGGTTGGTATAATACTGGCTTGGCTAATTTTACACTTTGTTGAGTATTGAGCTTTAAGATTATTGCCCAGGCATAATACCGAAGTAAAATATCGACGAGGGCAACTTGGTATTTAGCGTTCACTGTTAACACTTACTGTCAGCCATGAGCAAATAATTTATAGTCCTGATATTGATTGAGCATTAACCTACTGCTGCTAGAACACTGAAATTATAGTCTTATTTAATTCTATGTTATCGCTACACTCTCCTCTTCCTCGGCTTCTTTTTCAGTTTCTTCTTGCTTTAATTCTACCTGCTCTATTTTATCAAAACGGTTGCTGATCTTATCCGCTGAGGTATGGATTTGTTTTACGTCACTTGCCGCTTGATCAATATGTTTTGCTAAATTGGCAAAACGGCCCTTAAAGCGAGAAAAGTCAGTCGAAAGATGCGATAAATGCGCTTGAATAACATGTATTTGTTTGCGGGTTGCTTCGTCTTTTAACACTGAACGTGCGGTGGTTAAAATTGCCATAAGTGTCGTTGGCGAGGCTAACCAAACGCGTTTTTTATTGGCATAATCAACCAAGTCGCCGTGGTGTGCATGTATTTCTGCAAAAATAGCTTCTGCTGGAATAAACATTATTGCGCCATCGGCAGTTTCTTTTTCAATTAAATATTTATCACTGATATCATTAATATGCTTCTTAATATCAATTTTAAATTGCCGCTCTGCTGCTTTGCGCTCAAATTCACCTAAGGTATTGTCAGCCATTTTTTTATAGCTTTCTAGCGGAAACTTGGAGTCAACCACCACATTACCGGTTGGCTTAGGTAGAAATAAAATACAGTCAGCAATTTTACCGTTTGACAAGGTATGTTGCAGTGAAAAGTGCTGTTCCGGTAATACGTTACGAATTAAAGCATTTAACTGTACTTCGCCAAAAGCACCACGTGAGCGTTTATCTGACAGTACTTCTTGCAAGCTCACCACATTAGTGGACAGTTCAGTAATTTTTTTCTGTGCATCATCAATTAAGGCTAATCGTTGTAAAATGTCATTAAAGGTTTTGGTGGTTTTTTCGAAGCCGTCGGCTAAACGCTTTTCGACCTGACCACTAATATCTTTTAGACGGTTATCAGTTGAAATCGTTAATTCATCAATTCTTTTAGCCATTTGCTCACTGGATAAATGCAGTGATTTTGCCATTTCTTCTCGGCCAAGTTTAGAGGTTGCTGTAAGTTGGCTAGATAATTGTTCTGTGGCGTTGCGTTGATTATCATTAAAAGTAACGTGGTGTTCATATAAGGTCTTTTTAAGTTGCTCACTATGGCTATACAGTTGCTGCGCTTGTTTTTCACCTTGCTCACCATGTTGGCGTAATAATTTTAATTTAAAATCGGAAATTTGCTGCTCAAAGTAAGTTTTCAATTCACTTTGCTGATGAGCTAATTGTTGATGATTAAAACTTAATTGTTGTTGTAGTTGCTGCTGATTATTGCCGTTAACTTCATAACTAAGGTTTACTTTTTCAACTAACTGCTGCAAAAGTTGCTGCTGTGCTAAAGAGGATACTTGGCTATTTTTTACTTGGCGAAATAAAACTAAAACACTGATAATTAAACTAATAATTAACACTAACACCATCAAAACCAAGACAGGAAAATTATCTAAAGCTAACCAAGGTGAATTGAATGGGAAGTTAAGTGGCGGGTTAAGTGAAGAAGTGAGTGAAGAGTTGGATAGTGAATTCATTGTAAAGCCAAATACTGTAAATATTAACAGTTATTAAAGCATACTTTATTAATAAGGTTAATCGTTATTTAACATCAACTCGGGTCAGTTAATGAAGACATCTTTAGCCAATATAAACAATTTATCAATAACCTAAAAAGACACGTTTAAATTTTGGTGTTTTTGGCTAGTTGTATTGATATTAAGTTGCCTTTATTTTGACCAAAAAAAACGCCCTAATGGGCGTTTAGACTAATCTAACGGGTTATTTTTCTTTTGATTTTCTGTCTAGCTCTTCAATTTTTACTTGCCAAATTGCTGGACCAGTAACATGAACTGATTCACCTAAACTATCCACGGCGACAGTGACTGGCATATCTTCAACCACAAATTCGTAAATAGCTTCCATACCCATATCTTCAAAAGCCACTACTTTTGCTTTCTTAATAGCTTTAGAAACTAAATAGGCTGCGCCGCCCACCGCCATTAAATAGACCGACTTATGATTTTTAATCGACTGAACGGTTTCAGGGCCACGTTCGGCTTTACCGATAGTGCCTAGCAAACCCGTTTCTGCTAGCATCATTTCAGTAAACTTATCCATACGGGTTGCTGTTGTTGGTCCTGCTGGGCCTACTGCTTCATCACCTATCGCATCAACCGGACCCACGTAATAAATAAATTTATCAGTAAAGTCAACCGGCAGTTTCTCTCCGGCAGCTAACATGTCTTGAATGCGTTTATGGGCCGCGTCACGACCGGTTAAAATGGTGCCGCTAAGTAAAACGGTTTCGCCGGTTTTCCAGCTACTTATATCCGCTTTTGATAACTCATCAACGTTAACACGACGAACATTTTCACCCACTTCCCAGGTAATTTCTGGCCAATCTTCTAATTTAGGTGGCGTTAAGTCGGCAGGACCCGAGCCGTCAAGATGAAAGTGTACATGACGAGTTGCCGCGCAATTTGGGATCATCACTACGGGTTTTGACGCCGCATGAGTCGGCACTGACATGATTTTGATATCAACAACCGTTGTTAAACCCCCTAAGCCTTGCGCGCCAATACCGAGTTTATTTACCCTATCGTAAATTTCTAAACGTAATTCTTCTTCCGCATTTTCTGGACCACGGTCGATAAGGTCTTGAATATTTACGGGTTCCATTAAGCTTTCTTTAGCTAATACACCCGCTTTTTCAGCCGTTCCACCAATACCTATACCCAGCATGCCGGGCGGACACCAACCAGCGCCCATAGTGGGTAAAGTTTTAACAACCCAGTCGGCAATAGAATCACTTGGGTTTAACATCGCCATTTTAGATTTGTTTTCACTGCCGCCGCCTTTGGCCGCGATCATCACGTCTATCTGATCACCTGGCACCATCTCAATATGCACAACCGCTGGCGTATTATCTTTCGTGTTGATGCGCTTACCTGCCGGGTCAGAAACGATAGATGCACGTAATGGGTTATCCGGATTAAGATAAGCACGACGAGTACCTTCATCCACCATTTGCTGCACTGTCATATCCGTGTTATCCCACTGCACAGCCATACCCACTTTGACGAAACAGGTAACAATACCGGTATCTTGACAAATAGGTCGCTTGCCATGAGCCGACATACGCGAATTAATTAAGATTTGCGCAATGGCATCTTTAGCTGCCTGGCTTTCTTCTTTGTGGTAAGCCTTTTCAAGTGCTTGAATAAAATCTAGCGGATGGTAGTAAGAAATATATTGCAGCGCGTCTGCAACACTTTCGATTAAATCTTTTTGTTTAATAATGGCCATAACGGTCTCTTTTTTATTAATTGGGCGAGAGAAGAGTTGAAAGTTATAAATTTGCCGATATCATACCTTGCTTGTTAAAGACCTACTAGTATCAAATGGTCTAATAATAGCGATCAAATATAGCAACCCCACTTCGAACTGCAGCATTGAATAACTCAAGGTAGTTTGAATATAATGACTTAACATAAAACCTGTGAGAATATTTTGCCGACTAATTCCCCAACGCAGCTATCCGCTAAATTACTTCAGCTTGATCTAAGCTTTGATAGTCAGTCACTTTTTGCCACACTTGCTGAGCAACCTTGGGCAATGTGGCTAGACTCCTGTGAAAGCAGCCATGTTGATAGCCGCTATGACATTATGGTTTGGCAACCTAATACCACACTAACCACTGTGGGTAATGTGACTCACATTATCCATAAAATCGACAACAGTGAGTATCATAGTCATGACGACCCATTATTGTTATTGAAACGTGAACAAAAGGCGAGCTTTAGTCATTTCGACATTACTGAACACGACTTGCCTTTTAAAGGCGGTGCAGTCGGCTATTTCGCCTACGATTTAGGTAAACGTTTTGAGGCCATAAAACAGAAAAACAGTAAAGATATTGATATACCTGAAATGGCCATTGGTATCTACCAACATGCGGTAATCTATGATCGAAAATTACAACAATTTTGGTTGTTATGTCTTGATGAACAAAGAGCGGATTTTATTGCATTTTTTAACCGCGCCCTTTTACAAAATAAAGCGCAAGCTACTGAACAAGTCGTTGAGCTAAAAGCGCCAGAAAATAATTTCAAGTTAACTACGCCGTGGCAATCAAATATGGCGCCTGAACAATATCGTGATAAATTTAAGCAAGTGCATGACTACCTGCTGTCTGGCGATTGTTATCAAATTAATCTAGCCCAGCGTTTTACCGCCCAGTATGCCGGTAGCGAATATCAAGCGTATTGCGCCTTGAGACAAGCAAACATAGCTCCTTTCTCAGCTTTTTTACGTTTTGAGGAGAGTGCTATTTTAAGTATTTCACCTGAGCGATTTTTACAATTGGTGGATAATAAGGTACAAAGTAAGCCGATTAAAGGTACGCGCCCACGCAGCGATGATACAGTCCAAGATCAAGCTAATGCTATTGAACTGCAGCAGGCCAGTAAAGATAAAGCCGAAAACCTGATGATAGTTGATCTGTTACGTAATGATATTAGTCGTGTTTGTCTACCCGGTACAGTAACCGTGCCAGCACTTTTTGCCATTGAAAGCTTTCCAGCTGTGCATCACTTAGTTAGCACGGTTGAAGGGAAGATAGACCCACAGTATGATGGCAGCGATTTATTACGTGCAGCGTTTCCTGGCGGTTCTATTACCGGTGCGCCAAAAATAAGAGCCATGGATATCATAGAAGAATTAGAGCCTCACCAACGTAGTATTTATTGCGGCTCCATTGGATATTTGTCAGCTTGCGGTAATATGGATACTAGCATCACCATTCGCACTTTAGTTTGTCACAATCAGCAAATACATTGTTGGGCTGGTGGTGGCTTAGTCGCCGATTCAAATGTTGACAGCGAGTATCAAGAAACTTACGATAAAGTGCGTAAAATTTTGCCAGTATTAAGCCAACTAAACTTGGTATAATCTAGGCTCGAGTATCCAACATAAAGTCCCCCCGAACGCCAAGTAGCCCCTGAGAACTAGGCACTTTTAAAGTAACGTTAAGGTGTGTATGACTAGAGAAGAATTTATACAGCGCTTTCAACTGCAAGCGTTACCCGCTTCAGCACATAAATTTCGCTACCAACATAAGCTTAAAAGTGCCGCGGTGTTGATCCCCATTGCCAGTCATCAAGGCCAGCTTGAAGTGGTGTTAACCAAGCGTGCCAGTCATCTTACCCATCACCCAGGACAAATCAGTTTTCCAGGTGGCAAAGTAGAGCGCTATGATGATGATATGATCGCAACGGCACTGCGTGAAACACAAGAAGAAATAGGCCTACACGCTAGCTGCATTGATGTACTTGGGCAACTTAAGCCTTACCAAACTATTTCAGGTTATGAAGTAACGCCGATTGTCGCCATTATATCAAATAACAGCAGCTATCAAATTGACCTAAATGAAGTTTCAGAAGTGTTTCATGTGCCTTTATCACACTTTTTGCAACGACAACATCATATTCAAGTGCCAGTTTATCATGCAGGCAAACAACACAATGTGCACTATATGCCTTATCAAGACTACAATATTTGGGGGGCAACCGCCGCTATGTTGCATGACTTGAGTATTTTATTAAACCAAAGAAACTAGCGTGATACGCATTAAATGAATAGTCAATTAATACGTATCACTCTTGAGCCAAGCGATAAAAACATTAGCTATAGTTGTACGCATTGAAGCGATATTTTGTGTTGCATACTGAAAGCTTTCAGCTACAATAACCGAACAAAATTTTACTTCCATCCACTTATAACAGTATTTATTCAGGTTTTCTTATGATTAGTGTATTTGATATGTTTTCAATCGGAATTGGCCCATCCAGTTCTCATACCGTTGGCCCAATGAAAGCAGCAAAATTGTTTGTTAAAAATCTTATAGCAGATAATAAATTAATTAAGACAGATCGCGTAAAATGTGAACTGTTTGGCTCATTAGGTCAAACAGGTATTGGTCATGGTACCGGTAAAGCCGTTATTCTAGGGTTAACTGGGCAAAGCCCTGAAACCATTCCAGTTGATTCTATAGAGTCTATTTTAGCTGAGGTTGTAGCGAGCGAAAAAATAAACCTGAATATGCAAAGTTTTGTCGCTTTTCCTAAAGCGAATGCCATTATCTACCATCGCAGAAAATCCCTGCCCGCACATGCTAACGCTATGACATTTTTTGCTTATAGTGGTGATGTTGTGATCTTTGAAGAAACCTATTACTCCATTGGTGGTGGCTTTATTGTTAAAGATTGCGATTTTGAAAAAGAAAAAGACAAAGCCTTATCAATCCATGCCAACATTGATCGTCCTCACCACTTTTCTAGTGCTGATAAGCTGTTAGAAATAGCCAACGAAAAAGGCTTAAGTATTAGTACCATCATGATGGATAACGAGAAGTGTTTGCAAGATGAGTCCAGTATTCGCTCGGGTCTCATAGAAATATGGGATGCCATGAAAGCAAGTATTGCACGTGGCATAGTCACCGAAGGTATATTGCCTGGCGGTTTAAAAGTCATCCGAAGAGCTCCCGCTTTACATAGAGCACTATGCGTTGAAAAAAATACCGATCCACTGTCAGCCATGGATTGGGTTAATTTATTTGCCTTAGCGGTAAATGAAGAAAATGCAGCCGGCAGTCGCGTGGTAACCGCGCCAACCAATGGCGCGGCAGGAATACTTCCTGCGGTATTATCCTATTATGATAAATTTATTAAACCCGTAGATGACCAAGACTGTATTCGTTATTTATTAACCGCGGCCGCCATCGGTATTTTATATAAAACCAATGCTACTATTTCCGGTGCAGAGGGCGGATGCCAAGCAGAAGTAGGTGTTGCATGTTCAATGGCAGCCGGTGCATTAACAGAAATTATGGGTGGCTCACCAGAGCAAGTAGAAAATGCCGCGGAAATAGGTATGGAACATAACTTAGGATTAACTTGTGACCCCGTAGGAGGTCTAGTACAGGTTCCTTGTATCGAACGTAACGCCATGGGTTCAGTAAAAGCAATCAACGCTTCTCGATTGGCGCTTAGAGGTACAGGTAAGCAAAAGGTATCATTGGATAAAGTGATCAAAACCATGTGGGATACAGGTAATGATATGAAAACTAAATATAAAGAAACCTCTCGTGGTGGCTTAGCAGTTAATATTACCGAGTGTTAGTATTCATTTTCATGTAAAAATAAGCTCTTAAAAACAAAAAAACCGTATTAAATAATACGGTTTTTTTATAGCTACTTTAACGTTTAACGCATAGGTAACTTAATATTGGCAAACATTTCATCTATCTCAGCATTATTTTTCAATAAAATAGCTTTGGTGACTAAATCTCGATTTAAGTGAGGCGCAAAACGCTCAATAAAGTCAAACATGTAACCCCGTAAAAAAGTACCACGCCTAAAACCAATTTTAACCGTACTTGGACTAAATAAATGACTTGCATCGATAGTCACTAAATCATGGTCTATTTTTGGATCCATCGCCATGGTGGCAATAACTCCAACACCTACACCAAGCCGGACATAAGTTTTAATCACATCAGCATCTGTTGCTGTAAAAGCAATTTTAGGTTCGACACCCTTTTCATTAAAAGCGGCGTCTAGTTCTGAGCGGCCAGTAAAGCCAAAAACGTAAGTCACTAACGAGTATTGAGCGATATCTTCAATAGTGATATTTTGTTTACTAGCGAGTGGATGATCCGCTTTTACAATAATACTGCGATTCCAATGGAAACAAGGCAGCATCACTAAATCGTTGTACAAATGCAAAGACTCGGTCGCAATAGCAAAGTCAGCATTACCTTTACTTGCCGCATCGCTGATTTGAGAAGGTGTGCCTTGGTACATATGTAATGAAACTTTTGAATATTTCTTCATGAAGCCTTGAATAACTTCAGGCAAAGCGTAACGCGCTTGAGTATGAGTCGTTGCAATACGTAGCTTGCCCTCATCGGGTTGCGTATGTTCTCGAGCAACCGCTTTAATCGCTTCAACTTTCGACAAAATTTCTGTCGCTATGTTAATCACTTCATTACCCGCAGGCGTAACATGAGTTAAGTGTTTCCCACTACGACCAAAAATTTGAATGCCGAGCTCGTCTTCCAGCATTCGTACTTGCTTACTAATACCAGGTTGCGAGGTAAAAAGACTTTCAGCGGTGGCGGAAACATTTAAGTTATTATTAAGTACTTCGACGATATAGCGGAGTTGTTGCAGCTTCATAATTACCATTCAGAATTTTCTTAGACGAAAAATATATACTTAAATAGACATTTATTCCATATTATTTTTTACATTATATACAAATAACTTACTGATTATCCATTTATTCACAAAATAAGCCGCTAATCGGTCAGTAGAATCGAGCACTTAAAATGTAACAAACAAGCTAATGTAGCCAAATACTTAAAAGAAGCCGCTTTATCCTTTGCATCATCGAACAATTTTTGTAGACTGGCGTATTAGTAATTTATATTTATCATAATAGAGAATTAAACATGGGTATTATCTTCGCTTTAATTATCGCTTTAATTATCATTGTCGTGGTACTGGGTGCAATTCAACAGCACAAAGAAAAAGTACAACGAGAAAAGCGAACTAAAGCAGCAAAACAAAAAGCCATAATCGATGAAACGGAAGAATTACTGTTAAGTATTGCCAACCTACCAAATAATCCTCATTTAGTTCTGATTCTTAATAACCGCAGTTTAAATGCAGCAAAATCTATGGCGAAAATATTGCCAGATGATAAGCCGTTAATTAAACGCATCAGAGAAATGCAAGAACGCGTCAGTACTAGCACATCTAACACTAGCCATGAAGCGGGTGAGCAAGTCTTTATTTTGCCTGACAATGAGCAACAATTGGTCGCCTCTTTGCAATGCATAAAAAAATTGCGAGTGATATTAAAATCAGAACAGTCAAAAGGTAATCTAGATGCACAAACCTTTGCTCAAGAAGAGCATAAATTATCCGCTATGCAACTTAAAATTGGCGTAGAAACCTTGCAAAAACGTGGCGTAATAGCCTATCAAAAAGAAATGCTGGGGTCGGCAAGACAATATTTAGAAAAAGGCCTACAAACGATATCAGAAAGCTCTATTCAAACTGAGTACTGTCTTAAAAAGCGTGAGGAAATACAAAACGTACTAGATGATATTACTTCTTCGTTGAACAATACAAATGCTAAAGATGCCGCTAAAAAATCCAAAAAAGAAGAAGATGACTTAGACTTACTATTTCAACCAAAGAAAAAATGGTAATCTGTTATCTGTGGCAAACAGCTGTCAACAATACCCGTTGTTATTACTAACTTCTGATGAAAACGCCAAAAAATCATCTCCCTTATATTGCACTACCCTCTTTTTTGCGGCGGGTGCTAAAGGCCTACGCACTTAAAGCCTTAATCCGTGAGCAAGGCTGCGAAATTAGCCGTATTGGTCGCTCAAGGAACTGGCAGTTAAAAGCAACTTTTCAACAACTAGAGCAAACCATTAGCCTGATAGAACAAAGTGAAGAAACAAGTTGGCAATGGCTAGCAACACACCTATCCCAGCAGCGTAAAAATTTAGGCTTTGACATGTTATTAACTATTGCTCAAAAAAAACCTGAGATAACAGTCTCTGAGCTGATGCAACGCACCGACTGCACAATAGCGGAAGCGAGAAGGGTAATCGATACCCTCGAATTTGGTTAAAATAAAGCTTTGCGACCATTGAGTTAGTAAACTACATAATTAAAGATATATCTACACTCATCAACTCTGTTTATGTACAGAAGTGTTAATTGTAACTTTGCTTCAATGCAGCTTTGGATAACTTTAACTGGTACAAGTGGCCAATAACTTAAGAAAATCAATACAGCGGAGAGATCAGTAGAAGTAATCCGTGTGAAAATCAAATAATACATTGATCAATAAACACATCTTTATATAAAAAGTGATGCATCAGCGCGATAAATCACTTTATTACAGGAGAGGTTCAGATGAGCCCAGAAAATAAAACCGTACTGTTATTCGATCTTGATGGCACTTTAGTTGATAGTGCTCCCGATCTTGCTGCAGCGATAAACAAAATGCTGCTAGCATTAAACTTAACGACATTTCCCCAAGAAATTATCCGTGGTTGGGTAGGTAATGGTGCAAAAACCTTAGTTGAACGTGCTTTACATCACTCTTTGAACAACAATGCAGCTTTAGATAAAAGCTTAAGTGAAGCAAAAGTAAACAAAGCTTTGGCGATTTTCTTAAATTACTACCAACAGTGTTTATGCGTTGAATCAAGCTTATATAAGGGAGTAAGAGAAACCTTATTAACCTTAAAGAGTCAGGGCTATCGGTTAGCGATTATCACCAATAAACCCAAAGAGTTTATCGAACCTATTGTTACAGGTTTTGGACTTAAGGGTTTATTTGAGTTACAACTGGGTGGCGACAGTTTAGTCGAACGCAAACCGCATCCTTTACCACTTTTACATGCCTGTGAAACATTAAAAGTCTCAGTAGCGCAATGTATAATGATAGGCGACTCTAAAAACGATATCTTGGCGGCAAAGGCGGCAAACATACAAAGCATTGGCTTAACTTATGGATATAACTATGGCGAAGATATTAGAGTAAACCAGCCTAACTGGTGCTTAGATACTTTCGCTGAGTTGTTAGACTTACTCAGATAACATCAAATCAGCTAACATAAAATTTTTTGCTAAGGCTGCAGGATAATCGCGTTGACGAGCAAACATAATCGCTTTATTAGTCACCTCTGCTTCTGAACATTGTAAAGTGACAGGAAAATAATGCTCATATAAATGCTCGCCCACTTGCGCTGAGCTAACTAAACCAACATCAAGCAAATTTTGTAAAATAACATCAGCGGCTGTCAATGCAGAAGATGCTTTTACTATTTCGGTACGAGCATAATGCTTACCATGAAAAGAAACATCTGCCGCACGTAAGGTGGCATCATCGCCAGGAATTTGTTGTGCACCAAACATAGGCTTAGCCGCAACCTTTGCTTGCGAAAAATGAGTTATGTATTGTGCAAGGTATTCAATAGAGCCAACTGTTCTATCATTTATTAACTGTTCAGGCCATTGTTGCTCAATTTTTTTAATAAACCGCGACAACAATCTAGGCTGTGCACTCTGCTCGACACTGGCCACTAAACCTTTGTCAAATAAAGTAATGTCTTGTGTCATACCATGTAATTGAAAATAACCATCAGGATAAGGCGTTAGCTGTGCCATGCCATTGGGTGTGCCACGTTCACCATAAAAAACCACTTCCGGCCACAAGCCTTGGCATTGTTCCCAATGAGCAACATATGCAGCTTTAAATTCAACCATGCGTTCACGCTTAGCATGCAGCATGTCATCAATCTCACCACTCTTGAAGCCACAGGCGTTAATAACATAATCAAAATCAGTCTGTTGTTGATTGTCATCTTGAGGGTTTTTATAAGTTATACGCCACTTATTTACGCTAGCTTGGTGTTCAATATTGATGACTTGGCTATTAAGTTTTAACTGACAACAAGCTAACCTTTCAATAGCGAGTGTGGCAATAGCAGCCATACGAAAAGCAGACCAACCGTATTCTTGCACAAGCAGAACGGGAAATTTTAATTTGTCTAAATCCACTTGTTGAGCAAAAGCCACCAACCAGTCTTCATTGGCTTTAATCTGAGTTGGTAAAACTCGTTTCGCTAAGCTCTCTAAAGCATTGCGGTCAAATAACAGAAAATATTGCTCAGGATCACCCAGCACTTTATTACTAATATTTTGTTGTACGAGTTCAGCGTAACGTTCACGCAGTTTAATTAAGCGAGGTAATAGATCAATGACCTCACCTTGATCTGTTTTCGGTAAGGCAATAATGGTTGGGCGATAGTTAACACTATGCGGAAAAACTTTTACCGTGTCTATCGACTGATCCAACAGTGTTATACATTGTTGTTCAGAAATCTCTCGATATAAATTACCACCGGCATGCAAATGACAAAAAGGTGGTCCATTCACCAAACTTTTGCCTTTTTCTATCAACGTAGTGTTGATGCCTAGTTCAGCAAAACGTAAGGCAATAGTTGAGCCCGCCACCCCGCCACCAATAATACCGACTTTTACACTTGAGTTTATAAATGGATGTTCAGGAGTTAAAATTTTATTCATAAAGTTGACAATATAATACTTTCATTGAGAAGTTTCACGTAGAAGAACGTCATTTACATAGGTTATATGGACTATAAAACTATTTTGATGTACTTTTTTATATTGAAAAATAGCGCTTAAATAATCACGATACATAATAAAAATTAGTACTTAAATAATCAAGTTATTCTGCACTAATATCTTGATATAAGATATTCAAAACCAGCTATTGATTGAGGTTGGAGGGTTTTCTTAAAGCTTTGTAAGCTTTGAGATTGCAGCAAGTTAATGTTCAAATCTCAAGCTTTATTTATCAAATCCCAGAAAGCAAAAAACCCGTAGCGTCAGCTACGGGTTTCTCTAAATAGAAGCCTAGCAATGTCCTACTCTCACATGGGAACTCCCACACTACCATCGGCGCTAACACG
>NZ_JACGVA010000063.1:0-187006 GCF_014076985.1 Colwellia sp. MB3u-8
GCTATCAGCTATCAGCTATCAGCTATCAGCTATCAGCTATCAGTTAGTAGAAAATAGCGATAAGTGTAGTTGCTTTTTTTGTAGGTTCTTTGTTGGACTTTAGTCCATCATCTTGATTTAGCGACATAATTAGCATGATAATCCATCATGCTAACTGCCTATTCGACAGCATAAACGCGAACCCACAACGAGCACTGATGCATAGGTAATTCACGTCATACCGTTTCAAACACAAAGCGAGTTTGGCTATAAAAAGGCTGGTCTGGTCGCACTATGGTGTTGTTTATATTAGCGCCATTAATACGGGTAGCTAAGTTTTGTGGTTCAAAACAAAATGCAGCATGTTGTTGATAAACCCAGTGTTCTTTACCTGTTTGGCTGCCATCAATATAATTAGCTGTGTATAAAATCAAGCAAGGTTGAGCGCTATACATAGTTAATTGCCTGCCAGAGTTAGGTTCAAATGCTCTTGCTGCAAATATTTCACCACTGATAACATTATCATTGCTTAACCAATAATTATCGTACCCTTTAGCGATAATCACTTGTTCGTCGTTTGAATTAATATTTTTACCTAAAGCGGATAACTGACTGAAGTCGTGCGCGCTATTTAGCACGGCTCTAATTTCACCTGTTGGGTAAATATTTTCATTCATAGGTAAAAAATAATCAGCATTTATTTGAATCTGGTGCTGATAGATATCACCAGATTTATGCCCAGCGAGGTTGAAATAGCTATGCTGAGTTAGGTTAATTACGGTAGTTTTATCGGTATTGGCAAAGTATTCAACGGTTAGTTCGTTGCGACAATTAAGGCTATATTTTACTGTGAACTCGACATTACCTGGAAAACCGTTATCACCATCAGGACTCGTATGTTGCAGTATTAAGCTGACTTTTTCAGCTGAACTTTCAGTGGTTGCCTGCCAGAGTTTTTTGTTTAGCGCTTTGTGACCACCATGAAGCTGATTGTCATTATTATTGATATCAAGCTGATAAGTTTTATCGTCAATAGACAAGAGTCCTTGATCTATCCTACCGGCATAACGCCCGATAATAGCACCTAAATAATAAGGGTCATTTTCATAAGCTTTAATGTCGTCATAACCCAAGACAATATCGTTTGAAACAGCATTTTTATCTAAGGTTTCCAAAGCAACAATAATGCCGCCGTAATTACTGATTTTTACTCGAACACCGTGAGTATTTGATAAGGTAAAAAGTGTTGCGCTTTCGCCATTACTTAAAGTGCCAAAGGCGCGTTGAGTAATACTTAGGCGGTTAATTTTGGGCTGGCTTGGCATGCTTTATACCACTATCAAAAATAATAAGAAGACTATAGCAAATATTTTTATGGCTTTACTAGCGCTACAAAATTATCTCAAGGAATAAATACAAACAACAGTGAGTTATATACCCGTAATCAATGACGATGCAGGTTTTATGACGGTCTAAAAAATCAGCTACTGCGTTGTGTTCAATCCCAATAGCGAGCTATTACTCAATCACACGCCTTGTATCTTACATTTTATCCTCGCCCTAAATTCCAGCACTTTCAATGGTCACGGGTATAAGCCAACTGTTGTTTGGCTAGAGACTTAATGGCTGCGATTAGCGGCTATATGGGCTAATGAAATTAAGGCTTGTTTGTATGCTGACTCAGGCAGTATGGCAATCGCATTAATGGCTTTATCTGCTTCTTGCTCGGCTTTATCTTGGGTATAGACTAAAGCGCCAGTTTGTTTCATGGCGGCGA
Organism: Colwellia sp. MB3u-8; assembly: GCF_014076985.1. Classification (NCBI taxonomy): domain Bacteria; kingdom Pseudomonadati; phylum Pseudomonadota; class Gammaproteobacteria; order Alteromonadales; family Colwelliaceae; genus Colwellia; species Colwellia sp. MB3u-8. Next base: position 1,757 of record NZ_JACGVA010000063.1, read on the forward strand.
GTATATCGTCTAAATGCTCCATACCATCGCCATGCTCAATTGCGTTGCGGATCATACTTTTTTGTTGTTCATTGCCATGTGCCATAGCGTATAAAAGTGGCAGGGTAGGCTTACCTTCAGCGAGATCATCGCCAACATTTTTGCCCATGGCTTGTGCATCAGCGGTATAATCCATAATGTCGTCAACAAGCTGAAAGGCAGTACCTAAATGTTTACCATAATTTAGCATGGCGGTTTCTGTTGCTTGATCTTGTTTGGCAATGACGGCAGCAAGTCGCGTGGCGGCTTCAAATAATTTAGCTGTTTTGCAGTAAATAACCTTCATGTAGCTATCTTCTGTGGTGTCGGGGTCATTACAATTCATTAATTGCAGCACTTCACCTTCAGCAATGATATTGGTTGCATCGGATAAAATATCCATGATGTTTAAATTACGTAACTCACTCATCATTTGAAATGAGCGAGAATACAAAAAATCACCTACCAACACGCTAGCACTGTTACCAAACATAGCATTGGCGGTTTCACGGCCTCGGCGCATATTTGACTCATCTACAACGTCGTCATGTAGCAGGGTTGAGGTATGGATAAACTCAACTATTGCTGCAAGTTGTAAATGCTCATGGCCTTGATAGCCAATAGCTCTTGCCGCTAATACCGTGAGTAGGGGACGCATACGCTTACCACCACCATTAATAATATAAACGCCTAATTGATTAATCAGCGCAACATCAGAATGAAGTTTTGAAAAGATAAGATCGTTGACAGCTGTCATGTCTTGTTGAGCCAAAGCTTGGATATTTTTGATATTCATAGAACGTAACAAGTTACCTTAGATGTACTTTAGTGTTAGAATACTAGTAATTTCACGGGGTAATTTTACACGAAATTCATGACGATAGAAGTTTTCCGAGTGATAAGTTTTTAGTTTAGTAAAAATAACAATAAATCATCATTTTTATGCTTGCTCTCACTGATTTCTTCGCGTAGAATTCGCGCCCTATAATTTTAAATTTAAGCGTCATCCATAGATGATGACGCAGTACGGAGTAGCTATGTACGCGGTATTCCAAAGCGGTGGTAAACAGCATCGTGTAACTGAAGGCCAAACAGTTCGTTTAGAGAAGATTGAACTTGAAATTGGTGCTGCAGTAGAATTCGAAAACGTTTTAATGATCGCCGATGGCGAGAGCATCAATGTAGGCGCGCCTTACATTGCTGGTGGTAAAGTTGTTGCTGAGGTTGTAAACCAAGGTCGCGCTGACAAAGTTAAAATTGTTAAATTTAAACGTCGTAAGCATTCACGTAAAGAAGCGGGCCATCGTCAATGGTTCACTGAAGTGAAAATTACTGGCATTAACGGCTAACTAGGAGCGATTTACAATGGCACATAAGAAAGCTGCGGGTAGTACACGTAACGGTCGTGATTCAGAAGCTAAACGCCTAGGTGTTAAGCGTTTTGGCGGCGAAGCCGTTTCAGCGGGTAACATTATTGTTCGTCAACGTGGTACTCGTTTCCACGCTGGTAGCAACATGGGTATCGGTAAAGACCACACTCTATTTGCTTTATCTGATGGTAGAGTACAATTTGAAGTTAAAGGTCCTAAAAACCGCAAGTTTGTAAGTATTGTTGCTGAGTAGTAATACGCAAACTTATAAAGCCCTGCTTTTACGCAGGGTTTTTTTTTGCAGGTAATTTATAGTAATTCGTTACAAATTGTATAAAAAATGACATTTTTCAAAACTATTTGAAATAAATCATTTATAATGTGTAGCAGAAAATAAAATTTTGGAGTGTTTTAAAACACCATGAAATTCGTAGATGAAGTAGAAATTCGCGTAGAGGCCGGAGACGGTGGCAATGGTTTAGCCAGTTTTCGTAAAGAAAAATTTATTGAGTTCGGTGGACCAAACGGCGGCGACGGCGGTGATGGTGGTGACGTTTACTTAATTGCTGATGAAAGCTGGAATACGCTAATCGATTACCGTTTTGAAAAATTTCATCGCGCGAAACGTGGTGAAAATGGCAGAAGCCGTGACTGTACCGGTAGAGGCTCAGAAGACTTGTACTTAAAAGTTCCTATAGGTACACGTGCTGCAGATATTGATACCGGTGAGCAACTCGGTGATCTAACTCACCATGACCAAGCGCTACTGGTAGCAAAAGGCGGTTGGCATGGTTTGGGTAATACACGTTTTAAAAGTAGTACCAATCGTGCACCACGTCAGAAAACTGATGGTACCCCAGGCGAAATTCGCAACTTAAGACTTGAGTTGTTGTTGCTTGCCGATGTTGGTTTACTCGGTTTACCAAACGCAGGTAAGTCTACTTTAATTCGCAGTGTTTCGGCCGCGAAGCCAAAAGTAGCAGACTACCCGTTTACTACTCTAGTACCTAATTTAGGCGTTGTGCGCTTAGACCCTCAACGTAGCTTCGTTATTGCCGATATTCCAGGCTTAATTGAAGGTGCTGCTGACGGCGCAGGTTTAGGTACACAGTTTCTAAAACACTTAGAACGTTGTCGTATTTTATTGCATGTGGTTGATGTCATGCCAGTTGATTGCTCAGACCCATTAGAGAATGCAAAAACTATTATTGGCGAATTAGAAACACATTCTTCAGAGCTTGCTGGCAAACCACGCTGGTTAGTCTTCAACAAGTTAGACTTGTTACTTGAAGAAGAAGCAAAAGAAATTACTGAGCGGGTTATTGAAGGCTTAGGCTGGACAGGTGAAGTTCGTAGTATTTCAGCCGTTAATCGCACCGGTACTGACGATTTGTGTCAAGGTGTCATGGGCTTTATTGAAGCCTTGCCACCAGAAGAAGAAGCTGCACCTGTTGATGGTAAAACTGTTGAGTTTAAATGGGATACCTATCACGAAGATACTATTGCAGAACTCGAAGATGATCTTGATGATGAAGATTGGGACGAAGACGATTACGATGTAGAAGTTGAATATCGTAAGTAATTCTTGATCTAAACTGAGTTCAGTTTAAGCCTTAACCATAGGCTTAAACGCCAAAGCAAATGTTAAAAGGTGGCTTATTTTAGCTGATAAGCCACCAGTCTTACCAAATAAATTCCACATACCCCATATATCCCGTTAAAATTTAACCTGAGCAAATAGGGCAATTAGCTTGCTTTTTTAGGGTGAATTGCTGCCATGAATTATGTAAACCATCAAAAATATTCAATTGATTTGTGGCGACTGCATGGCCAGTTAAAAACTTAATGGCTTGTAATGCTTGCATACCACCAATAATAGCCAGTACTGGGCCTAATATGCCGAGGGTTTGGCAATTGTTTTCTGGCGGCTTCTTATTGGCAGGAAATAAACATTGATAACATGCGCTGTCAGCTATGTTTGGATTAACAAACATATGTTGTCCGTCAAAGCCTGTTGCGGCGCCAATAATTAAAGGTTTTTTATGTTCAATACACTTTTGATTAATTAAATAACGGCTGTTTATCTTGTCGGTGCAGTCAAGTACTAAATCAACCAGTGGCAGATAGTAATCAGCCAGTTCTGCATCGAGCATCTCATCGAGCACTTCAATGTTGGTAGCGCTATTAAGCTGTTGCAACTTTTCTGCACTCGTGTCGGCTTTATTTTGGCCAATATCTGTTTCGGTAAACAATATTTGGCGGTGCAGGTTGCTAAGTTCAATATTGTCGCCATCGGCTAAGTAAATATTACCGACACCGGCGGCATTTAAATACAGACTAGCAGGGTTACCTAAACCACCGACACCGATAATTAACACACTGGCCTTCTTAAGCGCTTGTTGACCTTGTTCGCCCATATTTTTTAACATGGTTTGACGGCTAAAACGTATTTTTTCTTGGTTACTAAGCATTGGCTGTTGGCTCCGTAAAATAATAACTATGTACGGCATTGGCTTTAAATTGAATATACACCTTTGACTGTGTGGTTAGCGCCATACGTTTTGCTGACCATAAACTTATTTGGGCGTAAAACTCTTGCTCGTTAGTTTTTAATGTCACTAACGCATTGGTTTTGTTGTATTGTATAACGCTAATGCTTGCCGGTAGGTGATTTACAATCGAGCTGTGCTCGGGTTTGGTTTTACTGATGCTAATATCGCGAGCATAAATAATACAAGGTAACTGCTGAGAAATTAAGCGCTGACTATTGCTTTGTTCTAGTATGGGCAAGTAGATATTATGGTTTTTGCTTGTGCTCTTTGTTGCCGGTAGTGTCAGTCGGGTTAGGCCGTAATCAGGTAAATGTTCAGCGATAGTTAATGACAAACTGGTTTTAGGGCTAGTTTCACCGCGACTGTTTAGCTGGTGGATCGCTTGGTGAATAGGGGCTACTTGGGTTATTTTTCCTGCTGAAACTACCACCAATTGATCGGCGATATATTGTAACTCACTTAAACTGTGACTGACATAAAGCATAGGCAGCTGAAGCTGTTGTTGAATAGCTTTTAATATCGTCAACATTTGTGATTTAGTGCTTTTATCTAAGGCACTGAAAGGCTCGTCCAATAATAATAATTTAGGCTCGGCTAATAGCGCCCTAGCAATCGATACCCTTTGTTTTTCACCACCAGACAGCAGCGTGACATTTTGATGCTGTAGTTGATTTAATTGTGTTAACGCCAGTACTTTTTCAATGGTCAGTTGCCGGTTGGTTTGGCGTTTTGCGCCATAAGCTAAGTTTTGGTAAACACTTAAGTGTGGAAATAAACGACTGTCTTGAAAAACTAGCCCAATTTGCCTTTTCTCAGCTTTAATAAAACCCTTGTTGTCGCTATCTTGTAGCACTGTGCCATTTAATGATATTTGGCCTTTTGCTCGCGGTTCAAGGCCAGCGATAACGCGTAGTAAGCTTGATTTTCCTGAGCCAGAATCTCCATAAATACCGGTAATCGCTGAAATGCTAATGTTTTGTTTAATGCTTATTTCAAGATGACTAAACGCCAATTTAAACGCCAAGGTTAATGTAGGGGGGGCAGCACTTTTGGGCTGGTCAACGGCTAGCTGTTCTTCACTCATTTCGCTTGAGTTATTTGAGTTATTTATGCGGCTCATAGCTTCACAGCCCCTTGCTGTTTTTTATTGAAGTTATTACCCAATAAATAAACCAAAGACAAGAGTATTAATGAGGCAATTAATAATCCAGCCGAGAGCAGGTGGGCGTTAGCGTAATTAAAGGCTTCAACATGATCGAATAAAGCGATAGAGAGTACCCGGGTTTCGCCAGGAATATTACCGCCAATCATCAGCACCACGCCAAATTCACCTACGGTATGCGCAAAACCTAATGCGGTTGCCGTAATAAAGCTGGCCTTAGTTAACGGCAGTACCACACTAAAAAAACGATCTATTGGGCCAGCACCCAGCATAGCTGCTGCCTCAAGGTGGTGATCACCTAGCTGTTCAAAAGCTTTTTGTAAGGGTTGTACGACAAAGGGCAGTGAATAGAGTACTGAGCCTATAACAATAGCGCTAAAACTAAAGGCGAGCTGGCTGCCCGTAGCACTTTGCCATAACTGCCCTGGTAAGGAGGTGGGTGAAAAGGCTAGCAGTAAGTAAAAGCCTAATACGGTGGGCGGTAATACTAAGGGTAAAGCCACCACGGCCTCAAAAAAAACTTTGAATCGACTTTGCCACTTTGCTAAATACCACGCCATTGGCGTACCTATTATGAGCAAGATAACCGTAGTCACCGCCGCCATTTTCAAGGTGGTGATAAGCGCGAGTAAGTCGGCTGAAATATCAGTCATATTGTGCATTGACCTGGTTATTTTTTTCTATCAATGGTATTGATTTTATCGGTAAATAACCGAGTTGGACTAATTTCTCTTGGTTATTTTCCTGTAAAATAAAATCACTGATTTGCTGTGATAATTTGACTTGTTGGCTAGATTTAATAATCACTAATTGCTGGGCAATGGGCTGATAATATTTAGGCGGAATAATGATCCCCTGATATTTATTCATGGCTAATTGGCTGTACGCCACAATGCCAAACGGCACAGCTTGACTACGAACTTGTTGAAAGGTTTGGTTGATATTCATGCCGGTGATTAAATTGTTTTTAACCTGCGGCCAGAGCGATAATTTTGTTAACGCCTGTTGAGCAGCCTTGCCATAGGGAGCGGTATCTGGATTGGCAATAGCTAACTTACCGGAATAATGATTAAGCTCACTTAAGCCAGATAATGCTTGAGTAGCTGACCACAAAGCAATTTGCCCGTAGGCATAAGTTTTGCGACTGTCAGCTATTATTAGTTTTTCTTGTTCGAGTAATTCAGGTCGTGTTGAATCAGCAGATAAAAACAAATCAAAGGGTGCGCCGTGTTTTATTTGCAGATATAAGGTACCGGTCGCTGCGCTGATTATTTGAACGTCAATAGCGTCTTTTTTGGGTTGGTTAGCCAGTAATATTTTAAGGGCAGGCGCAAAGTTTGCGGATACCGCGATGCGTAAGGGCTTAGCCTGTTTTGGTTTGTCGAGTGCACAAGCATAGCTGGCTTGTAAGGCCAGCCAAATAACGCATAGCGAGAGTAACTTTTGTCTTAACTTTTGTATTAGCTTTGGCATAAACTTTTGCATAAGTGCTATCGATAAAGCTGATGCTATGTAAACTTTAGGTGCGGCACAAAGTTACAGGGGCGATGACCAGCATCCAGTTGCTCAACAATTAATTTGTCCCAAGCCGTTTTACAAGCGTTGGTTGAACCGGGTACAGATAGAATGACTGTGCTATTCGCCATGCCACCAAAGGCACGAGATTGAATGGTTGAAGTGCCAATCTCAGCTAAAGAAATCGTTCTAAATACTTCACCAAAACCTTCAATGTCTTTGTCAAATAAAGGTAATAACGCTTCTGGTGTATTGTCTCTTGCGGTAAAACCCGTGCCGCCAGTAGTCAATATTACCTGTATAGCGTCGTCAGCGATCCATTGAGAAACTACAGCGCGTAGTTGGTAAACATCGTCTTTTGAAATTGCTTTAGCGGCTAAGGTATGGCCTGCTGCTTGTAATCGTTCAACGAGTGCCTGGCCCGAGGTGTCGTTGTGCTCTTCTCGGGTATCTGAAACAGTTAATACGGCGATATTTAATGGCACGAAGTCATCGCCACAATGAATAGAAGATTTGCTAGACATGAGATTTCCTTTGCAAAGATAATAAATGTTGCGCCTGTTGCCATTGCTCAGGCGTATTGGTGTTAAATAAACATTTGCTGTTTTTTGGTGTAACCACCTTATGCGGAATTTGTGCTAATAAACTGCGCACAGAAGGCCCAGTTAAATTTCGCTTACTGGCTGCTTGATCCGCACTGACGTGTTCATGACTAAAGCTTGCTTTTGACTTTAGTTGTGAATGCGGCTTGGTTAAAAGTTGTTGAAAAAACTGTTCAACAAAGGCATTAACCGGTAAATACAAGGGCAAGTAATTATCAGTAAAGTAGCATGCTTGGTTACTCAATTCGCCTACTTGCTTTAATGTTGCAAGTTCTACCGAGGTCATTAAAGGTAAATCTACCGGTAAAATTAATAGTGCTTGGGGTTTAAATTGTTTGATAATACTTTGAATACCACCAAGTGGGCCGAGGTTTGCAACGAGATCATCAATTCCTTGTTCACCACCACTCACCAGTACTTGTGAACTGCCGGCAGCTTTGAGTAAAGACATGCTATAACTGAGCATGTCTTGTTTTTCCCGTTGCAAGCTGGCTTTATCTTGTCCCATACGGGAAGATTTACCGCCAGCTAAAACCACCCCTAAACAGGGTTGAAATAAAGTATTTTTCACTGGCATTAACCGCCCAACATAGCTAAGTTTTTCGTTGCACCAGTCAGCTTCTCATGTAAAAAATGCGTTTGCTTTTTATCAGTCAACATATGGGTGATAGCCTCTTTTAAAGGCTCAACATCATCACTTTTCAAATAGTCTTTCAACGACAAACCTTGTTCAGTAAATAAACATAAATGCAATTTACCTATGGCACTTATTCGTAAGCGATTACAGGTATTACAAAAATCTTTAGAGTAAGGCATGATCAAGCCAATTTTACCTGCATAGTCAGGGTGATAAAACTCTTGTGCTGGTCCTGCCGCCTTGTCATTAATAACCGGTAACCAGCCATCTAAAATCAAATTTTGTTTTATCCGCGAGCCTTGAACGTGCTGAGCATCAAAAAATTCTTTGTTATCACCCGTTTGCATTAATTCAATAAAGCGTAAGGTAATGGGGGTGTCTTTTAACCAGGCTAAATAACTGGCGATGTCGTAGCCATTATATTCACGCATTAATACGGTATTAACTTTAACATCTATATTGCCAGCCGCCACTGCCATATCAATACCTTTGAGGATATGTTTAAGCTTGTCGTGGCCAGTAATAGCATGGAATTGTCTTGGGTCTAAAGTATCAATACTGATATTTATAGCATCAATGCCGGCATCTATCCAAGCAGGCAAATGTTCAGGAAGTTTGTAACCATTGCTGGTAATAGCAACCTTTTTAATGCCAGGCGTTTGCTTACATCGTGCAATAATTTCAGGTAAGTCTTTACGTAAAGAGGGCTCACCACCGGTAATACGGATTTTTTCCGTACCCATAGCAGAAAACGCCGAAGCTAAGCGGGTTATTTCAGGCAGTGTAAGAAATTTTCTATCGTTATCACATTGATAGCCATTGGGTAAACAATAGTCGCAGCTAAAATTGCATACGTCAGTGATTGATAGGCGCAAGTAGTAAAACTTGCGACCGAAGTTGTCTGTTAACATGTCACCTTTCCAATGTCGGGAGGTAAACAAGTTTCCTTGTTAACCCTGGCAAACTCAAAATTAAAATTAAATTTGGTTTACGGCTAAAACAGCATGTTAGTTGCACAGCAACTAATTTAGCTAAGATAGCTCGGCGAAAAAAAATAATATTTTATATCATCTATCTAAATATTTTATATCATCCACTTATAAGCATAGTATGATTGCGATCACTATAACAGACAAAGACCTTTGTTATAGTAAATGACATTCAATAATATAATTATTATTTAAAAATTAGATAACTCGTACCATTTGATTAAATAAGTGCTCTACTTGGTATAAAATCAAATGTTGCTTAATCGCGCTGTTTTAATGCGCTTAGTTAAAGCTAGAGATATAAAACACAATATAAGTTGGAAGAGTTTATTATGCTTGATTGTTATTCTGCACCCGGATTAATGCCCTTTGAACAAGCACTAGCAACCATGCTAGCGGCTATTACCCCGATTACTGACCTTGAAAATATTAGCTTAGCTGCAAGCTTAGGTAGGGTTTTATCAACAGATATAACTAGCCCAATTAATGTGCCACCGCATAATAATTCTGCTATGGATGGTTATGCTTTTGCCTATGCTAGTTTGGCCAAGCAAGCGAGCTTGAGTTTAGCTGGTCGCTCTATGGCCGGGCAGCCTTTTGCAGGGATTTGTGGTGCAGGTGAATGTATTCGTATTATGACGGGCGCTAAAATGCCTGCTGGTTGTGATAGCGTAGAAATGCAAGAAAATTGCCAAGTAGTAGGCGAGAGCGTTAAATTTTTAGGCCAGAGTAAATTGGCTGACAATGTACGCTACGCCGGTGAAGATATTAAGCAAGACCAACTCGTTTTTACCCAAGGTCGGCGTTTGTCTGCTATTGATATTGGTGTATTAGCTTCTCTTGGTATTAACGAATTAACTGTATTTCGCCAGCTTAATGTCGCGTTAATTGCCACAGGTGATGAGCTAAAAGCATTAGGCGAGCCCTTAGGCAGTGGTGATATTTTTGAAAGTAACAGTTATGCGCTAGCGGCAATGTTAAAGAACTTAAACGTTAATGTCATTAATTTTGGCGTTATTGCTGATGATGAAGATGCGATAAGATCGGCGTTTATTCAAGCGGATGCCCAAGCTGACGCTGTGATTTCCTCTGGCGGTGTGTCGGTAGGTGAGGCAGATTATACTAAACTCGTGCTTGAACAAATTGGTGAAATTGCCTTTTGGAAAATAGCGATGAAACCCGGTAAGCCCTTTGCCTTTGGTAAATTGCCGAACAGTGTATTTTTTGGCTTACCGGGGAACCCAGTTTCCGCCATGGTAACCGCGGACCTTTTAGCCATGCCAGCGCTGATTAAATTACAAAATTGTCACTCAACACCGGCAATCACCTTAAAAGCAAAAACTATCACTGATTTAAAAAAGTCACCCGGGCGCATGGACTTTCAGCGCGGTGTTCTCTCTTATGACCACACAGGTGAGTTAATGGTCAATAGCACAGGCAGTCAAGGCTCCGGCATTTTAACCAGTATCTCGTCGGCCAATTGTTATATTGTTTTACCTGCTGAACAAGGTCGAGTGCCGGCGGGAGAAGTAGTCAATGTTCGCTTGTTTGAGCGCTACTTTGCGTCATAATTTATACCAAGTAGCACTCAAAAAAACCTACAAGGGATAAAAGTGTCACAAACTATTTACTTTATTCCCGGTACTATGTGCGATCAGCATTTGTGGTTGCCTGTATGGCAGCTGCTACAAGAGCAATGTCATGAAGATCACCGATTAATTTCTTTGGTGATCCCCCATACCGGTTGTATGGACGAAGTGGTGAGTGCTTTGTCAGACAAAATCGTTGCACATAAGGCGATATTAGTCGGTTTTTCATTAGGCGGTTATATTGCTAGCGCCATAGCGTTAAAGCTCGACAATAAACTTAAACACTTACTGATAGTGTCTAATTTTCCGAAAAATTTACCCATAGCAGAAATTAAGCAACGTCAACGTACTACTGATGGGATAAGCAAGCGCGGTTATTGTGGTATTCCAGATAAGCGTATTGATGACTTATTACACCCAGAGATTAAGCAACTTAATCGACAAGGTTATCAAGATATAAAGCAAGTTATCGTCGCTATGGACCGCAAATTGGGGGTTGATGTCTTATTGCATCAACTCAGGGTTTCTATGCATAGGCCCAACTTAATACCTTGTTTAACTCGATTATCCTTACCTATTACCTTGCTGATTGGCGATGCGGATAACTTAGTTGATCTTGCTTCATTAAAACAAGAGCTGCACGGCGCGAGTCATATTGTGTTAAAAGAAATCCCCCATACTGGCCACATGTTACCATTAGAATCACCGCAAGCTTTTGCCACCATGCTAATGCATTTGTTGGCTAGTTAATGCTACTTTTTGTCAGCTGCAAAGTGGTTAATAATTTAATTGCCTAAAGCTGTGTTTGCCTGAGCGAAAGCGTGTAAAATAGCGGCAATTATTTTTTACCTTAGGACTTTACGTTGAGCGACAGCAAATTTTCATCACTTAGCTTGCAACCGGCACTTTTAGAAAACCTTTCATCAATGGGTTACCATGAGATGACAGAAATACAAGCGAAAAGCCTACCAGCTATTTTAGCGGGACAAGATGTTATTGCCCAAGGTAAAACCGGCTCTGGCAAAACAGCCGCATTTGGTCTTGGCCTTTTGAATAAACTACAAGTTAAAAAGTTTAGAATTCAAACCTTAGTCCTTTGTCCAACACGCGAATTAGCCGACCAAGTAGCGAAAGAAATTAGAAAGCTAGCAAGAGCTGTGCATAACATTAAAGTGCTAACGTTATGTGGTGGTACACCGTTTGGCCCGCAAGTGGGTTCATTGGAGCATGGCGCACATATTATTGTTGGCACGCCAGGGCGAATCGAAGATCACTTAGGCCGTGGCACCTTGTCATTAGAGCATGTTGACACCTTAGTTTTAGATGAAGCCGACCGTATGCTTGATATGGGTTTTCAAGCGGCTTTAGATAACATTGTGGCTAAAATGCCTCAGCAAAGACAAACCTTATTGTTCAGCGCTACGTTTGCACAACAGATTCAAAAAATAGCCAATAGCTATTTGCAAACACCGGCTGTGATAAAAGTAGAATCAAGCCATGAAAGTAGCACTATTTCACAGCATTTTTATCAGGTAGAAAATGATGAAGATCGCCTAATGGCGATTCGTTTACTGCTGTTAACTCATCAGCCTGAGTCGAGCGTCATATTTTGTAATACCAAAGTAGAAACGCAGAGTGTGGCTAATAAATTGGCGGCTTATGGTTTTGGTGTTGTCGCCCTACATGGTGATTTAGAGCAAAGAGACCGAGATCAAACCTTAGTACGTTTTTCGAACAAAAGTGCCTCAATACTGGTGGCGACTGACGTTGCCGCTCGTGGCTTAGATATTGAAGCGCTTGATGCGGTATTTAATTATCATATTGCCCACGACAGTGAAGTTCATATTCATCGTATTGGTCGCACCGGTCGTGCAGGCAGCACGGGTTATGCCTTTTCTTTATTTAATAAAAAAGACAGCTATAAAATTGGCCTGTTAGAAGATTACTTAGAGCGCAGCATTGAAGGCGAAGAATTGCCCAGTAGTGATGCTTTAGAGCGCAGTATATTTACGCCAAAAATGACGACAATACAAATCGACGGCGGTAAAAAGCAAAAAGTGCGACCAGGCGATATCGTCGGTGCATTGACTGGTGAAAATGGCATAACCTTTGAGCAAGTGGGTAAAATCCAACTAGGCGCAAATTGGGCCTATGTCGCTGTAGATAAAATGGTGATTAGAAAAGCGTTAAATAAATTAACCCATGGTAAGTTAAAAGGCCGCACTTTTAGGGTTAAAGAATTAAAATAAGACTGCTCCCCTAAACATACCTAGGTGACTAACCAGGTACTCAGTGGCAAATTTGAGTATCTGGTTAGTCACCAAACTACCATTTCTAAAGCATAGCTCCTAGTGCCACCACTTAAGTGTCATCACTTCAAATTCACCTTGATTTTTGATATCGAGCTTTACACCTGTTGACCTTGTGATAAATATTAACGCATAGTAAGGTCATATATCGTACGATAGGCACGATGAAAATAGTGCGGGTTAATAATAGCCTTTGGTAATTTAAAGTAATCAGGGTATGATGCTGTTAATATATACAGTTGTTGCTAGTGTGGTGCTGGTATATGCATGACTTTACTGCATCATAGCAATGAGTCGAGTTTGGTAAATAGTTAAATAATAGTTAATTAAGGGATAATAATGGCAGTTGAAAGTCGATATGTCGTCATAAGAAAAGCTGTAGAGGTAGAAACATTCATGGATAAAAGAGCCGCAGATGAATACGACAAAATGCTTGATATTGCAGATGGTTTATCTGAAATTTTTGAACAAGCACCGGTCGAGCTTTCAGAAAGTATCCGTGAAGAACTGAGTGTTTATTTAGCGCAAAACCGTGAAGACGTACTTGTTGCGTTACAGGCAAAAAAAGTTAAAGTCGTCAGTAAAAAATCCGCTGGCAGCAGTCAAAAAAAGACTAAAGACACAGTAGAATTAGCTAATGACACTGTTGAAGATGATAGTGTTAAACCCGCAAATGCACCAGTGAAAAAGTCTAAAGCAGCTGGCGTTAAAGCGAGTAGTAAAGCTAAATCTGACGCCGCTTAGCACCGGCTTCAATACCGGTAGGCGTGAAAGTAACTTATGAATAACTTTGCTCTTCTGCACCAAAGTTTACTAAGTCATCATATGGCCATCATATGACAGTGTTGTTTATCGCAAGTTGACTAATAAAGACATCCACTTAACTTGATATAAGTCGATGTCTTAGGGTAGCGTTTTGGAATATCAGCTGATACGTAGTTCGCGCCGAAAGACTATTGCGTTACAAGTCAGTAACGCAATAGTTATTGTTAGAGCGCCAAGGTTTGTTAAAACAACTTATGTTGAGCAGCTTATACAAGCTAAATTGCAGTGGTTGCAGCAAAAGGTGGCCGAGCAAACAGAAAATAGAGTGCTGAGCCCCCATTTTACGCTGCAATTTTCTGATGAAACGCTAGGTAAGCATCCAAGCCTATATATTGATGGTTTGCCTCATAGCGTACTTATTGATTTTGGTCAGCAAAATGTTGTGCACAATAAGTTAGCACAAAGTTTAACCGTTGTGCTTAACCCTCGCTATAAACTCCAGGCTCTAAACTCAGTTATTGTTAGCGCAAAAATAAAATCGCAAATCGAATCTTGGTTTAAAGCCTGTGTTGAAGACTACATTGAGCATAATCTTGTGATTTTTTCACAACAAATGTCGCTGCATGCCTCGTCATTTAAAGTGAGAAAATATAAAGCACGTTGGGGTAGTTGTAATAGCCGTGGCGAATTGAGTTTTAATTATTTATTGAAAATGCTGCCTACTTGGGTGATTGACTACGTCATTATTCATGAACTGTCTCATTTAGAACACATGAATCACTCGACAAAATTTTGGCAATTAGTTGCCGAGCATTATCCAGAATATCAAAGTGCCAAGCGTTGGGTGCAGAAACACCAAGCCTATCTACAGTGGTCGTAGTCGTTTAAATACCGCACTGTGGAGACTGTGTTTTTTTTCGACTGTGGGATTCTGCTTTAGTAATCTTGGCAAAAAATCAAATTATTGCTGAGGGTGTTTTTCTGTTTTTGCTGAGCAGGGAGAAAATACTTTGAGTGTAAATTATCGCGTGTTAAGCCATTGTAAAGTCAGTTTTTGTGTCGCCCACAAAAACAGTATTGGCGCCTTGAAGGCTTGATGAGTCGTCTAAGATGACCTTTCTTAAGCACAAAAAGGTCAGTGCTAATCACAGGTGCTTAATTAAAAACAGAACTGTTAGATGAATATTTTATAAAAATATTCAATCCACCTCACTTTTATACATATATTAGTTTTTTTTATTCATAAAAATCAGTTGACAGAAAAACCCTTATCAGGCACTTTATAGCCTATGAATATTCTACTTAGCCGAATTATTATTATTATCACTACCACCCTCACCGGAATGGTGGTCATCGGCTAACGTGTAGAATTTGTCAATTTTATAAAGCCCGTGACCTATAAGGTTACGGGCTTTTTTTGTTTTAGGGTTTAGGAGTAAAAATGCGTGTATTAAAATTTGGTGGTTCCTCTTTGGCTTCAGGTCAACGCTTTATTGAAGTGGCAAATATCATCAAAAATAAAAGTAAGTCTTCTAGTCTTGCTATTGTTGTCTCTGCGCCTCAGGGCGTCACTAATCATCTTGTAGCGATGGCAGAGAATATTTCCAATGAAGAAAAGTTGCAAAGTGACTTACTGCATTTTAAACAGGCAATTGAAAATATTATTAACGACTTATCGGCAACAGTGCCCAGTTTTTGCCCGCTACATAGCGAGCAAGTACTAGCAACTTGGGAACACCAGTTAAGTCGATATTTGCATGGCGCAACCTTACTGTCATTTTGTCCTGAACACATACGTGCGCGTATTATCAGTATTGGTGAGCGCTTAAGTGTGGCCTTGTTGCAATCGGTACTGTCAGTTGACGCCATTGAAGTCAGTATTATTGAACCCGAAAAATTTTTACGCACTAATGATGTGGCTATGAATGCAGTGGCTGATTTGGTGTTATGTAAAGAAAAATTTCAATATATCTATAACGAACTCAAAACTATTGCGCTTATGCCTGGTTTTATTGGTGTTGACAGCCTTGGTAATATAACCACCTTAGGCCGCAATGGCTCAGACTATTCTGCAGCAGTATTAGCGGTTTGTAGTGACGCCGAGTATTGCGAAATTTGGACTGATGTTGACGGCGTTTATAATGCGGATCCTCGCTTAATCAAAGAAGCGCAATTATTAGATTATTTGTCCTACCAAGAAGCGATGGAGTTGTCTTATTTTGGTGCCAGTGTTTTACACCCTAAAACTATTGGACCGATTGCCCAGTACCATATCCCTTGTTTAATTAAAAATACCGGTAATCCTGACGCGCCAGGCACCTTAATTGCTAATGAAAATGATCAGCAAAAGCGGGTTAAAGCAATTTCAAACCTAGATGACTTAACTATGGTGAATGTTTCCGGCCCTGGTATGAAAGGCATGGTAGGTATGGCAAGTCGAGTTTTTGCTACTATGAGTCGTGAAAATGTTTCTTTAATTTTAATTAGTCAATCTTCAAGCGAATATTGTATTAGTTTTTGTATTTACTCGTCTGATGCCGTTAAAGCAGAGCGAAGTCTACAAGAAGAATTTGAATTGGAATTGTTAAACGGTTTACTAGAGCCGTTATCATTAACCCCTGAAATGTCGATTGTGTCGTTAGTTGGCGATGGTATGAATCATCAGCAAGGTGTGGCGGCAAAATTTTTCGCTTCATTGGCACAAGCCAGAGTCAATGTGGTTGCGATTGCGCAAGACTCGTCAGAGCGTAGTATTTCTGTCGTTATCGAAAGTAGAAAGTGCACTGATGCCATGAAAGTGAGTCATCAAAACTTTTTCTCACACAAAAAATCTATCGATGTATTTTTAGTGGGCTGTGGTGTGGTAGGTAGTGAGTTACTTGCTCAAATAGCGCGCCAACAGGCGAAATTGACCACAGACAATATTTCACTAACAGTCTATGGCTTAGCTAATAGTAAAGGTATGGTATTTAACAGTGAAGGCATCGATGCGGCAAATTGGCAGGAAAACTTAAGTCAACAAGCTATGACGGTGAATGTCGAAAACATTAAAAACTTTGTTCGTCAAAATCATTTAATTAACCCCGTATTAGTTGATTGTACATCTAATGAAGCACTCGCATTGCAATATGTGGATTATTTAGAAGCGGGCTTTAATGTGGTAACGCCCAATAAGAAAGCCAACACCGACTCTTGGCAGTATTATCAAGCACTAAGAACAGCAGCACAAAAAACCAACCGTCGATTTTTATATGAAACAACCGTTGGCGCAGGTTTACCTGTAATTGATACCTTACAAAACTTATTGAAAGCCGGTGATGAACTGGTGCGCTTTGAAGGGGTATTATCAGGCTCTTTATCCTATATATTTGGTAAACTTGATGAGGGCATGACCTTATCTCAAGCAACAAATTTAGCGAAAGAACAAGGCTTTACTGAACCTGATCCGCGCGATGACCTGAGCGGTATGGACGTAGCGCGTAAATTGCTTATTATGGCCAGAGAAGCGGGTATGGCGTTAGAACTAGATGACATTGAAATAGAGCCAGTGTTGGCTAACTCATTTGACGCTAGTGGCGACGTAGCCACCTTTATGAGCAATTTACCCAGCTTAGATCAAGCTTTTGCTGAGCGAATTAATGTCGCAAAAGCTGATGGCAAAGTGCTTAGATACATTGGTAACATCGTTGAAGGGAAATGTCAGGTGACTATCGAAGCTGTCGGTAAAGAACATCCTTTATATAGTGTTAAAGATGGCGAAAACGCTTTAGCGATTCATAGCCGCTATTATCAACCATTACCTTTCGTTTTAAGGGGTTATGGTGCTGGCGCTGCGGTAACCGCTGCCGGTGTTTTTGGTGATTTATTAAGAACATTAGCATGGGAGCAACAAGACTAATGAGCGTTTCAGTATTTGCACCTGCTTCAATTGGCAATGTTAATGTCGGTTTTGATATTTTAGGTTTAGCGGTTAAACCCCTTGATGGCACATTATTGGGTGATGTGGTGACGGTTAGCCCTAGTAATGACGGCGATCAATTAGCGGTTACCGGTGATTTTGCACATAAGTTACCCAGTGATGTTAAGCTAAATATTGTTTGGCAGTGTTTACTCTTGTTTAATAAAGAGTTATTTGCCAGTAAACAGGCGAGTGTTGAAGTAAAAATAAGCTTAGATAAACGCATGCCAGTGGGCAGCGGATTAGGCTCTAGCGCCTGTTCAGTGGTGGCAGCCATTGCCGGCTTAAATGCTTTTTATGAAAAGTACCATCAGTTTAGCTTTTCAAAGAAAGCGCTGTTAAAAATGATGGGAAAGATGGAAGCACAAATTAGTGGTAGCCTTCACTACGACAATGTTGCACCATGTTTTTTAGGCGGTATGCAGCTAATGGTGCCCGACCACGATATTATTGCCCGTAATTTACCGCCATTTCAAGACTGTTATTTTGTTATGGCGTATCCAGGCATTGAAATATCAACCAAAGCGGCAAGAGATATATTACCAGACGCTTATTCTCGTGCTGACTTGATCAGTTTTGGGCAGAATTTAGCCACATTTGTTGATGCTTGTCATCGCGCTGATAAAGCGCAAGCCTTTGCGGTATTAACTGATGTGGTTGCTGAGCCTTATCGAAAATCAATTTTACCTGGCTACAGCGAAGCGGCAAGTTATTTAACACAACAGGGCTGTTTAGCTGTTGGCATTTCTGGCTCAGGCCCAACACTTTTTTGTGTCACAGACAATCTAGCAAAAGCGAGAGAATTTGCTAGCTGGTTAAACAACCATTATTTACAAACATCAGCGACCGGCAGCAGTGAAGGATTTGTTCATATTTGCCAAGCTGATACTCAAGGTGCAGTGAGTTTACCTTAAAGAGCAATAATATCTGTTGCTTTAAACCTCGAGATTAAACCCTATATAGGAATTGAGTGTGAAATTTTATAATTTAAAAGAAAACGATGAACGAGTCAGTTTTTCTGGCGCGGTAAAGCAAGGTTTAGGGCGTAATCAAGGCTTGTTTTTTCCAGAAGAATTACCCCATTTTGATAATATTGAAGCCTTACTTGCGCTGCCGATGATTGAGCGTAGCGTTAAAGTACTTTACCCTTTTGTTAGCGAAGATTTAACCGAAGAGCAGTTAACTGAAATTGTCACTGACGCCTTTAATTTTCCAGCACAAATACAGCCTATTAGTGAAAGTAGAGCCATACTAGAATTATTTCACGGACCGACACTGGCGTTTAAAGATTTTGGTGCTCGCTTTATGGCCAAATGTTTACAAGCGTTTGGTGAAGGTAAAAAAGTCACTATTTTAACCGCAACCTCTGGTGATACTGGCGCTGCAGTAGCACATGCTTTTCACGGTATTGACAACATTGATGTCGTGATCTTATACCCGAAAGGAAAAATAAGTTTATTACAAGAAAAAATGTTTACTACCCTAGGCGGTAATATTCGTACTATTGCGGTAGAAGGCACGTTTGACGACTGTCAGGCGCTTGTTAAACAGTCTTTTGATGATCAAGAGCTTAAAGAGGCTATTGGATTAAATTCAGCTAACTCGATTAATATTAGTCGCTTGTTGGCACAAATTTGCTATTACTTTGAAGCGGTTGCACAACTTTATCGTCAAAAAGGTACAGATGCACTGAGCGATATTGTTTTTGCTATTCCCAGTGGTAATTTTGGTAACCTTACTGCCGGACTTTTTGCTAAAGCCTTAGGTTTACCTATTAAGCGTTTTATTGCTGCCACAAATGCCAATGATACCGTGCCTCGCTATTTAAAAACGGGCGAATGGACACCTCATGAAACGGTAGCAACCATCTCTAATGCTATGGATGTTAGTAACCCCAATAATTGGCCACGTATAGAGCATATGTTAAAAGCGGGATTAGTTGCGCAAGATTGTGTCACTTCAGTATCAATTGATGAAGAGCAAACACAAATGGCGATGATCCAACTGGCTAAACTTGGCTACATCAGTGAACCTCATGCGGCGGTTGCTTATAGAGCGCTGCAATATAATGCCCTTGATACTGAATTTGGTGTGTTTTTGGGTACCGCGCATCCAGCGAAATTTAAAGATATTGTTGAAAGTACCTTAGGACAACCGATAGGCTTACCAAAAGAGCTTGCTGATTGTGCGAGTGAAACTATTCTATCCACCACAAGTTCAACTGACTTTGCTGAACTTAGAGCCTACTTACTCAATTAGTTACTGCGCTCGTTAGCGTAAGATCAGGCTAGTGTTAAAGGGCAGTTTTTACTGCCTTTTATCTACAGGAAGTACGGTGATTTTTTTGTGCCAGAGAAATACTAAGTAGTCTACATCCATGTAAGTAATAACGCGGGTGCATTGACGTACAATAGCGAATAGGTACAGGAAATATGGCAATGCTGTGAGTAAGTCGCTGTGAGGTAAATAAATCTTTACGGTGAGTCATAGTAAATCGGTATTTATCTTATCAAGTTAAGCACTTAACATAGTGTGTTATAGCTCAAACGGCAGCAGAAATAAAAAAGCCAAAGAAGATATTCTTTGGCTTTTTAGTTTTTCAAATCAGCGTTGATATTAGTTTAATAATCTTACTCTGATTGTTCCATCAATCTGTTTTAATTCTTTTAAGGCTAACTTGCTATTTTCAGCTTCAATATCAATCACTACATAGCCAATTTGATCAGCGGTTTGTAAATACTGAGCGGCAATATTGATATTGAGTTTGGCAAACATTTGGTTGATTTGCGTTAACACCCCAGGTCTATTGTGGTGAATGTGCAATAAACGACTTGTGCCAAGATGGCCAGGTAAGGATACTTCAGGAAAATTAACAGCAGATAAAGTTGAACCATTATCTGAATATTTAGCAAGTTTACTTGCTACTTCAAGGCCAATATTTTCTTGCGCTTCTTTGGTACTGCCACCAATATGTGGTGTTAAAATCACGTTATCAAATGCACGTAACGGGCTAAAAAACTCATCGTCATTACTTTTAGGTTCAACCGGGAATACGTCAATTGCTGCACCAGCCACTTTTTTACTGGTTAATGCCTCGGCTAAGGCCTCAATATCAACAACAGTGCCGCGCGAAGCATTAATAAAGATAACACCCTGTTTCATGACCTCAAATTCTGCTGCACCCATCATATTTTTGGTTTGTGGCGTTTCAGGTACATGCAAACTAATAACATCCGCTTCTTTCAATAATGAAGTCATAGTCGGCGCTTGGCTGGCATTGCCTAAAGGCAGTTTAGTTTCAATATCGAAAAAGCGAACTTTCATCCCTAAAGTTTCGGCTAGTATGCCAAGTTGCATACCAATATGACCATAACCGATAATACCTAAGGTTTTGCCTCTGGCTTCAACTGAACCCGTAGCTGATTTATTCCAAACACCACGATGTGCTTGGGCACTTTTTTCTGGAATACCACGTAATAATAATAATGTTTCGCCCAATACTAACTCAGCGACCGAGCGGGTATTTGAAAATGGCGCATTAAATACTGGGATACCAAATGATTGTGCTGCGGCTTTGTCTACTTGATTGGTACCAATACAGAAGCAACCAATAGCAACCAGCTTTTTAGCGTGGCTTAAAACATTTTTATTTAAGTCAGTGCGAGAACGTATACCAACAAAGTGCACGTCGGCAATTTTATTAATTAGCTCTGCTTCTGAAAGTGAGGCTTTAATATATTCAATATTTGAATAGCCTTTATTTTTCAGCTCTTCAAGGGCGCTCTGGTGAACACCTTCTAGAAGTAGTATCTTAATCTTGTCTTTTGCTAGTGAATTGTTGCTCATGATAGTTTATCTTCTCTCGATCAAACATTGATGTACTTAAATATATTTCAAATAAGCTTTTAGATGGCTAGATACCTAAAATACCATATAGGGTATAAACTCTAAAGTGTTATTTTATTATTTTTGTACCCTCTGCACTGCCGATAATTAAGACATTTGCTGGACGATTAGCAAACAAGCCATTAGTCACAACACCAACAATAGCGTTAATGCTGTTTTCTAACGCTTTAGGGTCCATTATTTTTAAGTTATGCACATCAAGAATAACATTGCCGTTGTCGGTAATAACCCCTTGGCGATAAACCGGATCACCACCTAATTTTACTAGCTCTCTGGCGACATAACTGCGCGCCATTGGGATAACTTCTACCGGCAATGGAAAACGACCTAGCATAGGCACTTGCTTAGTGTCATCGGCGATACAAATGAAGGTTTTTGCCACCGCAGCAACAATTTTTTCGCGGGTAAGGGCAGCACCGCCACCTTTGATCATATGCATGTGAGGGCTAATTTCATCAGCGCCATCAACATAAACATCAATACCGTCAACGTTATTAAGCTCAAACACTTCAATACCATATGATTTTAAACGCTCAGTTGAGCCTTCAGAGCTTGAAACTACGCCAATAATTTTATCTTTAATGGTGGCAAGGGCGTCGATAAAATAATTTACCGTTGAGCCAGTACCGACACCAACAATGGTATCTGCTTTGATATAGTCTAGGGCTTTTATTGCTGCCGCTTTTTTCATGTCATCTTGAGTCATAATAGGCCTGTTTTAAATAAGTAAAAAAAATTAGCGATCAGTTTTAAGCTGTCAGCTTTCAGTAAACGATAGTGTTCAGTTAAAAGTTAGAAGTGATTAGCATTCAGTGAGAGGTAGTTATAAAGCAAAAGAAGTTTTCGAGACATATTTTAACTATGTCTTTGTAACTTACTGATAGCTGAGAGCTTAAAACTGACAGCTATCTAGCTACCTCTCAACTATCTCTTCGTAACTTACTGATAGCTGAAAGCTTAAAACTGACAGCTATCTAGCTATCTCTTAACTATCGCTTCTAGCTTTGGTCAGTATTATAACAAGAGTATCGAGTTAATTAGCTTTTATTTATGGATATCAAATTTATATTGTCTTGTTGGCGTAATAATCTCAGGTAAGGGAATATCCCACAGTTGTGTGGGAATGGCGTCTATTAATTGGATGTCATGTGCTAAGCCTATGGGATAAGGCTTTGTTAACTTGCTTTGTGTAACCTCATGCGGTTGATTCTGATGGCGGTATTGCTGATACCAGGATGATAAGGTTCTATCGTAGAATCCGCCGCCCATGCCTAAACGATTACCTAATGGGTCAAACGCAACCAAGGGGGTAAAAATAATATCTATTTCGCCGATAGCTTTAATCAAACGCACGTCAAGTTTAGGTTCTAAAATGCCATAGTTATTTTTTTTCATGACACTGCTTTCATCATAATGGAGAAATAATAACTGCCCATGACTAAAAGGGTGAATAACAGGTAAGTAGGTCTTTTTGTTGTTTTGCCAGCACCATTTTATAAAGGGCATAGCATCAAGCTCACTGTCATTGGCTAAATAAAGCGCAATGTTTTTTGCCGCTAGCACATCTCTACGGGCGCTGAGTTGAATGAGTAAATCATCGGAGAACTCTTGTTGCTCAACCTCACTAAGACTTTGGCGTTTAGTTCTCAGTGATTTTCTTATTTCATTTCGTGTAGACATCATCAATAGCGTTTTCTCCTTAGGTTTTAAAAGACAGCGCTGAGTTTGAAGTTTTGAGCTGTCAGATTTAAAAAAATAGCTTTCAGTTTATTTGTCTGTTTGGCTTTATGCCACTAGGTTTTTTATTCGCTGTAAGCTTGACGGACTAAAGTTCGACCTAAAAAAATTTTATCAACCATCAACTCTAATGTTTTACTGAAAGCTGACAGCTATTTTCTTTTACTGATAGCTTAAACAATTTTCATAGACAAAAAAATAGCCAACATCTAGTTGGCTATTTTTAATGTTAATTATTCAAAATAATTATGCAGTAGATGTTGCGCTTTTACCTTCAACCGGCGATGAAGTGTCATCTTCTTCTGTTTCTAAGGCTTCCCAGAATCTAGATTTCAAGCCAATGAGTAAAATAATAATACCAATACCGATACTAAATAAACTGATTTGAATATATAAGGCTGGAATTTGTTCAACGTTGTTTGGATCGTAATTACCAGCAAGCAAACCAGAAATAATATTACCAATTGAATACGTTAAGACAAATACACCCATCATTTGGCCAGCAAATCTTCTTGGTGATAATTTACTTACGGCACTTAAGGCAATAGGACTTAAGCATAACTCACCCACTGTGTGTAAAAAGTAAGTGGTAATTAACCAACCGGGCGCAACTTGTAAGCCACTTGCTGCATATTGTGCGGCAAAAAACATCACGATAAAGCCACTTGCCATAATAATTAAGCCAACAGCACATTTAATGCCGTATGCAGGTGTAACCATTCTTTGACCTAATTTAATCCAAAACGCGGCGAAAAAAGGTGATAGCAAAACAATAAACATCGCATTAGAAAACTGAAACCATGCCGTTGGAATTTCAAACGAACCTATCATACGGTCAGTGTAATCACGAGCGAATAAGTTTAATGATGAGCCAGCTTGTTCAAAGCCAGACCAGAAAAAAGCTGAGGCAATACAAATTAATAATAGTGCCCAAAGTTTTTTCTTTTCATTGCCGGTTAAGTCACTAAAAAAGTAAATAATGGCATAATAAATCACAAAAATTAAAGTAAATGCTATCGCAACATATTGTGCAGTGGCAATAGGGTCTATCACCACAATGCCTTCAAAGGTTAAAACAGTGACCACTGCAATGGCGACTAGCGAAGCTACTATAATTATCCAGCTAGTGCGTTGACCTTTTGCTGATAAAGGTGCAACCGGTTTTGCGCCAACACCTTCTAATTTTGGTGTGGTAATTTTATATTGAATAAGGCCGGCGGCCATACCTATTGCTGCGGCGCCAAAGGCATAATGCCAACCAAAATCTGAAGCTAAATAACCACAAACTAAATAGCCAATGAAAGAACCTAAGTTAATGCCCATGTAATAAATAGCATAACCACTATCACGGCGCTTATCATTTTCACTATATAATTGGCCAACCATAGCGCCAATATTAGGCTTTAATAAACCCGTACCTAAAATAACTAAGATCAAACCAATAAAGAATGTTTTGTCATTTGGGATAGCTAAAACTATGTGGCCAAACATGATGATCATGCCGCCATACCAAACCGCTCTTTGCCCACCCAGTAATCTGTCTGCTATCCAACCGCCGGGTAAGCCCATAAAATAGACGGTACCTGTATATAAACCATAAATAGCGGTTGCCGATGCAATAGTTAATGCTAAACCACCTTCTTGTAAGGTTGCTGTCATAAAAAGAACAAGCAGTGCGCGCATGCCGTAATAGCTCATGCGTTCCCACATTTCGGTGACGAAAAGTGTTTTCAATCCGCCCGGATGGCCATAAAAAGCCTCTGAATTTGGGGTACTCATATAAAATCCTCGATAGGTAATACTAAACACGGTTTAAAATTATTCTTGTCTCAACATCAATATATCTAGGTTCCACTGCAACATGCAATTTCAACATTAAGCGGCTATATATCGGGTTGATCGTGCTTAGGTAAATTAGAAATTTTTATTAATTAGCCCGTTTTATACCTTTGCTAGCCTAGAAAGGCAAGTCTGACAGGTTAATCTTTTGTTAATGATGGGAAACTGCTCAATTTTTGTTGGGTTAAATCATGACTTTTTACTATCACTCAATGCCTGATAGGGGGAAATAAGCAATTAACTCAATATATTATTGCGGAATTTAACTGAGCCGTGCTTGATTAGTGGCTGTTTAATAAAGTGGCTGATGCTCAGACTGATATTTATTTTTAGCCTAAGTTTGTTACTAAAATAAAATTTCTGTAAACAAAGTTATCCGATGCCATCAACAGCTAATAGACATTGATTAGTCAACGTGCGTGTTAGAAAGACAATATTAACTAAATTACTGATAATTTTGCCAAATAAAACTTGAGCGCTGCTGCAATTCGCCGAGCTATATCTGATGATGGGTTTAATAAAAAGTTACTGTAATCAAAGCACACTTACTGATAAACTCGACGCTGTTTAACTTTAGATCTAAGTTATGTCCCCCGTATATAGGAAGAAATACGCGCCAATGATGCATTTTATTCGTCAACTGACAAGCCTTCTCGTCGTTTTTACATTCTCTGTTAGTGCTATCGCGGCGCAAATTAGCCAGCAGCAAATAGAGCAATTTAAAAATTTACCTAAATCTCAGCAGCAGGCATTAGCGCAAAACATGGGTGTTGATCTCGATGCGGTTATGGGGCAAATATCGGGTAGCAACCAACAAACACAATTATCATCTACACCCGTTGTGCCAAGATCTACAGTTGAAAATAGTGTGGTAGGGCAAGCAGAGGTTATTGAGTTTGAAAGTGACACTGAATTATTTAAGCCACTAACAAGGTTTGGTATCGACGTTTTTTCGAATGCGCCCAGCACCTTTACTCCTACTATGGACATCGCTATTCCTAATCACTATATATTAGGCGTTGGCGACCAATTGTCGATACAAATATATGGTAAAGAAAATGCTGAGTACACACTGCCGATAACACGCGAGGGCAATATACTTATTCCGGATGTTGGGCCGATAAAAGTGGTTGGTTTAGCGTTTGCTGAAATGAAAAAATTTCTAGCTGAAAGAATTCAACAACGCATTATAGGTGTAAACGTGGTGGTCAGTTTAGCCGAATTACGTTCTATGCGTATTTTTGTTTTAGGTGACGCTTACAAACCAGGCCCATATATCTTAAGTTCACTGTCAAGTGTTACGCACGCTATTTTTGCTGCCGGTGGAGTTAGCGATATTGGCTCATTACGTAATATTGAAGTAAAACGCGCGGGCAAAATAGTACAAACTGTCGATTTATACGACCTACTCATAAACGGTGACTCTTCAAGCGACATTTTGTTGCAATCTGGCGATGTGGTTTTCATTCCAACTCAAAGTAAAAATGTTTCAATTCGGGGTGAAGTTAGGCGTCCCGCTATATACGAACTAAAAGCTGGCGATAACTTCAATCAACTTATTGAAATGGCAGGTGGTTTATTACCATCAGCTTATCTGCAATCAACCATAGTAGAACGTTACAATCAAGACAGTTTACGTAGCATCATTAATATTGACCTAACGGATAGTAAAGCACGTAAACAATTACTAAAAAGCGGTGATTATATTCGGGTGTTAAAAAGCTCGGGAATGTATGAACAATCAATTACTGTTATTGGGGCAGTAACACGCCCAGGCAAATATCAATGGCAACAAGGTCTTAAAATAACTGATTTATTACCTAATTTAGACTCTCATATCTTGCCTTCTGCAGATTTAAGTTATGGCTTAATTGTGCGTCAAAAAGACCAAGCCAGAAATATTGAAGTATTACAGTTTAATTTAGCCAAGGCGCTTGATAACTCAACACCTAACCCGGTTGATAACCTTGTCTTATTACCTAACGACAAACTATTGATATTTGCTAATGTTACTAAACAGTTGGATGAGAAAATATCATTAGACCAATTGGCTTTTACCCAAGAGCAACTTTTTGCCAAAGAGCGGCAACAGGCTAAAACGTCACATAAAGAGAAATTGTTTTGGGACAAATATAGCGGCAGTTCATCACAATATGCAACAGACACTGATGCAACTGAAGAAGCAGGGCGTTTAGCCAATCAATCTTTAGTGCAGATGACCAATACTAGTTTAGACCACAAAGTCGAAATTCGTGAAATGGGCTTGTTTTCTCGCCCTCGTTTGTTAGCGCCAGTGCTAACAAAGTTACGTCAACAAGGTGCTTCTGGCCAACCCATTCAACTGATCGAAGTCGATGGCCAAGTTAAATTTCCTGGTGTTTATCCGCTAGCGAAAAATGCAAAAGTGAGTGATTTATTAGCCGCCGCTGGTGGCGTGAAAGAGTCGGCTTACTTAGCGCGAGCAGAAGTGACTCGTAATACACTTACTGCGGCAGGTGCGACAAAAATTTCTTTAGATGTCGACCTAGGCTTAGCCTTAAAAAGAGATGAAGTTTTCGATATTGCTCTGCAAAGTAAAGATCGACTGAATGTGCATAAAATTCCGGCCTGGAGTGAAAATTATATCGTTGAATTACGAGGTGAGTTTGTCTTTCCGGGTAAATATACTATTAGCCGTGGTGAAACCTTAGCTGACTTAGTCAAGAAAGCGGGCGGTTTAACCCAATATGCTCACCCTGATGCGTCAGTATTTACTCGCATAAAGTTAAAAGAACTAGAAAAGAAAAATTTAATTAAGCTTGCTGGCGACTTACGTATTGAAATGGCCTCTAAATCTTTGACCGAGCAAGGTGGCTCAGCATCTTACGACGACGGTCAAAAAATATTAGCAGATATTACTAAATTAGAGCCAGTAGGGCGTCTAGTCATTAACCTGCCCAGTTTAATGGCTTCAAATAATGACGATGTGTTACTAGAAGGCGGAGACATACTTTATGTACCGACTAAGACAAATTCAATTAATGTTATTGGCCAAGTTCAGGTGGGGTCATCACATTTATATAATAATATAATGTCGACTGAAGACTATATCGCGCAAAGTGGTGGCATTAAAAAACGTGCTGACGCCGAGCGCATTTACGTTATCTCGGCCAGTGGTAGTATTAAAATGGTTGAGGAAAGTAACTGGTTTGCTGGCGTAGAAGATGCTGGATTAAAACCAGGCGATACCATTGTAGTGCCGCTTGATG
Source organism: Colwellia sp. MB3u-8 (assembly GCF_014076985.1). Lineage (NCBI taxonomy): Bacteria > Pseudomonadati > Pseudomonadota > Gammaproteobacteria > Alteromonadales > Colwelliaceae > Colwellia > Colwellia sp. MB3u-8. The sequence continues at coordinate 29,953 of NZ_JACGVA010000063.1, forward strand.
CTGAATATATGAATGACCTAACATTATGGTCAACAGCCACACAAATTATTTATAATGCGGCTGTAGCTGTTGCAGCAATCAGCGGTCTTTAACCAAGGTGTAATTATCATTTGTAGAGCGAAGATAAGTTCGTCAGGGTAAACGAGTGAATAAAAAACGTAGTGGGATAAAGCCAAAAAAACAATCTGAAAGCTTTTTCTGATGGCTGATCGCTAATAACTTAAAACTTTTTAATAACCGCTAATAAAGGCAAAGGATTCGCAAAATGATACGTGATTTAAATGATGTAAAAATTGCTATAATAGGTTTAGGCTATGTTGGCTTGCCACTGGCAGTAGAGTTTGGCAAAAAATATCAAACCTTAGGCTTTGATATCAATCAAGCACGTATTGCAGAATTAAAAAATGGTACAGACAGTACCCTTGAAGTTAGTGACGAAGAATTGGCCGAAACAACCAATCTTAGTTATTCTTGCACGCCTGATGAATTAAAAAACTCTAACGTTTATATTGTTACCGTACCAACGCCTATTGACCAACATAAACAACCTGATTTAACGCCATTGATCAAAGCCAGCGAAATGCTAGGCAAAGTGATTAATAAGGGCGATATTATTATCTATGAGTCTACGGTTTACCCAGGAGCGACTGAAGAAGCTTGTATCCCGGTAGTAGAGAGGTTTTCTGGCTTAGTGTACAACAAAGATTTTTATGCGGGTTATTCACCTGAACGCATTAATCCCGGTGACAAAGAACACAGAGTTACTAATATTTTAAAAGTTACATCTGGCTCAACACCTGAAATAGCCACGATGGTAGACAATTTATACCGTTCTATTATTATTGCAGGTACCCATAAGGCGAGTTCAATCAAAGTCGCAGAAGCCGCAAAAGTAATTGAGAACACACAACGCGACGTTAACATTGCCTTAATTAACGAGCTGTCTATTATATTTAATAAACTCAATATCGACACCTTAGAAGTGCTTGAAGCGGCGGGTACAAAATGGAATTTCCTGCCATTTCGCCCCGGTTTAGTTGGTGGGCACTGTATTGGTGTTGATCCCTATTATTTAACGCATAAAGCGCAATCAGTAGGTTATCATCCTGAAATGATACTCGCTGGGCGACGTTTAAATGACGGTATGGGCGCTTATGTTGTCTCGCAATTAGTCAAAAACATGCTGCATAAACGTATTCAGGTAGAAGGTGCTAATGTGTTAATCATGGGCCTGACCTTTAAAGAAAACTGCCCGGACTTACGCAATACTAAAATTGTTGATATTGTTAGTGAGCTTAAAGAATACAACATGAATGTTGATATTACTGACCCTTGGTGTTCAAGCGAACAAGCACAGCAAGAATATAATTTAAGCCTGACAGAAAAGCCCGAAGCGGGTCATTACGACGCTATTATTTTGGCGGTAGCACATAATCAATTTAAGTGCTTAGGTGTTGACGAAATTCGCAAACTAGGTAAACAACACCATGTACTTTATGACCTAAAATATATACTACCAAAAGAGTCAGTAGACATGCGTTTATAGCGTAGCGGTTAAATCAGCAATGCAGTCCAAAGATTCAACCTACATAGAGCCCAAAGGTGACAATATAGATTTAGGCGATTATTTTGTAGGTCGGACTTTAGTCCGACAACCGTACATCGAATACAATAAAGCTTAATATTCAAAACTTAATGGAAGTAATAATGTCTAAATATGAAGAAGTAAAAAAGCAACTTAAACAAGCGCCAAAAGTTTGGCTTGTTACCGGAGTCGCAGGTTTTATCGGCTCAAACCTTTTAGAAACATTATTATTATTAAACCAAAAAGTTATCGGTTTAGACAACTTTGCTACTGGTCACCAACGTAATTTAGATGAAGTAAAATCTGAAGTCTCAGCACAGCAATGGCATAACTTTACTTTTATTAATGGCGATATTCGAAACTTTGATGACTGTCAGCAAGCCTTAACAACAGACAACCTTAGCGTTGACTACGTATTGCATCAAGCCGCGCTTGGCTCTGTGCCTCGCTCTATAGCGGATCCTATTTTAACCAACGCGGCCAACATTACAGGCTTTGTTAACATGTTAACCGCAGCAAAAGACGCCAAAGTAGCCACTTTTGTTTATGCCGCATCAAGCTCTACTTATGGCGATCACCCCGCGTTACCAAAAGTTGAAGCAAACATTGGTAAGCCATTATCACCTTATGCTGTGACTAAATATGTTAATGAACTTTATGCTGATGTATTTAATAAAACTTACGGTTTAAATGCCACCGGCCTGCGCTACTTCAATGTATTTGGTAAACGCCAAGACCCTGATGGAGCCTATGCTGCGGTTATTCCTAAATGGACGGCTGCTATGATAGAAAACCAAGACTTATTTGTTAATGGCGATGGTGAAACTAGCCGTGACTTTTGTTTTGTCGAAAATGCCGTGCAAGCGAATATATTAGCAGCAACAGCGAATGAACAAGGTAAAAACCAAGTATATAACGTGGCACTAGGCGATAGAACAACACTTAATGAGTTATATTCAAGTTTAGCCTCTGCATTAGCAGTTAATGATGTGAGTTATACCAAAACGGCAATATATCAAGATTTTAGAGTGGGTGACGTGCGCCATTCTCAGGCTGATATATCAAAGGCTAAAGAACTTCTCGGTTATCAACCAGAATACCGTATTCAGCAAGGCATAGACAAAGCAATGCCGTGGTATATCAAGTTCTTGACTAAGCAAGCTTAAAATTACTTGTAGGTCGGACTTCAGTCCGACAGCCAGACCCTGTAACAAAATCTGTTACAGGGTCGACAGCTACAAAACGAAAAAATAACAAAAAAGGGCAAAACCCAACCAGCCAATAAACTTAAAATAGTCAAATATTTTCGTTTAAATAAATAACACAAAAATTAACAAGTAATTTAAGTAAAACCAATAAACAAGTATTAAAAAATACAAATATCTTGTTATAATACGCTATAATTGGGCGTTTAACGTAAAGTTTCGAATTAATCGCCCAGAGGAATAATCATCAAATGAACGTAAATGCGAGTTATTGTGAAAAGTCATAAATTGCAAGGAAGTACTTCAAATGAAGTCGAAGCAATGAATTCAAACGAATTTTACCAGCAACACCACCTTCCCGAAGACGACGAAATAGACCTTGCAGAGCTTTGGCATGCTATTTGGTCAGGTAAGTTACTGATTATTTTTATCAGTGCGTTTTTCGCCATTTCGTCAATTATCTATGCAATTAATCAACCCAATATATATAAAGCTACAACCTTGTTAGCGCCAGCCAGTGAGCAAGGTGGTGCAAGCGGGTTAGCGAAAATGGCTGGCCAGTTCGGTGGTTTAGCAAGCCTTGCCGGTATTAACCTTGGCGGTGGCGGCACCGATAAAACAGGCCTAGCGCTTGAAGTGTTAAAGTCTCGAGTATTTCTAGAAAAATTCATCAATAAACACCAGTTATTAGTACCTTTAATGGCAGCTAAAAACTGGGATGTTAAGACTAATACACTAATATATAATGATGAAATTTATAATGCGACAACTAAAATATGGTTACGAGAAGTTGAAGCGCCAAAACAGCCAGAACCTTCTTCATGGGAAGCTTATAAAGCTTTTAAAGATATTTTAGCGGTGGCAACGGATAAAGAAAGCGGCATGATCACGTTAACTATAGAGCATTACTCACCAAAAATTGCTACACAGTGGTTATTATGGCTAGTAAGTGATATTAACGCCGCCATGCGTGAACAAGATAAAGCCGAAGCGCAACGTAGTATCGATTATTTATCAACTAAGCTGCAAGAAACTCAACTAGCGGATATGCAAACGGTGTTCTATCAGTTAATTGAGCAACAAACCAAAACCATCATGTTGGCGGAAGTATCACTAGAATATGTGCTAAAAACCATTGACCCTGCTAATGCCCCAGAAGAAAAAGCCAAACCTAAACGAGCTTTAATTGTTGTGCTCGGTACTATCTTAGGTGGCATTTTATCGGTGTTAATTGTGTTAGTGCGTTACTTTTCTAATAAAGGTAATAAAGATGACACTAACCATTCAAATAGTGCTAACCAAGTAGCCGAGCCAACAACAAGTTCGACTACTGTTGCTCAAGTTTCAGCCGAAGTTACAAGTAAATAGGAGTATATTTAATGACCATTGCTGCCTTAACTGCCTTCTGCTTTTCTTTTATTGCAATAAAAGTATTCAAGCCACTTGCCATTGATCTTGGCTTAGTAGACAAACCTAATGCACGTAAACACCACGACGGCCAAGTGCCGCTTATTGGTGGTATTGCAATATTTGCTGCAGTATTAGCGGCAAGTCTAATCTGGCTACCTAATACCTTAGAATTACGTATGTACCTAATTGCCTCTGCGATGATGGTTTTTATAGGCGCATTGGATGACAAATACGATCTTAAAGTACGCATTCGAATTGTTGGGCAAATTATTATTGCCAGTTTAATGATTTTTGGCGTAGGTGGTTATATATCAAACTTAGGTAACTTATTTAGTTTCGGCGATATTGAGCTGGGCCCAGTAGGTATTTTATTTACTTATTTTGCTATTATCGTAGTAATTAATGCTTACAACATGGTTGATGGTATTGACGGTTTAATTGGTAGTTTAAGTTTAAATACCTTTACCGCCATTGCGGTTTTATTTTTAATAAGTGGCAATACGAGCTACTTAAGCTATCCACTAATTTTAGCGACTGCAACCTTACCTTATTTGATTTTCAATTTAGGTTTTTTCAAAAGTTATAGCAAAAAAATATTTATGGGCGATGCCGGTAGTATGTTTATCGGCCTAAGTGTTATATGGCTATTAACTATTGGTACGCAAGGCGAAAGCGCCTCGTTTAGGCCAGTAACCGCATTATGGATATGTGCCATACCCTTAATGGACATGTTAGCTATAGTTATGCGCAGATACCGTAAAGGTAAATCTCCTTTCAAACCAGACCGAGATCATTTACACCACATATTACAACGCGCAGGTTTGTCTTCACGCCAAACACTAGTGGTTATTTCAATCGCTTCGGCACTTATGTCGATATTAGGTGTGTTAGGTGAGTATTTTCAAGTACCTGAAAGTATTGAGTTGGTGCTATTTGTGTTGATGTTTATTCTTTATAATAAATATGCTCGGCATTTTAGTTGGAAGTATGATGAGTAATAATAAATTGATATAACCCTAGGTTTATTATTTTATAAATCTTAATTTAGAGTAAAAAAAACTTTGTGCAATATTTCTGAATTGTAATACATTAGCCTTTCAAGTTTAATGTGAAAAATTGAAAAAAAAGCACAATAAATAATCTGAGTAAATAGTTATTATGACTAAAAAACGTATTTTGTCCGTATTTGGAACGCGCCCGGAAGCCATAAAAATGGCACCTCTTGTTCATGCTTTAGCAAATGATCCCCGCTTCGATGCAAAAGTATGTGTAACAGCGCAGCATCGAGAAATGCTAGATCAAGTTCTTGACCTATTTGAAATAACGCCAGATTACGATCTTAATTTAATGAAACCAGGTCAAACACTGAACGATATAACAGCACGTATTTTACTAGAGTTAAAAACGGTACTGCAAGAATTTAAACCCGATGTTGTGCTGGTGCATGGTGATACGGCAACGACTTTTGCTGCTAGCCTTGCCGCTTATTATGAGCAAATTGCCGTGGGGCATGTTGAAGCAGGTCTTAGAACCGGTAATTTATATTCTCCTTGGCCGGAAGAAGGTAATAGAAAGCTTACCGGCGCATTAGCCAAATATCATTTTGCTCCAACGATAACCTCGCAGCAAAATCTACTTGATGAAAATTATGCGCAAGACAATATTGTAGTGACGGGTAACACGGTTATTGACGCTTTACTGATGGTTAAAGAGAAGATTGATAACGATGTTGAGTTAAACGCGACACTCGCTGCTTCTTTCCCTATGCTTGAAGAGCCATCAGAAAAAAACAAGAAAAAGTTAATTTTAGTCACCGGTCATCGACGTGAAAGTTTTGGTGGTGGTTTTGAGCGTATTTGTGAAGCATTAGCGATTACGGCTAAACGATACCCAAATGTTCAAATTTTATATCCGATGCATTTAAACCCTAATGTTCGAGAACCAGTGAATCGTATATTAAAAGGAATCGATAATATTTTTCTTATTGAGCCTCAACAGTATTTGCCTTTTATCTACTTAATGATGCGTGCACACATCATTTTAACTGATTCAGGTGGTATTCAAGAAGAAGCACCGTCGTTAGGGAAACCAGTTCTAGTAATGCGAGAAACTACTGAACGCCCAGAAGCTGTTGCAGCAGGGACCGTTAAATTAGTTGGTACTGATGTTGGAATGATGACATTAGCGATTAATGCATTAATGGACGATGATGTAGCGTATAAAGAAATGAGTTTTGCACATAACCCTTATGGTGATGGTGAAGCTTCTCACAGAATACTAAATTCACTCATCAGTACTTAAGTACTCTACTGTTAATTTATGAGGTATTTAAGTAATATATTGGTGTTAATTGCTTCACGTGGCATGGCATTAGCAGGTTTTTTCTTATTACCTAGCATTACCAATGCAAATGACTTTAAGCAATATGTATTGTATTTTGCGGTATGGCAGTTTTGTAGTCAGTTGCTTTCTATGCAATTAGGCACAACGTTTTTTCGTTGTGGTTTAAATAGTGCATTTACGAAAAATTTACATTGCCTGCTGTCTGTCTTTTATCCGCTACTTTTTCTAGCCTTGTTGGCTTTTATTAGTACTTTAAGTTCGGCTAACATAATCGTCTCCGCTTTTTTTATGTCAGTTATTGTTGCCGTTTTTATTGTGGTATCAGAGTACGCAAGGGCAAAAATTAATGAAAGACTGGTTTTTTGTATTTATATGTTACCGGGTCTTTTGTATTTAACGCTGTTTGCTTTTAGCAAGTATTTAGAATTAGAATTATCGTTAAGTCAGCTTTTATTTTCTGAAGCTATTACCTATGCGATAATGACAATGCTTTTATTGGTGAAATGTGAAGTAAAAATTTCATGGTCAAGCGTTAAGTTAATCAAATCTATAAAACGAGTACTACCATTTTGGTATCGAATATCGTTCCCTTTAATCCCTAATAATTTATTGTGGTATTTTTACTTTAACGTCCCGATCGTTATTGGCTATAGACTGATAACTGACGTGCAAGATTATAACGAAATGGCGTTACTCTTTCGTTTTGTTGTTGCGATATCAACCGTATCGTCGTTGTTGGCATTAGTTTTCCAAAAAAGAATTGTTAATACTTTTGAGCACAATAAGCGCAGCTACGGGAAAATAAAACACGCTTTTTTAACCCTGTTTATACCCAGTTTTTTTGTTGTAAGTATAATAGGATATTTTGTATTTGAATCTATTGCCAGAGTAGTAAAATTAAGTGTTAGTTGTGGTGTTTGTGATGTTGCTTTTAACAATGTTGCTGTATTCATTTTTCTATTTTATATGTTTTTTAGTATTTATTTGATGTCACACTACTTTGTCGCGGAAAAGAATTTAACCATTATTTCACCATCAATGTTTATTGGTTTTGTTGTGTATGTTTTATCGGTATTAGTTGGTTTGAACTTAGGGTTCAGCTTTAGTTTGATTTCTATTTATTCGTTATGTATTTCGCTTACGATAACCTTCATAATTAGATATTTTTGGTCACTTAAACAAGAAAAAATATAAGAAAATTAAAATGTTAAAAAATATTCTAAAAAAATTGCTACCTATATCTATTTATAATTTCATTAGAATGCGACCTAGGCTTTTGATTGTTAGTGAATCACTCAAACGAAAAATTGCTTATATTAATAAAGCCGCATGGCAGCAAGACCCTGATTATCGTGGTGACAATTCTGGCGCATTAAGAAAGTATGGGCACATGGTAGATAAAGGTTTGCAATCACCAAATAGAGAAGCTGGTCATAGCCTTCCTATTGCGATGCGTTTAAATGAGTTACTTGATTTAAAAGAAAGGGAGTGTGCTTCGGCTGAGTGGGCGCAAGAAATTCTTAGTTTACATCGTGATTTGCAACAAGACAGAATTGCTGATGGATATAGTAATTTCTCTTTTATTAAAGACAACGATATAACTAGTGAACAGTTATTACATCTTTTTAAAGAAAGAAGAACGTTACGTCACTTTCAGGAGCATAAAACACCGAGCTTAGCTGATATTACCAAGATATTAGAGGCGACAATATGGGCGCCATCAAGTTGTAATAGACAAACAATTGTTAACTATTTTACTTTAAATGAAGAGTTAGCTCGTCAATGCACCAAACAGAATAAGGGGGCTACAGCAATTTCAGGTAAACATGCGTTTGTTTCTGTTTGTTATGATACTCGTTCTTACCATTTACCACAGGAATCATTAACGGGCATGATAGATGCTACGCTTGGCTTTCAAAATGCGCTACTCATGGTCCATGCACTTGGCTTGGGTGCTTGTGTGTTAAATTGGTCTCATGCGGATAAAAATGAAAATGATACGTTAAGATATTTATTGAATATACCAGAGCATTGCGAAATTGCGTTTAATGTCATCATAGGTATACCAAATGGTGGGGCGCCGGCTCCAGGAAAGAAAAACACACTTGAATACATAGTAGAGAGATAGGATGAAAGTTTTTATATTAAATCATTGTTCACATAATAAAGGGGACAATAGTGTGCTTTATTATTTGACTCAATGTTTGGATATTGTTTCGAATAATAATGAAGTTATTGTTTCTTGTAGTGACGGTATAGCGCCATTTTGGGCGAAGAAAGAGGTTGACGCCGTATGCTGGCCAGGTGGTAAAATTTTTAAAACGCCTGAAGTTGGTTTTGTAAAAAATGTGATGAGGCGTGCGAACTTTATGTTAATGCGTAAAGTACTCTACAAAGCATTCTTATCTCTTTATGCAAATAAACATGATAATTTAGCTAAAGCTCTTGCGGTAACGTTTTTTGGTTCAAAGTTAATTAAAACCTTTAAAGAAGCAGATAAAGTAATATGTACGGGTGGGCATCATATTTCGAACGTATTAGAAAAAGATTGTGTAAATCCACAATTGGTCTCTATGGCATTGGCTGATTTATATGGCCATCAGCCTGTAATGTGGTCGCAATCTATAGGTCCTATTGATACTGCAGCTCCTTATTCTAAAAAAGCTATGGGTCGTGTATTTAATGCGTGTAGTCAAATATTTGTTCGTGATGACTTAAGTGAAGCTTGTGTTAAATCCACTTCTAGTGCACCTACGGTTAAAGCTCCTGACAGCGTCTTTTTATCAAATAAATTGGTGAAAAATATTATTGAAGTTGCAGAGGTACCTTATGTTTGTTGCGCTGTTTATACTGCCGGTATTTCAGACGAAAAATATTTAGCGGCTTATAAAGAATCATGGGTTCGCATTACCCAAGAAATTAAAGATAAGGGTTTTGAAGTTGTATTTATTCCAATGCAGTACAAAGGCTTTGGTGGTGATGAAAGGGCATTTTTAAATGCTATTGTTAATGAAGTGGGTGGAAATGGTGTGCGTTTTGTTGACGAAGATAAAAGCCCTAAAGATACACTAACCTTGTTTAAGAGCGCTTCTTTTATCATAGGCCATAAGACTCATTCGGTTATTTACGGTTTAGCGTTAGAAATTCCGACAATTGCGATTGCTTATCATGAGAAAACGCGTTACTTCATGTCAATGTTTGGCTTTGAAAATTATGTTCATCAAGACGTGATTGGCTGTGAGGCTAAAATCATTAAACAAATATCTTCGGAAACAGTCAATGCTCAAAAGCAGATTCATAGTCAGTCAGACAAAAGTGCTTTATTTGCAGAGCAACTTATAGAAAATTTAAAAACTTCTTTATATGACTAATTCTATATCACTAAGGCGTTTGATTTTTTTTTGGACAACATGGGGCTATCTACTTACTAACTTTTTAGTGGCATGGTTTTCTAGCCTTAGCATGGCATTTATGGCTGTTCGAGAGTCTTGGATGCTACTTTTACTCGTTTTATTAGTTTTTAATAGATCTTATCTATCGCTTGCATTTATCGGAGTTATTGCACTATATGGTGCTGCACCATTTGCTGAGGGGATACAAGGCTATGAAGTACTTGGCTTTATATATGGCATGCGAGATATCTTTTTACTTGTTTTATTAATCGAACTTATTCATTCATCCAGTGACTTAAAGGTAAGTAAGAACGAGATCTTTCTTTTTATTTATTTCGTCTTGGGTATAGCAATCGCTGATGCTGTGACAACAAATGTTCTAGGCATGAATGTACTCGAATCTATTTTCAGAACCAGCAGTTATTATTCAAATAAAGGGGTAGATATAAACTTATCGAATGGGCTAATGGGTGAAAGAATTGGGGCGCCACTGTACTCTCCTAATTTACTTTGTACATTACTAGCATGCTGTTTTTTCTTCGATCACAGGATTGTAAAAGGGAAGTTATTTGTCAAAGCTATGGCATTAATTGTAATTGCTTTTACTATGACGAAAGTTATTGTTTTTTCGTTAGGCTTTTACCTTGTAAGATCAAAGTGGAAACTTCCTACAATATTAGGCTTAACAGCCCTTTTCCCATTGTACTTTTTGTTAGTATCTTATTATTCAACTATTCCTTTAGGTCTTCTGAAATATCATTTAGCAAGCATACTCGGTCACTTTCATGCTTTTACGTTAGCAATTGAAAGTAATCTTTTGTCATATATCCCCGAGCCTCTAGGTAGTAACAGTATTGCTGTAAAAATAATGACAGCAGGTGTAAATTCTGGCCCAGGAATAGAGTCAAGTATATTGGCTAGATTCAGTGAATTAAAAATATATTACTTTATTGTAATCGCTTTTATTATATATTCTTTTTTTAAAATTGATCATGATGTTGAAAAGAAGTTTCTTGCTTTTTTTATTGTTTTATCACTACTTACGGCAACCAGTAATCAGCCTGTTGCATTTATTCCCGCTCTATATTTATTAAAGGCATTAAAATAATGAGGTTATTTGTATTTAGAAGTTTACCTTTAGACGCAGACTCAAGAACTAAACGAAATATGGGGTTTGGTGATAAAGGGTTATCGTATAGCTGTACTTGGGAAAAAGAACCTTCTTTGGTTAAACATGATAATGCTTTTAATTTTCCGTTTAGTAAATCAGGACATGCAATAGTTAGATCTATTAAATACTTTTTATTTCTATTTTGGGTGCCATATTTGGTATTTACTCAAGCCAAGAAAGGTGACGTAATTATCTTTATGGATCTTGAAACAGTTTTGTTTGGAGGGTTAGCAGCAAAAATCAAAGGCGCTACCGCGATTTTTGATATAGTAGATCCATTTGCGCAAACTAAACGTAGTTTGAAGAATATGGCTAAGTTAATTGATTGGTTAGAGTGTCGATTAGCGCGCAATGCCGATATATTAATGGTTCCACATGACTGTAGGATGCAATACTATAATGACATGCTAGGCAAAGGTGCAATTTCTAAAGAAGCTTTTATTGTTGAAAACGTACCAAATTACTCTTTTGTTCCAGCCAACTCTAAAGAAGATAGAAAACAAGGGGAATGTTTAATCGGTTATTTTGGTACCCTTGATTACGGCTCAAGAGGGCTAGAATTTCTTATCTCCTTAGCTAAGAAGTTTCCTAATACGATTTCAGTATTGTTTGCTGGACAAGGGGCTATGGAAACTGAATTAGTTAACATTTCAACAGAATATGACAATATAAGTTTTGCGGGTGGTTTTAATGCTGATACATTACCTGAATTATATAACAAAGTAGACTTTACTTGGGCATATTACTGTCCATCCATTCCGCTTCATAGGTATGCTGCGCCAAATAAATATTATGAGCATTTGTATTTTAATACCCCAATTATAACCTCTGAAATAATTCCTCAATTCAAAGTAATTGAGGAATTAAATTCTGGTATATCTATTGATGTGTCCGTTGACTCTCCAACGGATGTTATTCATCGCCTATTAAATTTTCTAGAAAATCGTTCGATTTTGGAAAGTGAGTTACTTAGTAGCTACTGGCAAGAAAATTACTCAGAATATTATATTAATAAGAGAGTGGATTTTAAACGAATGTTAACAGCAATTCACGGAAACACAGACGCTAAAAAAAATGCTAATAATAGAATTGCTATTATTGGCACAGTTGGTGTTCCAGCCTGTTATGGGGGATTTGAAACTCTAGTTGAAAACTTACTCGATGAAAATGATAAAAATAAGCTAGTTACAGTTTATTGTTCATCGAAAAGTTATAGTGAAAAGCCCCAAAAACACAAAAATGCTCATCTACATTACATTCCTTTAAACGCGAATGGTGTACAAAGTATCCCTTATGATATTTGGTCTTTATGCCATGCTGCTATGAAAAAAACAGATGATATTTTATTATTGGGCGTTTCAGGCGCGATTTGTTTGCCTATTCTAAAGTTGCTGACTAAAGCGAGAGTTATCACTAATATTGATGGTTTGGAATGGCGAAGAGATAAATGGGGAACGTTAGCTAAAAAGTTTTTAAAGTTTTCAGAAAAATTAGCGGTAAAATATTCAGATGTTGTTGTGGCCGACAACAAAGGTATTGCAGACTATGTTCTTGAAGAATATGGCATGGAAGCCGAAGTTATTGCTTATGGCGGAGATCACGCGGTTATTACTGATTTAAACCTTTCAGATGCGGGTTACGCTTTAGCTTTATGTAGAATAGAGCCTGAAAATAATGTTGAATTAATTTTAGAAGCATTTAGCCAAACAGATAAAGCATTAAAATTCATTGGTAACTGGGACAATAGTGAGTTTGGTCGAGCCATGAAGTCTAAATATGTTCAGTTTAAGAATATAGAAATTATCAATCCGATTTACGATATTAAAACGCTTTTTGAAATTAGACAAAAATGTAGTTTGTATGTGCATGGGCATTCAGCGGGAGGTACTAATCCTTCTTTAGTTGAAATGATGCACTTTAATAAAAATATCATCGCGTTTGATTGCAACTACAACAGAGCATCAACTGAAAATAAAGCTCAATTCTTTTTCAATATTGTAGATTTAGTTGAATTGATTCAAAACTCAGCTTCTTTAAGTAATGGAAGTAGCATGCGAGAAATAGCAGAGCGTCGTTATACTTGGAAAATAGTAAAAGATCAGTATTTTAGTTTGTTCAAATAAAAGAGAGAATTATGAGAAAAGGGATTATTTTAGCCGGTGGCAGCGGCACTCGCCTCTATCCACTCACAAAAGTAGTTAGTAAACAGTTGATGCCTGTTTACGATAAACCCATGGTTTACTACCCGCTTGCTACCTTAATGCAAGCAGGCATTAGAGAAATACTTATTATTTCTACGCCCGAAGAAACTCATCGTTTTGAGGAGTTATTGGGCAATGGCGAAAACTTCGGTGTTTCAATCTCTTATAAAGAGCAACCTAGCCCAGATGGTTTAGCGCAAGCCTTTATTTTGGCTGAAGAATTTCTTGCAGGCGCTGCGGCCGCATTAGTGCTTGGCGATAATATGTTCTACGGCCATGATTTAACTAAGTCATTGCAAAATGCTAATGCACAGACTTCTGGCGGTACGGTATTTGGCTATCATGTGTCTAATCCAAAATCCTATGGGGTGGTTGAATTTGATGCTGCAGGTACGGCTATTTCAATAGAAGAAAAACCTCTAATACCCAAGTCAAATTATGCCATACCAGGCTTGTACTTTTTTGACTCTCGGGTAGTTGAATTCGCTAAAAATGTTAAGCCTTCGCCGCGTGGCGAATTAGAGATAACTGATGTTATTGATCAATACTTAAAAGCGGGCGAGTTAAAAGTTGAAATTATGGGCCGTGGTACTGCTTGGCTTGATACTGGTACCCATGATGATTTACTCGCCGCTGCTAATTTTATTTCTACAATAGAAAAGCGCCAAGGCTTGAAAGTGAATTGCCCTGAAGAAGTCGCTTATCGTAATGGTTGGTTAAGTGAAGAGAAATTGCGTGAAATAGCACAGCCTTTACGTAAAAGTGGTTATGGTGAATATTTAATCAAACTGATTGAAGAGCGGGTTTTTTAGGAGCCTGCTTTACAGGGAGGAAAGAAGGAGAAATGAAAGAGGTTTTTAACAAAAGAGCTTTTGGTTTTTCTTTTAGCTCCTTGTAGGGGCGACTTTAGTCGCTTTTTGGATTTATGATTAGGTTTTGCCACGGCGAATGAATTCGCCCCTACATAAGTTGATTTTAAAGTTTTGATGGGATTTTATGAATTATATAGATACTGCTATTGCGGATGTTAAAATAATCGAACCGAATGTGTTTGGTGATGAACGTGGTTTTTTTATGGAAACCTTTCGTGTTGACGAGTTTACTAAGCACTGTGCAGAGCAAACTTTTGTGCAAGACAACCACAGCAAATCAAGTCACGGAATTTTACGTGGTTTGCATTATCAGCTGAAAAATACGCAGGGCAAATTAGTTAGGGTAACATCAGGCGAAGTTTATGATGTTGCGGTTGATATGCGTAAATCATCACCCACATATGGCCAGCATGTTGGCGTGGTACTTTCTGGCGAAAATAAGCGCCAGTTATGGGTGCCAGAAGGTTTTGCGCATGGCTTTTATGTCATGAGTGACTCGGCAGAGTTTGTTTACAAATGTACCGATTATTATGCCCCTGAGCATGAAGTGTCTTTGTTATGGAATGACCCTGCGTTAAATATTCAATGGCCGTTACGCGATGGCAATAAACCTTCTTTATCTGCAAAAGATGAAGTCGGGCAGTTGTTCAAGAATGCGCCAACATTTAAATAAATACTTAGCTAAATTGATAAATAATGACAGATAACAACACAATGAAAATAATCGTTATTGGCAAGTCTGGTCAACTTGCCTGGGAATTAAGTCAACTTTCCACACCTGAACAAACAATAGTCTGTTTAGGTCGCGACGATGTTGACTTGCAAGACGTTCCTGCACTCGTTAACGCTTTTAAGCAGTATAACGCCGATGGTGTTATTAATGCATCAGCTTACACCGCTGTTGATAAAGCAGAGAGTGATGTTGAAAATGCTTTTGCGCTTAATGCCACCGCTGTGGGTAACTTAGCGCAAGCGTGTAAAACGTTATCCGTGCCATTTGTGCATATATCAACAGATTTTGTTTTTCATGGTGATAAAGGTGCACCTTACTTACCCGGTGATGACATAAATCCGCTAGGTGTTTATGGCACGAGTAAAGCGCAAGGTGAGCAGTTAATTGTCGATATTTATCCCGAGCATAGCGCTATTATTCGCACGTCTTGGGTGTATTCAACGCACGGTAATAATTTTGTAAAAACTATGCTGAATTTAATGGCATCTAAACCTGAACTGGGTGTTATTTGTGATCAAATTGGCACGCCAACTTACGCAAAAGGCTTAGCGCAAGCCTGCATTGCCAGTTTAACTAACCAAGTTATGGGTGTTCATCACTATACTGATACCGGAGTGGCGAGTTGGTTTGATTTCGCTGTCGCTATTCAAAATATCGGTGTTGAACTTGGTTTATTAGATAAAAAAATAGCCATTAAACCTATTACTACTGCGCAATACCCAACGCCAGCTAAACGCCCGCATTATAGTGTGCTGGATAAAAGCAGTTTAGTTAACGTTTTGCCGGAGCTTTCGTTAATGCATTGGCAAGAACAGTTAAAACATATGATGACAGCGTTAAAAACTGAACGCGAAGCCTAGTTAAATTATATTATATTATTAATTCGAGATTTTTATGAAAAAATTATTAGTTACAGGTGGTGCAGGTTTTATTGGCGCTAATTTTGTACATTATTGGATGACAAAATATTCAGCCGATAAAGTTGTGGTACTTGACGCGCTAACTTACGCGGGCAATATTGCTAACTTAGATAGCGTAAAAGACGATGCTAATTTTACTTTTGTCCATGGCAATATTTGTGACCAAGCCTTAATTGAAACATTACTGGTTGAACACGGTATTGATACTTTAGTGCATTTTGCGGCAGAATCTCACGTTGACCGTTCTATTACAGGTCCTGATGCCTTTATCGAAACCAATATTATCGGCACTTATAGCTTACTTAAAGCGGCTAAAAAAGTGTGGTTAGACGGCGAAAGTATTCTTGCAGGACATAGGTTTCATCATGTGTCTACTGATGAAGTTTATGGTACGCTTTCACCTACCGACCCTGCTTTTACCGAAGACACGGCTTATGCGCCTAATTCACCTTATTCGGCGAGTAAAGCCGCTAGTGATCATTTAGTGCGAGCTTATCACCATACTTATGGTTTAAATGTGACTACAAGTAATTGTTCAAATAATTATGGGCCGTTTCATTTTCCTGAAAAGCTTATTCCTTTAGTGATTACTAATATTTTGCATGATAAAGCCTTGCCAATTTACGGCGATGGCCAACAAATTCGTGATTGGTTATACGTTGAAGACCACGCTTACGGTATTGATTTAGTATTACAAGATGGTCGAGTTGGTGAAAATTATAATATTGGTGGCGATAATGAATGGGCCAATATTGATATTGTTAAAACCATTTCAAAATTGGTTGAACAAGAATTCATTAAAAACAAAGAGCTAGCTACTCGTTTTCCTGCGGCTAAAGCGGCGATGGCGCAAAACACTGAATCACTTATTACTTATGTGAAAGACCGGCTGGGTCATGACCGTCGTTATGCCATTGACGCGACTAAAACCAACAATGAGTTGAGCTATAAACCGAAAGAGTCATTTGAAACCGGTATTGCTAAAACCGTTGCTTGGTATTTAAATAATGAGTCTTGGTGGCAAAGTGTGATGGATGGCTCATACCAAAACTGGATAGCAGAGCAATATTCATAAGTTCTGCCGGTAGCTAAAAATATTTGAAATATATATAATCGTTATAATTTAAAGGTCGGGCTTCCGGCCTTTTTTATATTAAATTATCGTATTGTTGTGATAAGTTTTGTGGGTTTAAATTTGAGTGATACTGTATTTTTTAGCTTTAGGTGACACTTTTTGTAACCATTTGAAGGTTATTTTCAAGTGCAGTAACTATCCTATTGTTAGACAGTATGACTTAAAATTTTTCAGCTATAAATGTCATGACTAGTAGATAATCAAGCTATACAATGAATAGAAATTGCCAATAAGGATAAAAATGCCAAACAAGATCAAAAAAGCGGTAATACCTGTAGCCGGTTTAGGTACACGGATGTTGCCAGCAACAAAAGCTATTCCAAAAGAAATGCTACCGATTGTTGATAAACCACTTATTCAATACATAGTGAATGAATGTATTGCAGCTGGCATTAAAGAAATTGTTTTAGTGACACACTCTTCTAAAAACGCGATTGAAAACCATTTTGATAAATCATTCGAGCTTGAAACGACTTTAGAAAAACGGGTTAAGCGCCAGTTACTGGATGAAATTAAAGCAATATGTCCCAAAGACGTCACTATTTTACATGTGCGCCAAGGCGAAGCGAAAGGCTTAGGTCATGCGGTATTAAAAGCTCGCCCTATCATCGGTAACGAACCATTTGTTGTTGTGCTACCTGATGTTATTTTAGATGATGCTACGGCAGACTTAAAAACTGAAAATTTAGCGGCGATGTTAACCCGTTATAACGAAGTTGGCGGCTACAGCCAAATTATGGTTGAACCTGTGCCAATGGAGCAAGTCAGTAGTTATGGTGTGGTTGATTGTGGTGGTGTTGAGCTTGCCCCTGGCGAGTCACAAGCTATGACAGCTATTGTTGAAAAACCAGCGTTGGAAGACGCACCGTCAAATTTAGCTGTGGTTGGCCGTTATGTGTTGTCTGAAAAAATTTGGGATTTATTAAAAATTACCCCTCCTGGTGCCGGTGACGAAATTCAATTAACGGACGCTATTGCTATGTTAATGGAAAAAGAAACCGTTGAAGCCTTTCATATGACGGGTAAGTCTCATGATTGTGGTTCTAAGTTAGGTTATATGAAGGCCAATGTTGAATATGGTTTACGTCATCCTGAATTGGCTGATGACTTTAGAAGTTATTTAACTGAGTTGATGCAAAAAACATAGATTTAAGTTATTAGCTGTCAGTTGTCAGTAAGCAACAAGAAACAGGTATAGCTGTTAGTTTACTTGTAGGTTGGTTTTCTTGTTTATTTATTTTTGTGGTTGTCGGACTAAAGTCCAACCTACAAAAGTTAAGCTGAAAATTTTATGGTGTGATCTGTCGGCCCTATGTAGGTTGGACTTTAGTCCATCAGGTTTTATGGCTCTTTAGCCAATGGCTGGCGTTAGTGCTTATTTATTGGGTTTTAACCTTCATGGTAATTGCTTGCTGGGCGGTTGACGGACTAAAGTCCGACCTACAAAAGATAAACTTTAAACCCTCATTTATTAAAAGTATAGGTATATGGACGTAACTAATTTATCGCAGTTTACTGAACTGGCATTAACTCGTAATATTTTTTCACTATTTGCAGACTGTGATCGCAGTGAAAACTATACCATTTCGGCGGCGGGTTTGTTCTTAGATTATGCTAAGCAAAATATTGTTGATAGTGAGTTTACGCCATTATTTACTTTGGCTGAGCAAGTTGATCTTGCGGGCAAAATATCAGCGCAGTTTTCGGGTGAAAAGATCAACACTACCGAACAACGCGCTGTTTTGCATACGGTATTACGTGCGCCTGACTCGGTTAAGTTTGATGTGTTAGGGGCGCAAGCTGATGAGGTTATTAACACTGACGCTAAAATGGCTGCCATTGTTGATGATGTACATTCGGGTAAGGTGTGTTCGGTTACTGGTGAAAAGTTTACTGATATTCTTGCTATTGGCATTGGCGGCTCTTACTACGGTGTTAAGGTGGCTTTGTCGGCACTTGTGCCTTACCATCAGCCAGGTTTGAAAGCGCATGTGCTGGCTAATGTTGATGGTGATGCCGCGCAAGAAAAGTTTGCTAAATTAAATGCCGCAACCACGCTGGTTGTGGTAGTTTCTAAAACCTTTACTACGCAAGAAACCCTGCTTAATGCCACTATCGTTAAAGCCTGGATGCTTAATGCTTTGGCTGAACCTCATCATTCATCTGCAGAGGTTATTGCTCAACATTGGTATGCGGTTAGCAGTAATATTGAGGCGGCAACAGCGTTTGGACTTAATGCGGATAATATTTTGCCGATGTGGGATTGGGTTGGAGGCCGGTTTTCTTTATGGTCAGCGGTGGGTTTGCCACTGGCATTGATTATTGGTAATAGCCATTTCAACGCTTTAAAAGCCGGTGCTTATGCCATGGACGAGCATTTTAAAAATGCACCGTTTGAGCAAAATATGCCGGTAATGATGGCCTTGCTGGGTATTTGGAATCGAAATGCATTAGGTTACCCTAGTTTAGCTATTTTACCTTATAACCATGCACTGAGAGCTTTGCCAGGTTATTTGCAGCAAACCGATATGGAAAGTAATGGTAAGTCGGTGTCTATTACCGGTAAAACGCTTAATTATTTAACCGCCCCCGTGGTTTTTGGTCAGGAAGGCACGAATGGCCAACATGCCTTTATGCAATTAATGCATCAAAGTGCCGATATTATTCCAACAGATTTTATTCTTTCTCTTGCCCCAACGAGTAAACATTTGGCTAATCATGACGCTTTAGTGGCTAATTGTTTTGCCCAGAGTGAAGCCTTAATGCAAGGTAAAACCTTGGCCCAAGCGAAAGCCGAAATGCTAGATGCTGGCGCTAGTGAGGCTGAAGCGAATAGGCTAGCTGCTCATAAAACCATGAAAGGTAATACCCCAAGTAATACTATTTTAATGCAGCAGTTAGATCCCCACTCCCTTGGCGCTTTATTAGCCCTATATGAGCATAAAATATTTGTTCAAGGCGTAATTTGGCAGATAAACTCATACGACCAATGGGGCGTTGAATTAGGCAAGCAACTTGGCAAAGAAGTATTAAACGTGATGGCGCAGCCGATGGGCGATATTGACAGCGAAAAGCTTTCTGCTTCGTCACTGGCATTAATTCGCCGTTATAAAAGTAACTTAACTACTACTATTTGAAATAACTAATCGATCATTTTAAGCAGGTTTAAATCTACAATATCTGCTTTGCATACAGGGATGTAGGTACTTATGTTTAGTCTGGAACAATAAACATGTGCTCTGGATTATTTTTCCTCACTTACCATTAGCTAGCCACTTAGCCCAGTTACTTAATTGAATTGGCGTAGGTTTTATTTTTAGAATGAGAAGCTTAATCTTCCTTCTCTTTATACTTTTTTGGTATAAACAAGCTTTTAGTTATATGGATAATGATTTGCTGCTGTGGCATGATGATAATCAATAATATCATGCCAACATTAGTGGTCAGCAATGCAATTAACCCATTTACAAAAGTTAGAAGCCGAATCTATTCATATCATGCGCGAAGTTGCCGCAGAATTTGATAATCCTGTGATGCTTTACTCGGTTGGTAAAGACTCCGCCGTGTTACTTCATCTTGCGCGAAAAGCCTTTGCTCCTGGAAAAATACCTTTTCCGCTATTACATGTTGATACCAACTGGAAATTCAAAGAAATGATTGCCTTTCGCGATGAAATGGCGAAAGAACATGGCTTTGATTTACTCGTGCATAAAAATGCCGAAGGTATGGCGATGAATATTAGTCCGTTCGAGCATGGTAGTGCTAAGCATACTGATGTGATGAAAACCCAAGGTTTAAAACAAGCCCTTGATAAATATGGTTTTGATGCTGCTTTTGGTGGCGCTCGACGTGACGAAGAAAAATCGCGCGCGAAAGAGCGGGTGTATTCATTTCGTGATAAAAATCATCGCTGGGATCCAAAAAGCCAACGCCCTGAGCTGTGGAACATTTATAACGGCAAAGTCAATAAAGGCGAAAGTATTCGGGTTTTTCCATTATCGAATTGGACCGAGCTTGATATTTGGCAATACATCTATTTAGAGGGCATTAAAATTGTGCCACTTTATTTAGCTGAAAAACGCCCAGTAGTTGAACGCGATGGCACTTTAATCATGGTTGACGATGAGCGCATGCCTATTGGTAAAGACGAAGTGGTGCAAATGAAAAGTGTGCGCTTTAGAACCTTAGGTTGTTATCCGTTAACCGGCGCTGTTGAGTCAACCGCAACCACCTTACCTGAAATTATTCAAGAAATGCTATTAACCAAAACCTCTGAGCGGCAAGGCCGTGTGATTGACCACGACTCAGCAGGCTCAATGGAGAAGAAAAAGATGGAAGGTTATTTTTAAAACTTCGTCATCTTATTTCAGTTTATTTTACGGTGTTAGCATTTTAATTAAATCGACAATTTGTCGAGTAGAGATTTCCAAGGAAAAAACATGAGTCATACAGAAGACTTACTTGAAACCGATATTGAAGCTTATTTGAAGCAGCATGAAAACAAAGAAATGGTGCGCTTTTTTACTTGTGGTAGCGTTGATGATGGCAAAAGCACATTAATTGGCCGATTATTACACGATTCAAAAATGATCTTTGAAGATCAATTAGCGGCGATTAAAAACGACAGTAAAAAGTCGGGCACTACCGGTGAAGCTATTGACCTAGCCTTGCTCGTTGACGGCTTGCAGTCAGAGCGAGAGCAGGGCATTACTATTGATGTTGCTTATCGTTATTTTGCTACGGACAAACGTAAATTTATTATTGCCGACACACCAGGCCATGAACAATACACCCGCAACATGGCTACGGGCGCTTCAACTTGTGACCTGGCTATTATTTTGATTGATGCTCGCCACGGCGTGCAAGTGCAAACTCGTCGTCATTCTTATATTTGTTCTTTGTTAGGCATTAAACATGTTTTAGTAGCGGTTAACAAAATGGACTTGGTTGATTATAGCCAGGACCGTTATCAAGAAATTAAAAAAGACTACCGCAAATTTGCTGATGACCTAGCTTTTGAAGATGTGCGTTTTGTGCCAATTTCAGCGCTTAATGGTGATAATGTTGTTGACGAAAGTACTAAGATGCCTTGGTATCCAGGTGCGACGTTAATGAAGTTATTAAATACTATTAAGGTTGATGATCAAAATCACTTTACCCAATTTCGTTTGCAAGTACAGTATGTTAACCGTCCTAATCTTGATTTTAGAGGCTTTGCTGGCACAGTGGGCTCAGGACATATTCGTGTTGGTGATGAAATTGTTGCCTTGCCATCAGGTAAGCAAAGTAAGATCAAATCGATTGTAACTTTTGAAGGCAACATTGATCGCGCCGATCACGGTATGGCGGTTACTTTGACCCTTGAAGATGAAATTGACATCAGTCGCGGCGAAATGATTGTTAAAAAGGGCAGTATTCCTACTTCAGCTAAAGAGCTAAGTGCGACTATTGTTTGGATGCATGAAGACGAATTAGAACCAGGTCGTGAATACTACATTAAGCACGGCAGTAAGCTCACCACAGGGCACGCAATAAAAATTGACCACCGTATTGATGTTAATACTTTAGAGGAATTTCCTGTTGACCAATTAGCGTTAAATGAAATCGGTGTTGCTCAACTTGAAGTAGCTGAAGCGTTACATTTTGATGCTTATGGTGATAATCCAGCGACGGGTGCTTTTATTATTATTGACCGATTGAGTAACGTTACTGTGGGTGCGGGTATGATTAACGGTGCACTTGAAACCAAGCAAGATCACCAGTACTCAGCGTTTGAGCAAGAACTTAACACCTTAGTTCGCAAGCACTTCCCACACTGGGGCGCACGCGATTTATTGAAATAGGAATAGCAGGTTAGCTGTCAGTTTTAAGCTGTCAGCTTTCAGTTAACATTTAGTTATAAGTTAAAAGATAAGTTTAAGGCATAGTGATCACTGTAGGTTGGTATTTATTCTTTAACTGAAAGCTTGTAACTGACAGCTTTCAGTTAACATTTAGTTATAAGTTAAAAAATAAGTTTAAGGCATAGTGATCGCTGTAGGTTGGTATTTATTCTTTAACTGAAAGCTTGCAACTTACAGCTTTCAGTTAACATTTAGTTATAAGTTAAAAAATAAGTTTAAGGCATAGTGATCACTGTAGGTTGGTATTTATTCTTTAACTGAAAGCTTGTAACTGACAGCTTAAAGCTTTGACTGAAAACTTCTTATTAATAGTTTTAAGCTGACCAGTATCTGTAAATCAGCATTTATGCTCACAAATTCATGTAGTCAGGGTTAGGTTTACATTATGTTGTACACGCAGTGGCTACTGGTCGCAATATTTGCATTAACGCTGATTGGGCTAGTT
This sequence comes from Colwellia sp. MB3u-8, assembly GCF_014076985.1. Taxonomy (NCBI): domain Bacteria; kingdom Pseudomonadati; phylum Pseudomonadota; class Gammaproteobacteria; order Alteromonadales; family Colwelliaceae; genus Colwellia; species Colwellia sp. MB3u-8. The sequence goes on from NZ_JACGVA010000063.1 coordinate 53,268, forward strand.
TTTTTTCCAAACAAACCCGAGCGCGTTTTTGGTAGTACAACCTTATTGTGTTTAGCGGCGTCATTTGTTAGCACTGACGATATTCTCAGTAATGCGGTAAATCCTGGTTTAGTGACGTTATTATTATTAGTGTTATGTTCTTTTGCTTATGAACGTACCAGCATTTTAAGACGCATATCAGCGTTAATGCTTAATGGCAAAGCGTCTACGGCAAGTTTTAGAACGCTTGTATTTACCGCTTTGAGTTCGGCATTAATCAGTAATACGGCGGTGGTCGCTACGTTAATTTCGGTAGTGAAAAAAAATACTGTGGTCAATCCGGGTAAATTGTTATTACCCTTGTCATTCGCCGCTATTCTTGGTGGCACTTTAACCTTAATTGGTACGTCAACTAACTTAATTGTTAATTCGCTATGGCTAGAACAAGGTCAACAAAGTTTAGGTTTTTTTGACTTTACGCTCGTGGGTGGTGCTGCACTGGTTACTTGTTTATTGATTATATTATTGCGTCAACATACATTAGCTGACACGCCAAACGAGCAGTTAGGCGATAAGGAATATTTGGTTGAAGCACAAGTAAAACCTAACTCTAAACTGATTGGGAAAAGCATTGAAGATAATGGTTTAAGAAATTTAGACACCTTGTTTTTGGTCGAGTTAGTACGCTACGGGCGGCTTATTTCCCCAGTAACGCCAGATGAAGTCATAGAGCCGAATGACAGACTGATTTTCAGTGGTGACATCAGCAAAGTTTTAGTTTTGCAGCAATTTGATGGTTTAACCTTATTTGCTGAGCAAACCGGATTATTACGGGAAAACTTAACCGAAGTATTAATTAAACCTGACTCTGCTATTGTAGGTAAAACCTTAAAAACAGCCGGGTTTAGAGCAAGATTTGATGCCGCCGTTGTCGCTATTCGCCGAGAGGGCACGTCGCTGTCTGGCAAACTCGGTGATATAAAAGTGCAAGCGGGTGACTTTTTAGTCTTAGCGGTGGGCTCCGATTTTTGCGCGCGCACTAATTTAACGAAAAACTTTTTTATTCTTTCCGGTCATAAACCCGACGATATGCTGTCAGGCTGGCGTGACTCTTTAGCTATTTTTGGCTTTATTATTGCTATTGCGCTGACCATGGTGACGACGATAAGTTTATTGTCGAGCCTGATGTTTTATCTAGCGTTATTGATTTTAACTGGTTGTTTAACGGTGAATGAAATTAAGCGCCGATTCCCGATTGAAATCTGGCTCATTGTGCTGGGAGCATTAACTTTAGCGCAAGCGTTTGAACATAGCGGTGTCGCAGGTATTTTTGCCCATGAAATTGAGCAATTACTGGCTGGGGAAAGTGCCTTAATCGCTATGGTGGTGATATTTTTCATTACCTTAATATTGACCGAAGTTATTACCAACAGCGCCGCGGCGGCTTTAGTGTTTCCGGTCGCCTATAATATTGCCATTGGCTTAGGTGTTAGCCCTTTACCCTTAGTGATGGCGGTAGCCTTTGGCGCTAGTGGCAGTTTTATTAGCCCTTATGGTTATCAAACCAATATTATGGTGTTTAATGCCGGCAACTATAAAATTACTGACTTTATTAAATTTGGTTGGCCGATAACACTGACTTATAGTGTAGTGGTGTTAATCTTGATACCGGTGGTTTTTCCGTTTTAGAGCAAAATAAAAGAGAAGCGTTTAGTTTAAAGCGGTCAGCTGTCAGTAAAAACAAAGACCAGAGATGAGTTGGGCGTTTGGTTGTGTTTTTACTGACAGCTTTGAACTGATAGCTTAAAGCTTCTTTAGCTATCAGCTATATAAATAATTTAAGTGGAATAATATGAAAACTGAAAATACCGTTTGGCACACTCAACAAGTCAGCAAAACACAACGCGCTGATAGTAAAAAGCAAAAAGCTTGTTTGTTATGGTACACAGGGCTTAGTGGCTCAGGTAAATCAACCATTGCCAATGCGGTTGACGCGTTACTTTTTCAACGCCATTGTCATAGTTATTTACTGGATGGTGACAATGTTCGCCATGGCTTAAATGGTGACTTGGGCTTTAGTGATGAAGAGAGAGTTGAAAACATTCGCCGTATTAGCGAAGTGGCCAAACTGTTTGTCGATGCGGGTTTAATTGTCTCAACCGCATTTATATCTCCTTTTGCCGTTGATCGTGCCATGGCAGCCAACAAGCTTGAGCACGGAGAATTTATTGAAGTATTTATCGATACGCCGATGGCGGTTTGCGAACAACGTGATCCCAAAGGCTTATATAAAAAAGCGCGAGCCGGTGAGATTAAAGACTTTACCGGTATAGACTCTACTTACGAAGCGCCTGAAAACCCAAGCATTCATATCGACACGGCTAATAAAAGTATTGAACAATGTGCGCAACAAGTGGTTGATTATCTGATCACACAAGGCTTGATCACAGATTGAGTTGGCGATTAGCTAAAAATACTTCTAGCTAGCATTAATGCGAATACGGTTAAATTTCATTTAACTTGATGGACTAAAGTCCATCCTACAAAGGCCCACATAAAACCTACGGGTGATAAAGTAGCCTTGGGCGATTGTTTTTTAGGTTGGACTTTAGTCCGACAACTCTTAGCCGGCGATTAACCCGATGGATTAAAGTCCAAGCTAGAGTAAACTTACCCGTAACTTACGCTAATTTTATCGGAAAACAATTTATAGAGGAGATTTTTGCATGCATTATGATGTTTTTAATGGCGATGCTGACGGCATTATTGCCCTGTTACAACTGCGCTTGGCTCAACCGAAAGCCACAACACTGATCACTGGCGTTAAACGCGACATTCAATTATTACAGCAAGTACCTGTCGAACAGGCAACTTCTGTTACCGTGCTTGATATTTCTATGGAAAAAAACATTGTCGCTTTAGCGGCCTTGCTGGCCAATAATGTTGAGGTTTTTTATGTTGATCATCATCGCACGGGTGAAATACCGACCTCTGTGCATTTAGATAAAATTATAGATATTGACGCCAATACTTGCACCAGTTTATTGGTCAATCAATATTTAACTGGCCAATATGCTTTATGGGCTATTGTTGGGGCTTTTGGCGATAATATGTTACGAGCTGCCGAGCAGTTAGCGCAGCAAGCTGGCTTGTCAGATAGCGAACAAGCACAGCTGAAAAATTTAGGGATCTATATTAACTATAACGGCTACGGTCGCACGGTTGATGATTTACATATTGCGCCTGATGTTTTATTTACCACTTTATTGGGCTATCCAGACCCCTTTACCTTGATTAACGAAGCCAACTCTATTTTTGCCATTCTTGAGCAAGCCTATTTAAGTGATATGGCACAAGCTAAACAGGCGAGCGTATTGCATGATGATGCGGCTTTGCAGCTCATTGAGCTTGAAGATGCTGCGTGGTCGCGCAGAGTCAGTGGGGTTTACGGTAATGCATTAGCCAATCAGAAGCCTGATAAAGCGCATGCGGTGATCACCTTAAATGTTGATGCGAGTTACACGGTAAGCCTGCGTGCCCCTATTAATAATAAAGTGGGCGCTGGTGAACTTTGTGCGCAATTTGACACCGGCGGTGGTCGAGCTGCCGCGGCGGGCATCAATCAACTGCCGAAAGAAAAACTTGGTAAATTCATTGCGTTAGTGTCAAAATATTATCAATAGTTTACTTTCAGCTATTCAAAAATAAATAGCATTAACCTTATAAGGATTTAAAGATGAGTTTGTTGATCACAGGCGGAACGGGCTTTATTGGTAGCCATACCGTTATTGAATTGCTGGCGCTAGATAAAGACATTGTTATTGTTGATAATTTATCAAACTCTTCAACATTAGTGCTTGACCGTATTAAACAAATAACAGACAAGTCGGTAACTTTTATTCAAGCTGATATTTGTGATCGCCAAGCACTAAAGCAAGTATTTGAGCAACATGACATTGAAGCTGTAGTGCACTTTGCCGGTTTAAAAGCTGTGGGTGAGTCGAGTGTGATGCCATTAAGTTATTATCATAATAATGTCTCTGGTTCGGTAACGCTGTTGCAAGTTATGGCAGAGCATAACGTTAAAAACTTAGTGTTTAGTTCATCAGCAACTGTGTATGGTGAAAATAATCCCTCGCCACTTGATGAAACTATGCCAACGTCTGCGACCAATCCTTATGGTCAAACCAAACTGATGATCGAAAATATTCTCTTTGATCTAGCACGCAGTGATGAGCAATGGTCAATCGCCTGCTTACGTTATTTTAACCCGATTGGCGCACATGAATCTGGCCTTATTGGTGAAAACCCTAATGGTATTCCGAACAATTTATTGCCTTACGTGTCACAAGTGGCTGTTGGCCGATTAGCGCAATTACAAGTGTTTGGTGACGATTATCAGACCCCCGATGGCACAGGCGTTAGAGATTATATTCATGTAGTAGACTTGGCCCAAGGGCATGTTAAAGCGTTAGAGGCATTAAGTGATATTAAAGGCTGTGTGCCGATTAATTTAGGCACAGGTAATGGTACCTCGGTGTTAGAGATAGTTAACACCTTTCAAGAGATTTCAGGACAAGATATCCCGTATAACATTGCGCCACGTCGAGCCGGTGATATTGGCACCGTTTACGCCAATGCAAGTGTCGCGAATACCTTACTCGGCTGGCATGCAAAACTTGATTTAGCCACTATGATTACAGATACTTGGCGTTGGCAGTCTAAAAACCCCAATGGTTTTGAATAGCTAATTTTGAATAGCTAAGCTACTGAGTTAAGTGAGAAGTGAAGCTGTTAGCTATCAGTTATCAGCTTTCAGTAAAACCAAGCAGATATTAGCAGGCTTGGCAGATGAATAATTGACAGAGCTAATGGCTATTTTACTGACAGCTGTTTTTAAGCCCATAAAATTAACTGAAAGCTGATCGCTATTTTACTGACAGCTAGTTATGCCATGCCTTTAAAGTTTTGTTAAGTGATGACTAATAATTGGCAAGTGTTTGTTCGTCAGCCCAAGTAATTGCTTGATTATAGCTTTTAAGGACATTGGCTTTATTTAAGCCAAGCTTGACCATAACTACGTTGGTTTTTGACCACTCTGCTCGTTCAATAAACTCTAACAGTATAATTAAGGCAGCCATATCACCTTTACGGGTTAATAACGTGTCTTTGATTTGTTGAGCTAATGGCAGCTTGTTGAGAATATTTGCTAAGTCTTCGTCAACAATGGCATCAATTAACGACAATAAACCGGTTAAAAAGGCTATTGAGTTATCTAGTGGTGATTTAATTTCACTGGCCATTAAATCACAAAATTTTGCTCGAGTCATCGCCGCGTTAATAAGCTCAGATGGCTTGTCGGGATTAATATTTGCTGCAAACATTAAACCAAGAAAACGTATTAATTCAGCAGAGCCTAATATAACAAGTGCTTGTTTAATAGTAGAAATATCAGTGCAGCGTTTAAAAATTGCTGAGTTAGTATAACGCAGTAGTTTGTAGGATAAAGTAACATCACGTTCAAAAACTGATGTAATACTGGCAAGGTCTAACTCTTTTTTTGAGGTTTCATACAGGAGTTCTGCCATCGCTATTTGTGATGGCGATAGACTTTTGGTTTTTACCATTTCTGGTTTGGCGAAAAAGAAGCCTTGAAATAATACAAATCCTAGCGCTAATGCTTGGTTATATTCTTCATAGGTTTCAACTTTTTCTGCGAGCAATCTTATATGAGGAAAATCTTTAATGGCAGTTTTTACAAGTTTTATGGTGTCTAATGTCGTGTCTTGCCAGTCAATTTTAATGATATGTATAAAAGGATAAAAATGCTGCCATACAGCTTGATGAATATAATCATCTAACGCTATGGTATAGCCTTTTTCATGTAAATCTTTACATATCGATAATAACTTTTTACCTGGCTTTACGGTTTCTAAAATTTCAACAACCACTTCTTCTGGTGTTAATGTTTCTGGATAACCTTTAATGAGGGTTTCTAAAGTAAAATTAATAAAGGCAGGTTTATTGCCAGTAAATTCACTAATACCAAGATTAAAGTTACTGGCTTCAATAATTTTTGTTGTCGCTTCGTCACCATCAATATCGGGAAAAACATTGATGATGCTATCGCGAAATAACAGTTCGTAGGCAAATAGATCTTTATCTATACCTAATATGGGCTGCCTAGCTGCGTAAAAGTACATTCAAATTCCTAATTAATGCTATGTTATAAAAAATAATTTTAGTATTTTTATTTAGTATTATTGTTTAGTTCACTTAATTTTCACATTGGCTGATTCATTTATAACACAAATAATTATTAATACTTACGAAAAACATGGAATCAAGGATTAACTAAGCCTATTATTGTTGCTCACGTTCAAATGAGTAGCAATTTGCTACTCATTTGAACAGTTTTAATGCCAAACGAATTAATGACCGATAAGTAATAAAATAAATTGGTTCGATTGGTATAATGTTTTTCGGAGGTTAAATGGCTGTAGGAACGATGATTTCATTGGCACTATACTTTGTTGTTATGTTGGGGATAGGTATTTATGCCTATAGAAAATCAACTAGCGATGTATCTGGTTTTATGCTCGGGGGACGTAGTTTAGGACCTGGGGTAACAGCGCTTTCTGCCGGGGCCTCTGACATGAGCGGTTGGATGTTAATGGGTGTACCCGGACTAATGTTCACAGTAGGATTGAGCAGTGCTTGGATTTCTTTTGGCTTAGTCCTAGGTGCTTATTTAAATTATCTTATCGTAGCACCAAGATTAAGAACTTATACCGAGATGGCAAATGATTCGATTACTTTGCCCGATTTTTTCGAAAATCGCTTTGCCGATAGCTCACATGCACTTCGCATCACTTCTTCTATTGTTATTATTTTATTTTTTACCTTATATACCTCTTCAGGCATTGTTGCCGGTGGTAAATTATTTGAAAGTTCGTTTGGCCTAACCTATGAAGTAGGTTTATATATTACCGCTGGTGTTGTTGTGCTTTATACACTTTTTGGTGGTTTTCTAGCCGTGAGTCTGACTGATTTTGTACAAGGCTGTATTATGTTTATTGCCTTGGTGCTTGTGCCCATTGTCGCGATCTCAGATGTTGGAGGCACTGACGCTATGATGCAAGCGATTGAAAAGGTCGACCCCACATTTATAGACTTATTTAGTGGTGTCACTATTATCACCATAATTTCTGCCATGGCTTGGGGATTAGGTTATTTTGGTCAGCCTCATATTATTGTACGTTTTATGGCTATTCGTTCGGTAGAAGATGTACCTGCAGCAAGAAGAATAGGTATGAGTTGGATGATCGTTTCATTGTTTGGTGCTATGGCGACGGGTCTTGCTGGTGTCGCTTACGCGGCTAAAGTAGGCTTGGTAGTTGATGATGCCGAAACAATATTTATTTTATTAGGTCAGGTACTGTTTCACCCTCTTATCGCTGGCTTTATACTTGCGGCGATTCTAGCGGCGATTATGAGCACTATTTCTTCGCAATTATTGGTGACATCAAGTTCATTAACGGGCGATATTTATCAAGCCTTTTTGAATAAGAACGCTAGTGAAAAGCAATTAGTCTTGGTTGGCCGAATCTCAGTCGCCTTGGTAGCCATTGTCGCTATTTTTCTTGCTTACGATAGAGAAAGCTCAATATTAACTTTGGTCAGTAATGCCTGGGCCGGTTTCGGTGCTGCATTTGGACCCTTGGTTATTATGAGTCTGTATTGGAAGAAAATGAATCGTCATGGTGCATTAGCAGGTATGTTAACTGGAGCTATTACCGTTTTAGTGTGGATATATGCGCCTATAACGCTAAATGGTCAGCACCTTAGTGACGTGATGTATGAAATTGTACCTGGCTTTATTATGGCAAGTATCGCTATTGTATTGGTTAGTCGCTTAACAACCAAAGAGCAACCAGAAATCGAAAAATTATTTGATGAGGTTGTTGCTAAGCATAGCTAAACATAGTTAAACACTAAAATAAGCTAATAGAGATAGCTTTTAGCTTTAAGTTATTAGCTGTCAGCTGTCAGTCAAAACTTTAAATTCTTAAGTAGTTTTAAGTAAGTTATAGAAGCCGTTAATCGATATTAACGGCTTTTTTTTGTGATTTTTTCTTTCTGAGCAATAGTTTTTTAAGCTGACGGTTTTAATATCTGTCTATTGTTAAACCCTAGAATTTAAACCCAAGCCATTAAGTTAGTTCTTACTTAATGGCTTGGGTTTGCCAGAGCTTTGAGAATAAATAGCACTTTGTATAGTGACTACCTATGTAAGAAAACTATGAGTGGTTATCAATGTCTACTGTAATCAACACATGGCTGTAGGTATTCAGGTTCAGTCTGAAACGATGAACCTGTAATCTAAGCTTTTTTAAGTTTGCTAAGTGATAAGGGGTTTATTGGCATGAGTATAAGTTTGACGACTAAATTGACCAAGTAATATGATCACTGACTCGTTCTTGCCATTGCTTTATAGGCTCTTTTTTATCTCCTACTACAATGATATTTGAATGATTAAAGTTTAATGACCGACCTTGTAACTTATCATTAGCAAAATTAGCAATAAACTTAATGTCTTCGTCATCGGGTAAAATAAAAATATTGACCGGACTTGATTGACCTTGAAACACTAAATGCAGGCTGTTAGTGCCATCAAATCGACAATAATCAGCGAAGATTAAGCGACCAAAGGTACTATCAAAACTGCCCTTAAATGTCGCCATTTTCTCATTTAATGAGGCCAGTGTTACCTTTGGCTGATCATTATTAGAGAAGTGTGATGCCTCATAATTAACATGCGCAATAGCATAGTCACCCAGGTTTTTATAGGTGCTAGAAAACATCATAAAGTTAAGGGTTAAGCCCATCACTAGTGCAACAGATGCTGCCATCGACAAACGAATACGTGTTTTACGTTTTTGTTGCTGATGGCTAGCAAAAGTTTGTCGTAAAATTAACTTATGAGCTAAATCTTCAGGCACGGGAATATGCATGGCTTGTGCGATTTTATTTTCTAATGTGTCAAGTTCTTGCGAAAATTTTTGTTTTGCCGAATCACTTTTAATCGCGGCATTAATAGCATCATCACGGTTATTTGGCTCTGCTAGCAAACTGCGTCTAAATTTTAAGTCATCCATTGTGTAGACCTCTTAATTTTGGCTCGTCGTCTACGGCCTCTTTCAATTGATTGCGTGCACGAAATAATCGTGTCATCACGGTATTTTTATTGAGTGACAAGATGCCGGCAATTTCTTCACCACTGAAACCACCAATCACCTGTAAAACTAAGGGTTCACGATACTCTTCAGGCATTTGTGCTATTTTTTCCCGTAACCAATAGTGTTCAATTTCCTGTTCGCTACTGGTGGCTTTGACATCGGCAATAGTAGCTTCTTCATATTCGCTCATGTCAAAACGCTTACGCTCAAAACGACGAGCGTTTTCTCTGCGCAGAATAGTGATTAACCATGACTTTGCCGCCTTTTCGTCTTTCAACGAGTCAAGCGCACGCCATGCACGTAAAAATGTTTCTTGCACTAAATCTTCGGCAATATGCTTATCGTGGCATAACCAGTAGCCATATCGATATAAATCTGCATGTAATGCTTTAACGAGTGCTTCGTATCTAACTTGTTTTGTCGCCATGTTGTAAAAGACCTGAGGCTTTGTCATTTTATTTCACACAAATGCATTTATTTACGTAGCCCCACTATAGCTCAAATAACTATTTGAAAGTTAAGTGAATTAACCTTTACTAAATGTAGCTGTTGTTAAAAAACTTTTAAGTCAAAAGTGATATTTTTTAGTGGTAGGTTTTTAGTGTTAAGTTAGTAGCGGTAGGTTTTTTGGCTCTGAGGTTAATTGTTTGCTTAACGGTTGACGGACTAAAGTCTGACCTACAAAAAAATAGGCCTAAGCTACCGCTACTATCTTTGATAAAAAAGCCGAGCTTTAATAGCTCGGCTTTATTTATGTTGAAAAGTTGATTTCAATAAATTTTATTTAGAGCAGCTTGATTGCTAGACGCTGCTAAGGGTTAATGCTGATATCAACCACGGATGATTTGCTGATTTTGCTTTTATTCAGTGCTTGAATAGCAAGGATCAGTTTGTTGCCTGACCAAGCACTTGGATTTTTTCCATAATAGCTTTGTTGCAACTCAATAATAGCGTTAGACAGTGCGGGGTCGTTAAAATAATCGTGCAATGAGTCAAGTGTTGTTAGTACTTGGCTTTGATTATCGCCTAATGATTGTGATTGAGAGCGTGCCCATGGCAGCAAACATGCTAAGGCTAATTCGCCATTATTCTTCTTACAGGCAGCTAAAATAGCAAGATGAGCATTACTGACCTTGGTGTTAGTGTCACTATTGGCTTGCTTAGGCTTAAAAGGGCGCTTTGCTGTTATATACCAAGCTAACAAGGTGAGTAGCCATAAGGCTAGAAATAGCCATTGCAAGAAGGTGTTTTGCTGAATGATTACGCTTTCTACAACCCTAGGTGTTGTTGGGTTTTCAAGATTCATGCGCGGTGGTTGCTGCTGCATGGTACTTGGTGCTATATCAGCGTTGGGTAATACGATGATTTTTTGCCCTGCTATTGTGGCTATTTCTGCTTTATTAGTGACGGTATTCCACCAAGGAATACTAATTTCGGGTAACTGATATTCACCGGCTTTACTGGCAACAATAGCAAAGTTAACCACTTTTTGGCTGACTAAACGTTCATTGTTTAGGCCAGTATGTAGTTTAGCTTGATCTGGGTACACTTTAAGTCCTTGCGGAACTTGCATGGTAATTTCAGGTAGTTGCTCCTCTGAAAGCCCTACTGCGGTAAGTGTAATGGTGCGAGTGATCGGTTCGCCCACTTTAAATTTTCTTGGCGCGGGTTGAAACTCTTGCTGCAAAGCGAATAATTCGCTGGGCAACCATAACCCGCTAACTTGCGCTGGAATAGCTTTAACCGTTAACGCTATATCGTCACCTACCACACTAACCGGTTTAGTATCGGCAAAACTTAAAAAGTTAGATCGCCTTGCCGAGGCTATGATGATCTCGCCAGAAAAAACCGGTGCTTTTAATATCATATCACCGCTTTTTTGTGGGCTAATGGCGTACACGCGTTCAATAACGCGATAACGTTTACCTTTGATAATACTTTCTGATTCTTTGTCTTTGCCGATTTGTAAAATATTCGCGCTGACTAGGCTGGGCTCGCTCAAACTGCCACGCTTTAATTCTGCAGCGAAGTGTAGTTTTACGGTTAACGTGATTTGCTGCTGAACGTATAAGTCGGTGGCAGAGGCTTGTGTGGTGATAAACAGGTCTTGCTGGTTTGCAGTGGCTGATTCGTTTGCCGCTAGTGAATTAATGGTGATGACTTGGGTTTTGAAACCATTAATGTCAAACGCGGGTATCACTAGCTCACCTGAACTTCGAGGTATTAACACCGTATTCCATGTGGTGGTGCGTGTGGTGTCAAAATTGATCATGCTAGTTTGTGAGCTAACCGATGTTCTACCGACAATAAAGTCAGTTAATAGTGCTGATGTATCTAAGGCGTTTGCGTTAACATCATCATCGGCGGTAATGGTTAATATTATTGATTCATTAGCCATGGTCAGGTTTTTATCAACCGATGCGCTGACTTTTGTTAATGCGTAGCTATGACATGATAATAAAATAGCCAACAAAGAAATTATAACTTTTACCACTTTTTCTTAACTCCTACATTTCGACGATCTTGACTACGTTTTTGATACTCTAACTGCATTTTATTTCTCAGTAACATATAGGGGTCATCAGTGACTTTGTTGAGTAATTGTTGATGTTTTTGTTCGGTTTCTTTGGCCAATTGTTCGGCTAACTCTTTGGCTGCTAGGCTTTGTGCATCGCTTGAATCTTCAGGGGCTTCCGCTTCTTGTGCATTTTTAGCTTGCTGTTGTTTATCGCGGTCAGTTTCTTGCTGATTTTTTTGCTCTTGGCCTTCTTCAGCATCTTTTTGCGCAGAAGATTCATCTTGTTCGCCTGGCTCTTGTTTACCTGAGTTCTGTTGATTTTGCTGCTGCTGTTCGCTGTCTTGACTGTCACCGTCTTGGTTTTCACCTGGTTGATCACCGTCTTGCTGGTCATTGTTTTGTTGATCATTTTTCTGTTCTTCGTCACCAGATTCTTGCTCTTGCTGTTCTTGTTGTTGCTTTAACTTTTCAAGCAAGGCTTTATTAGCTTTTGCATCGGCTAAGTTTGGATCGCGCTGTAAGGCTTGTTCATAGGCCGCTATTGCATCGTCAAATTTTTCTAATTTAGCTAAAGCATTACCTTGATTAAATAGCGCCTCTGCGGTGTTTTCTTGTTTAAATGCGGCTAAGGCTTGTTGGTAATCACCGGCTTTGTAGTGGGCACTACCTTGCCATAGTGGGTTTTTAAATTGTTCTGCTGCTTGCTGATATTGCTCACTGTTAAAGTGCGCTTGACCTTGTTGATCTTTAGTTTTCCAAAGATCTTGCCAAATATCAGCCTGAGCTTGGTTATTGGGTATTAACATTAAAGCAAACGGCAGCGTTGCTAGTAGTGCGCCACGTCTAAAATAACTTAACACCATAGGCAAAATTAATAACAGCAGGTAGGGGCCAAACTCTTGCCATTGATCACCAGTATTTTCACTGGCTTTGGTGTTTTCTTTGTCTATGTCAGTGCTGAGCGGTTTGAAGGTCAGTCGTTCAATATCCTTGTTGTTCTGGGTCAAGGTGGCGTAGTTGCCTCTACCGCGTTGAGCTAGGCCCTGTAATGCTTGGGCTGTTAACTTAGGCACAATAATCGCACCATTGTCATCTTTCATCAGTTCGCCATTACTGAGTTTAATGGGCGCGCCCGTTTTTGTACCAATGCCAAGGATATTAAGCCGATAAGGATGATCGCGTGACCATTGGGTTATATCTTGAATATCAATATTATCGATACCGTCAGTGAACCAATAAATATCGCCGTCTTTATGACCGGCATTGATTAACATTTCATTGGCCAGTGCCAATGCGGCAAATGGGTTGCTACCCAGCACCGGCATAAGTTCGGGGCTTAATGAGGGTAAAAGTAATTTTATATTATTGCTGTCATCGGTTAACGGACTAATGTTAAAAGCATCGCCAGCATAGGCAATCAGACCGATTTCACCATCTTTAATACTATCGAGTAAATCTATGGCTTTATAACGTGCTCGTGTCAGGCGATTAGGAGCAACGTCGGTGGCATACATAGAATACGACATGTCCATGATCAGCACTGAGCCTTGTGCTACTTGATAAACCGGCTGTGGTAGTTTTTGCCAACTCGGTCCTGCCATGGCTAAAATTGACAGTAAGCCGATTAAAAACGGTAACAGCAATGAGTTAGATTTTGCTTTAGTGTTACCTTGCACTAATACTTTTGCTAAATGTGCCGGTAACAGTTGCTGCCAGCCTGACTGCTTAACACGCAGTTTTTTTAACATAAACAGCATTAAAAATAAGCCAATAATGCTTAAAAGCCAGAGCGGGCGAATAAAATGAAAGTCAGCCATATTAATCCGTCACTCCGGTTGCTGCTTTTTTGTTGAGGAAAAATTGACCATTGGAGATGCTCTTAGTTAACAGCGTGAGTAGGCTTATCAGCAAGGCTAAGCCTAAAGGCCAGTGGAACAAAGCGGTTAAAGGCCGCATTTGTTGTTGTTCTTGTTCTACGGGTTCAAGAGCGTCCAATAGTTGATAAATTTCACTCATGTCTTCACTGGCGCGAGCGCGAAAATAATAACCACCGGTTTCATCCGCCAGGCGTTGTAAAGACTCTTCATCAAGGTCACTTGAAGGGTTGACGCGACGAGCGCCAAATAATGAGTTTTGCACCATAACATCAGCGCCAATACCAATAGAGTATATGGTGATGTTTTTTGCCACGGCTAATTCAAGCGCTTGGTCAGGGGTAATTTTACCCGCGGTATTTTGACCATCGGTGAGTAACAATAAAACCCTATTTGATTCTTTCTTTTCATCAAAGCGTTTAACCGCAAGTGCGATAGCGTCACCAATCGCAGTTTTTTTGCCGACTAAGCCCAACACTGTTTCATCAAGCATTTGTTGCACGGTTTTACGATCAAAGGTCATCGGCGTTTGCATATAAGCATCGTCAGCGAATAAGATCAAACCTAACCTGTCACCACTGCGTCGTGCGATAAATTCACCTAGTAATCGCTTTAACATATCAAGACGATTAACGCTGCGGCCATTAAGGCTCATGTCTTCTACTTGCATACTGCCGGATAAATCAACCGCGATCATCATCTCGCGCCCTTCAGTGGGCACATTGACAGATTCACCCAGCCATTGTGGTTGAGTGCTCGCTAGTACCAGTAACAGCCAAGTAAGGCTGAGTATGAGTATTGATGACTTTTTCTTTTCGGGGGCAAACTCTGGTGTCTGAATACCTTTAATGATGGTGGGCATTCTAAGTGGCGCGGCTTGTACTTGTTTTTTAGCCGGTAACCAATAGACAAGTAACGGCAGCGGTAGGGCGATTAAGGCCCAGAGGAAATCAAAATGGATCATGACTTTGCTCCGTCATTTTCAAGCACTAGGTTAGCTGATTTATTTGCTGCTGGACTATTATGTAAGGCAGTGTTTGAGTTTTTAGTTATTGCAGGCGCTAACCTAGCTAACTCTTTTTTGGGTGGTAAAGCATGGCTAAGCCATAATTTCGCTGCATTTGAAAATTCAGCCGATATTATATTTGCTGTAGTACTTGTTGTAGTACTTACCGCAGTACTTTGGTAAACAGAAACAAAGTGTTCGGCGCTAAGTTCAGTAAATTCTTGCTGATGCTTAGGGGGCAATGTGGCGATTAAAAAGCTTTTAAAAGCATCGCCAGTTAAGTGTGCGACTTGCGGTCGTGGAAAGTATTGTAAAGCTGACCATTTTAATAAGGCTACCATAGCGCTGATGTCAGTCGCTGTTGATAATTGTTTGAGTGCCATTTTTTGCGCCTGGCGTTTAATCATGGCTTGTCGCAGTTTTAATAGGCCATAAATGATTAAGGCTAAAACAATAACGGCTAAAAGCCACCAACCTGGTGCGATAAGATAACCGTGCACATTGGCTGGTAGATGAATATCACTTAATTGTGCTAGCGGATCCATGACGCTACTCCGCGATGTAATTGAGTTTCGAGTGCTTCACTGGCACAAAAGTGCAGTAAGCGCACGCCAGCTTTGGTTAGTTTTTCTTCTTTGGTGTTACTTAAACTCAGGGCCTGTTGATGATATTTTTCAGCCAGTGCTGGGTCACCGAGTATTAATTGTTGTCGCTCATCACTATCATCACCATTAGTGATACCAACGCTGATTTTATGTTTACTCTCTGGTAGTTTTTGTTCGAGTGGATCGCTGAGCAAGCAAACGACTAATTCACAATGTCGAGTAATATGAGCTAAATGGCGCACCGCTTCATCCGTGAGATTAAAGGCATCGGTGATCAGATAAACTAAGCTACCGGGTTTAGCGAGTTGGCGTAGGCGAGCACAGTTTTGTTCAAAGGCTAATATTGCTTGTTCACGATTTAAGGGGTCGCTAGCAATAGTTAAAGAATCCGCGTGTTTCTGGACTAACGCATGCAAGTAATGCAGCACACCTTGTTGCCTGCTACGGGGTTTTAATTCTTGGTGATTGTGTTGGTTAAAAACAATACCGCCAATGCGATCGCCGCGTGACTTGGCATGCCAAGCCACTAAGGCTGCAACATGTGCTGCTTGCACTGATTTAAAAAGTAAACGGCTACCAAAAAGCATGCTGGTGCTTAAGTCGGTGGCAATAAGCACGGGGCGTTCCACTTCTTCATGAAATAATTTTGTGTGTGTTTTTCCTGTGCGAGCCGTTACCCGCCAGTCAATAGCGCGAATGTCGTCACCATTTTGATAATGGCGAACTTCATCAAACTCCATGCCTCGACCTTTGCTGCGGGCGAGATAATTGCCTGACATTTTGCCACGTAAACTTTTTGAGGCGGCTAAATTAATCAGTGAGCTTTTAGCCTGATAACGAATTAACTCTTCAATGGTTAATTCGATGCCATTACTGACCAGTTCATTAAGCAACAATTGCGGGTTGTTTTGCTCGGTCGATTTTTTTTGATTAAACCACATAAAGGTAACTTGCGCTTAGGCAACCGCCACTAAGCTGAGTAAGTGATCAAGTAGTTGATTACTACTGATACCTTCTGCTTCAGCTTGATAAGTCATTATTATCCGGTGACGCAATACGTTGTGAAAAACCGCTTGAACATCTTCAGGGCTAACAAAGTCTCGGTTATTTAGCCAAGCTCTTGCTCGTGCACAGCGGTCAAGTGCGATAGTAGCGCGCGGGCTAGCACCGTAGGCAAGCCATTGTTTTAATTTGTCGTCGTACTTTTCTGGCTGACGAGTTGCCATGATCAAATCAACGATATAGTTTTCCACCGCTGGCGCCATATGAATTTGCATGGTTTCTTTGCGAGCAGCAAAAATATCAGCCTGAGTCATTTTTTCAATGGTTTTTGTTGCTACTTTTAATGCTTCACCGCGGTTAAGTTTTAAAATTTCTAACTCACTAGCGGCATCAGGGTAATCGATTTCAACATGCATCAAAAAACGGTCAAGTTGCGCTTCAGGCAGCGGATAAGTGCCTTCTTGCTCAATCGGGTTTTGTGTTGCCATAACTAAAAATAATTCAGGTAAGGGGTAAGTATTGCGGCCCACCGTAATTTGGCCTTCCGCCATCGCCTCTAATAAGGCAGACTGAACTTTTGCCGGCGCGCGGTTTATTTCATCGGCTAAGACTAGGTTACGAAATAATGGTCCGGGTTGAAAAACAAAGGTACCATCTTCAGGGCGATAGATATCTGTGCCGGTTAAATCTGCTGGTAATAAATCAGGGGTAAACTGAACGCGATGAAAGTCTGCTTCGATACCTTGCGCTAATGCGTTAACTGCACGAGTTTTTGCTAAACCCGGAGGACCTTCTACAATAAGATGTCCATCAGCTAAAAGCGCTATCAGTAAGTTTTCAACAAGGGCGTGCTGTCCAATAATTTGTGAAGATAAATGTTCTTTTAATGAGGAAAAGTGTTCAATAGCCATAGTTTATCGTTCTTATTGATTAAAAAAGTTTAAGTCAGCAGGTCTGACACATAAGTTGATATAAGGTTCAGCTTTTAAAAAAACAACCATCAGGACAAAATTGTAGGGTTTTTTCTTTATCTTTTTAGTTACTTGGTGTGTTCTTGGTATCTTCCTAGTATAAGTTTGCTTAAATTTTGAAGCTAATGATTGAATTATTTCTATAGTTGGTTAGAATTACCACAAATCCAAAGAGGTCTGACCTCTTGAGTATTGCAACAAAATGGAATTAAAAATGACAAAATCAAAATTAATAACCGGCAGTGGAGAGCGCATAGCTATAGTCGCGGGCTTACGTACACCGTTTGCAAAACAAGCGACTGCTTTTCATGGTGTTCCTGCTGTCGACTTAGGAAAAATTGTTGTCAATGAATTACTACAAAAGCATGACGTTGACCCAAAAATTATCGACCAGTTAGTGTTTGGGCAAGTAGTGCAAATGCCAGAAGCACCCAATATTGCCCGTGAAATTGTACTAGGTACTGGCATGAATGTTCATACTGATGCTTATAGTGTTTCTCGTGCCTGTGCGACTAGTTTTCAATCTGCCGTTAATGTTGCTGAGTCAATTATGGCGGGTTTTGTTGATGTGGGTATTGCAGGGGGTGCTGACTCTTCGTCTGTTGCGCCCATTGGTGTGTCGAAGAAATTTGCTCGCACCTTATTAGATTTAAGTAAAGCCCGCTCATTTGGTGCAAAAATGGCGCTTATTCGCCAGCTTAACTTTAAGGATATATTACCTGTACCTCCGGCTGTTGCCGAATATTCTTCTGGTTTGTCAATGGGGTATACTGCAGAACAAATGGCAAAAACACATGGTATTACCCGTGAAGCACAAGATGCATTAGCGCATCGCTCACATACTTTAGCCACGAAAAGCTGGCAAGAAGGTAAACTAGCCGGTGAGGTGATGACCGCCCATAGCGAACCCTACAAGTCATTTATCGAGAGAGATAATTGTATTCGTGAAAACTCAGAGTTAGCCAGTTATGCAAAATTACGCCCCGTTTTTGATCGCAAACACGGTACGGTAACGGCGGCGACAAGTACGCCGCTAACCGATGGCGCTTCGGCCATTTTAATGATGCGTGAAGGCCGAGCTAAAGAACTAGGTTATAAACCTTTAGGCTACATTCGCAGTTACGGCTTTGCCGCGATTGATGTTTGGGAAGATATGCTAATGGGGCCAAGTTATGCTTCGCCAATCGCTTTACAGCGTGCCGGCATGAATTTAGCCGATATAGATTTAATTGAAATGCATGAAGCCTTTGCGTCACAGGCGCTGTCCAACGTGAAAATGTTTGCCAGTAACAAGTTTGCTCAAACGCATTTAGGGCGTGATAAAGCCATTGGTGAAATCGACATGGACAAATTCAATGTCATGGGTGGTTCGTTAGCTTATGGTCATCCGTTTGCAGCAACAGGTACTCGATTGATTGTACAAACATTGAATGAATTAAACCGCCGTGGCGGCGGTGTTGGCTTAACCACAGCTTGTGCAGCGGGTGGTTTAGGCGCGGCTATGATTGTGGAGACAGATTAATGACTGATGTAACAAATAGTGAACAACCAGAAAATAATAAAAGCTTTAGTTTAGCTCGCCAAGAAAATGGTATAGCGCATTTGATCATGGACGTTAAAGGCGACTCTATGAACACTTTGAAAGCTGAATTTTCTGATGAGATCGCGGAAATATTAAAAGAGATTCGCGAAGACAAGTTGATTACTGGCTTAGTATTAGCCAGTGGTAAAGCGGATTCTTTTGTCGCCGGCGCTGATGTGCATATGTTGGCGAATTGTACTTCTGCTGCGCAAGCCACGGCTTTGTCACGTCAAGGGCAAATGATTTTTGATCAACTGGAAAATTTATCAATCCCGGTTGTTGCTGCCGTGCATGGTGCTTGTTTAGGTGGCGGATTAGAGCTTGCTATGGCGTGTCATGCCATTGTTTGTAGTGACAGCCAAAAAACCGCCCTAGGCTTGCCTGAAGTGCAATTAGGTTTACTGCCAGGTGGTGGTGGCACACAAAGATTACCCAAACGTGTTGGTATTCAAAAGTCATTAGATATGATGCTAACCGGTAAGCAATTACGTGCTAAGCAAGCATTAAAAGCAGGCTTGGTAAATGATGTAGTGCCACAGAGTATTTTGCTAAAAGCTGCAGAGCAGCTGGCGCTTTCTGGTAAGGTAAAACCTAAAGCTCGCCAATTATCAATGATGGATAAGTTACTTGAAGGTAATAGCGTAGGCCGAAATATTTTATTCTCTAAAGCGACAAAAATGGTATTAGGTCAAACTAAAGGTAACTATCCTGCGCCTTTAAAAATAATTGACTGTATTCGAGCCGGTGTTGAGCAAGCTGCTTCAAAAGGTTATCAAGTGGAAGCTGATCATTTTGGTCAATTAGTGATGAGTGATGTTTCTGTTCAGCTTAGACAGCTATTTTTTGCGACCACAGATATGAAAAAAGAGCAGGGTGTTGAAGGAGTAGCGCCTAAAAAAATAACTAATACCGCAGTGCTTGGTGGCGGTTTAATGGGTGGAGGTATCGCTTTTGTCACAGCAACAAAAGCTAAATTACCTGTGCGGATAAAAGATATTTCAAATCAAGGTATCAGCCATGCCTTAAAATATGGTTATGATTTGTTAAACAAAAAAGTTAAACGCCGTTTTATGCGTCATAGCGAAATGCAAAGTCAATTATCCTTAATAACTGGCACGACAGAATATACTGGTTTTGGCAATGTTGGTCTTGTTGTTGAAGCGGTGTTTGAAGATTTAGCCTTAAAACAAAATATGCTGGCGGATATTGAAAGCCATTGTAAAGAGAGTACTATTTTCGCCAGTAACACCTCAAGCTTGCCGATAGGACAAATCGCAGAGCACGCTTTACGACCTGAAAATGTTATTGGTCTACATTACTTTTCACCGGCTGACAAAATGCCGTTAGTGGAAATTATCGCCCACGATAAAACCTCTGATCAAACTATCTCGACTACTGTCGCATTTGCCAAGCAGCAAGGCAAAACACCGATTGTGGTAAAAGATAAAGCCGGTTTTTATGTTAACCGTATTTTAGCACCTTATTTAAATGAAGCCGCGACGTTATTGCTTGAAGGTTGCTCTATTACAGCGCTTGATAAAGCTATGGTTAAATTTGGTTTTCCCGTTGGACCTATGCAGCTATTAGATGAAGTGGGTCTTGACGTTGGTGCTAAAATCGGTCCCATTCTACAAGCAGAATTAGGCGATAGATTTGCTCCACCAACGGCATTTTCTAAATTAATTGATGATGGCCGTTTAGGTAAAAAAACTAAAAAAGGTTTTTATCAATATAATACTAAAAGTAAGAAAAAATTAGTGGATGAAAGTGTATACGCTTTGCTAGGGCTCAAGGTTAGCAATACGACGGTTACTGACGCACAAGCTGAACGTTGTGTTTATATGATGCTTAATGAAGCAGCTCGTTGTTTAGATGAAGGGATTATCCGCAATGCCCGTGACGGCGATATTGGCGCTATTTTTGGTATAGGCTTCCCACCTTTCCTTGGTGGACCCTTTAAATATATGGATAAGATTGGCGCAGTAACTTTAGTGAGTAAATTAACCCAATGGCAAGCTGAATTTGGTGAGCGATTTACGCCTTGTGATGCCTTAGTGAAAATGGCAGAGCAAAATAAAAGCTTTTATAATTAGCCTATACTCTGGCTAATATTACCTTATACGGTATTTATTTACCGCTTAGGCGGTGATAATTGATTTACTAAGGGGCAATTTATTGCCTCTTTTTTTATTGTTTTTTTGAAATAGGGGCTATTAATTTGAGATAATAAGGTGACAATAAAATACATTATTTTTGAATAATTACTCTAAACTTGTTAAAATGCACAGGTGTGTTGGTTTTTTACTTTTCCAGTCTAATTTTTCAAAGTGAGTAGAGCATGATTTTGTTATTCATCGGGGTATTAAGCGTTGTTTTTTCGATGTTTTTTTATTGCCAAGCCATCAGCAGTGGCTTAGGTATAAAGCGATGGGCAATAGCCGGTTTAATGTTTGGTCCTTTTGTTTGGCCAATGTTTTGTATGAAAAAACGTGTAAAGATATACCAGCGCTTTGGCTTTGATTGCTTGTTATTTCCAGCATAATAAAAAAATAGCCTGTTTTAATGTCAGTAACATTTAATTTATAAAGACGCTAACTTCCCTGTAGCGTAATTTTTAATCATCTTTATAAATATCAACAGGCTTTATAAGGTCTTAATTCCACCAAGTACTTGCAGGCATTTCTTTTATTTCGATGCTTGCCGCAATAGTGTTTTCAGTCTTTGCAGTAAATAATAATTTAATTAAGTTAATCATAAAGCCTCCTAAATACGAACTTGGTCACGTCTGGTGCCGATACGAACTTGGTCACGTCTGGTGCCGATGCGAACTTGGTCACGTCTGGTGCCGATGCGAACTTGGTCACGTCTGGTGCCGATCTCTTGGACTGATACGTTATCTAAATTTACAGCAGGAGCTGGCGATATAGACATTGCAAAAGAAAGAATTAATGAACTAAACATGTTTTTCCTTATTTTTAAATTAAAAAAAATTAATTGAAATTCAATCATATACATGCGAAAAGCATGCCAAGACTGAAAAGCTCAATTTACTTGGCTTTCAGTCGATATTGGCAATAATATCACAGCGCCATAAAACCGACACTTACTTTTAAAAGGTACTCTTTCCAAGCGATGTGGATTTATGGGTAATTTGAAAAGAAAGCAAATATTTTTGGAAGTCACCTTTAGGTAGCGGTTTACTATAAAGGTAGCCTTGTAATTGCTCGCAACGTAAGCCAGATAAAAAGCTCAATTGCTGATTAGTTTCAACGCCTTCTGCAACTACCTGCATACCTAAGTTATGCGCGATAGTCACTATGGTTGCCACCATATTCCGTCCTTGCTCTGAGGTTTCAATATCATCAACAAAGGCTTTGTCTATTTTTAGCGTGTTTAATGGGAATTTTTTCAAATAGGCCAGTGAAGAATAACCCGTACCAAAATCATCCAGTGATAAATGAATGCCCATCGCACGAATTTGTAACATAGTATCAATCGCTTTTTGTGGTGAGTCCATTACCGTGCCTTCAGTGATCTCTAACTCAAGATATTTTGCCAGTAAGCCACTTTCTTTTAACGTATCGGCAATCATTGCCACCAAATTTGGTTGGGTAAACTGCACCGCCGAAAGGTTAACCGCCACACGTCCGTCAAAAAGTCCGGTATCGACCCACTTTTTAGTGGCAAAGCATGCTTTGCGTAAAACTACCTCACCAATATCTATAATTTGCCCGGTTTCTTCTGACACAGGGATAAAGACGACTGGGCTTATTATGCCTTTATTCGCTGTTTCAAAACGAACTAAGGCCTCCATACCCGCTATTTTTCCTGTTGCAATCTCGATTTTTGGCTGATAAAACACCGAAAATAAATCTTCCTTTAATCCGTGTCGAATTAAGCTTTCTATTTGCAGGCGTTTAACAGCGGTTTTATTCATTGAGTCACTGAAAAATTGGTATTTATTACCCCCCGTGTTTTTTGCATGGTACATGGCCGTATCGGCATTTTTAAGCAGCTCTTGTGGACTCGCACCATCTTCAGGGTAAATTACGATACCAATGCTACTATAAAGCACAATTTCTTGGCTTTTAAGCCTAAGCGGTAGTGCAATAGACTTTAAAACTTCTTTGGCGATGTGGGTGATGGTATGAAGATCATTGGTGTTCTCAACAATTAAACTAAATTCATCGCCACCTAAACGATAAACCGTATCTTGATTACGGCCTAGAATTTTAATGCGTTCGGCCACTTTGCATAGCAAAACATCGCCAACTTCATGTCCTAATGAGTCATTAACCTTTTTAAAGTTATCCAAATCAAACACCAGTAAGGCATGTGGGACTTTACTGCTAACTAATTTTTGTTGATTGCTTTGAAAATAAGCACGATTCGGTAACTCAGTTAAGGTGTCGGTATTGGCCAGTTTTCTTAATTCTGCTTCTGTTTGCTTGCGCTTGGTTATATCAGAAAAAACGCCGACAAAGTGCGATATATTGCCACTGTCGTCACGAATGATATCGATATTAAAGTCAGTTGAATAAATCTCGCCATTGTCACGTTTACTTTTTATTTCACCGTACCAACTACCTTTGGTCATTAAATGCTGTTTAACATTTTGATTAAAGCTATCAGAATATTGTTCAAAATTAAGTAAAGTCCCTTGCATTTGAAACTTATTTTTACCGGTTATATTTTGAAATGCTTTATTGATATCTACGACAGTAAATTGACGGTCATAAATAACAATCGCGTCTGAAATATTCTCGATACATTTTGCAAAAAGTTTTAAACGCTCATCGGCGTGTTTAATTTGACTAATATCTTTTAAGGTACCTGTCATTCGGCTAGGTTTGTTTTTTTCATCTCGTTCGACAATTTTTCCACGGTCGAGCACCCAAATCCATTTTTCGTCTTTATCTTTAACACGATAGGTCGCTTCAAAGTGTTCGCTATTGTCTTCCATATGCTGGTTTAAAGCTTCCCGTACTCGCGGGATATCGTGTTGGTGAATATTGGCTTGATCTGCTCCAACATTGCGCTTGCCATCTTGCGGGAATTCTAAAACTCCCCATATATTTGAGCGGAATATTTTTCCACTTTTAATGTTCCAATCCCACATTTCATCACCACTGCCCCAAAGGGATAGTTTAAGACGTTCTTCACTTATCTTTATTTGCAGATGATAAAGGCGTTTATGGCGCATCTGTTGCAGTATATAGGCGAGGATTAATAGCGCAATAAGGCTATAGATAAATATGGCGACCCGAGATAACCACCAAGGCGGCATAATGTTTATTTTTAGCGTTTTTATTGCACTTTCTTGGTTGTTTTGTAAGTCGTATGCTTGTACTTCAAAGGTATAATCACCGTGGCTTAAATTGGTGTAGGTGGCACGTAGGTTATTTTTACCAGCATCAATCCAGTCATCCTCTAGTCCTCTAAGTCGATAGCGATATTTTAAAAGGCTTGGAAGTTTTGCATTAGGTGATACGAATTCAATACTGAATGGTGATTGTTTATATTGAAGATTTAATATGGTTAACGCATTTGGTGTCTTTGTAATGGTAAATTCACTTAAATTATTTGCGCTTTTTACTTCAACCTCTTGGTTTGCAATGAAAATCTCACTAATATATGGAAGTGAAAAGTTTTGATTTATCTGTTTTATATCAGTTGCAGTGAAAGCATGAAAGCCATTAAGTCCACCAAAATAAATTGTCCCATTAGAAGCGATTATAGCACTGCCACTAGTAAACTCATTATCGCTAATTAGAAGGTCTTGATTAAAAGATTTAATTTTTTTTGTAGCCGGAGCTATTGAATTAATTCCTTTGTTAGTTGAGAGCCAAACAGTTTCATTTTTGTCAATTATTATCGACGCAATAAAGTTGTTACTTAAACCATTTTTTTCATTAAATATACTCATTTTTTTATTAAGTTTATTTATTAGTATTATTCCTTGGCCGTTTGTTCCTAGCCAAATCCAATTGTTCGACACCGATATGCTAGTTATTGTTCCGATGTTTTGACTATCCGTAAATTCTGTTTTTAAAGGGGTGAATGACAATGATTCAGGGAAAAACTTCACAAGTTCTTTATTCTCACCAACTAACCAAAACACATTGTCATCATCTAGGAATAATGATGTGAAATTAACTGTTTCATTGTGTTTGTAACGTTGAGATGTGTTTGAAATTTGATCATATGATGCGAGTGAATGATCAGAGTCTATGTACCATATTTTCTTATCTAAATTGAATAGTTGGTTATCACTATTATTTGTTGAAAGTATACTCCAAGCATTTATTTCAAATAAATTTTTGTCATGAGTATTGTATCTATAAAGTTTATTAGAGCCAATTTGATTATCTAATTCTGTTTTTAACCAAAGGTTATCGCTTTTATCAATCAACAATTGAGATACTAGGTTATCTAATTGTAAATGGTTGTCTTGTTCAATTTTATTCCCTTTGATTGTATACAAAAAACCTTTGTCAGAAGCTGCCCATATCGTACCGTTAGAAGACTCTGCAAATCCAATGACACTTATGGGTAAATCATTGTAATTAAGTAATCCATGTTGCATTTTTAAGTTGAGAGCATTGAATGTATTAATGCCTGCTCCATTGGTTCCTAGCCACATATTATTTGAGTTGTCTTTAAATATTTTTAATATTAAATTGAGCGATAATGAGTTTTTGTGTTGAGCACTTTGATGAGCAGATACATCATCAGAGAGTAAGTTAATACTGTTGAGGCCATTACCTGTGCCTAACCAGACAGACCAGTCATCAAGCTGTTCTATGGAACGTACTTGATTTGATAATATTTTTGAGGCTTTATCTGGGCCACTCTCAGTATAATGTTTGATGATTTGATAATCTTCATCAATGATATAAAGTCCGTTATTTGTACCAAGCCAATATTGATTATCAATAAACTTTAAATCGTAAAGAGCATCTGCGTTGAGCTTTAAATCCCATTTATTGTCCTCGCTTAAAGAAATAGCAAATGACAGTGCACTATTAGCTAAATATATCCCTTTATCATAAGTACCAAGCCAATAATTACCTCTGCTATCTTGAAAAATAGTTTTAATTTCTTTTAAGTCGGTATCCAAGCCACGTAGTCTTACCCGAGAAAACTTATTATTTTCTCGATTGAATTTATGTAGGCCTTCTTTGGTGGATACTAAAATATCATTTTGTTGGTCTTGATAAATGTCCCAAATCTGATTGTCTTCAAGCGAGTTACTGTCGTTGGTTTGGTGAAAAAAGTTGTCGAAGCTGTCTAATGCTTCGTTGTAACGGCTTAACCCTTCGTTTGTTCCAACCCACATTATATTTTGCTTATCTATAAAAATTTTGCGAATGAAGTTGCTGGCAATAGAGCTTTTATTGGTACTATCGTGACGATAATAAACGAAATTTTTGCCATCATAACGATTTAAACCGTCTTGTGTAGCTATCCATATAAAGCCATTGTTGTCTTGTATAATATCGTAAACATAGCTCTGTGATAAACCTTCGGCAATTGAGATGCGTTCAAACTTCAGTGGTGGGGTATTAATATTGTTTTCTGACGCGAGAACTTTGTTATGAGGGCATAGCAGGATCAGTAGTGCCAAGACAGCAAACATAGCATGAAATTGAGAAATTAATTTTTTTTTGAACAAAAGCAAAAGCACTAATACAACCCTTTTTAGTTAAACCTATACCTTAATGATTTAGCTTATTAGGTATGCCATATATTTTGATTATTTCTGGATGCTAGGCCCTATTACAATGGATGTGAGGAACTAAGTCAATCTTTGCTGTTATTGTGGCGCTATTGTGTGGTGATATTCTGGTTATTAATATATTTTCATGTTTGTATCGGCTAACTTAATATTTTATTTGACATTTTTTCAATAAAAATTTGATATTCTCATTAATGGCTACATTCTTGGTCATTTTATCTAACTGCGTTTTGTTTTCATAACTTAATAACGACAAGCGATCTTTTATCTCTGCGCCATTAAAATATTGTTGGAAAAATTCAGCGACATTATCTATTGAGATACTTTTAATCATTGAAATGAGTTTTTGCTTTTGGTCAAAAGAGGCTTCTTTATTACAAATAGCCGCCCAATAACGCTGACTTTTAATTCTTAAGTTTGTATCTTTTTCTTGTAACTGACTTGCTAGGCCAAATTGTAAATGCTGCCAGTGCTCAGCAGGCAAATGGGTAATGTAATCATTTGTCCGAGCGATAAAGGCATTCATGGCCTCTGTTAATGTTACTGAGTCGGTGTGCGGCGATTGAATATAAAAAGCAATGCCTGGGTAGCAATTAATCGGTATAAAACCGACACCAACCAAATAGCCATATTGTTTTTCTGTGCGCATTTCTTGGAAGAAAATAGGCGACAATAATTGATTCGTTAACATGGTTAACGCTATTGTGCGCAAATCTTTATTTGGCATGGGGTAGTAGAGTACAGCAGCGTGATCATGCTCTGGTAACTCTATCGGTAGTGTTAATGGGCCTACGCCTTGAAGATCTAGACATGGAATCTCAACTTGGTTATTTTGAGATAACTTGCCATCAAAAACTTGTTTAACCTTGGTAATAATATGCTCAGCAGACCGTCTGGACCAATTGCCATGAATGAGTAAATTGACCGCGGTGTTTTCAAAAATACGGACTACAAAACTTGTAAACGTTTGAAACGTTATCTTTTCTAGGGCATCAATTAAAACTTGGTTACTGGGGCTTTGTGGTTGCATTGTGGCGCTAAGGCTGGCAAATAGTTGTGAAATTGATTTGCTGTTTTCTGCGTTTTGCCAGTGACTGAGCAGCTCTTGCTTAAATAATTCAAATTTATTCGGACAAAATTTTCCCTGCATTAAACTAGCTAACAATAGCGGCAATAGTTTTTCTTGTTTTGTACTAATGCCTGATAATTTTAGCGTTAGCCCACTCTGATGAGAATATAGGTGATAGTGAATGCCCGCCAATTCGGCATTGTAATGCTCCTCAATAACAGCGTCGCTGTAAAGGTCAATAAATAAACGTGTCATTGCTATCGTGCTAGCACTTTCTATTACTGCTGGAGAGTCTATAGAGAGATAGATATAGCCTTTAGGCGTATTAAAACTAGTGTCATGTTTAAACCAAACATTTAAACCATTTTGCTGACAAATCTTTTTGGGCGGTGTTAGCGGGCTATTTTCTGCATCATCATTTTTGATCAGCTTAGGTCGGGACACTATATAAGGGTTTTTGCTGGGCAAAAAAAGCGCGTTTATGTTGGCCGAATTTTGCCATTGCTCAATTTCTTCGGGTTTAATATCCTTGACCGAGTAGGGAACTTGATACCATTTACTGGTGTTGACATGGGGCTGTCGAGGAACATTTTTATCGATAGAAATAATGCGGATATTAGTTGCAACCATTAAGCCAAGTAAGTTATTTAGTGTTGCTTGATTTTGACCTTCCATAACGTAATCACCGAAAATGTAATCTTGCTCTGGATAATGTTGCATATTGATCACAAGTTGGCTGACAGAGTTCAGAGGTGATAGTTTTTCTTGGTAAGAAAATGATAACTCAGCTAAGGCTTTTTTCTCTTGATAATACTGTTGGTTAATTGGCGCTTGTTTAAGTAAATTTAGATATGAAAATACGATACTGACAATGGTAGTGATGTGCTGTGTACCTAATTCAGAAAGTGAAATGCTAATATTGAAATCTTTAAAATTTGAGCCATTTATGCCTGAACCAGCCGTTAAAGCTAGCGCCCATTGTTTACTTTTTAATAATGATAAAATGCTACCTGGACCTTCATGACCTATTAAGTAGGCCAGAATAGCTTCAGGCTTTTGACGATAAAATTGATCAATACTTGGCATGGCAAAGCTAATGATCAGTTGTTGATCGTTTTTAACTGGCTGCACTGTGATCCATTTTTGTTGATGCTGGGCCAAGTAAAGGGGTTCACTAATTTTTGTTTTAGCCATGCCATTAGTTTTAATCTGGGAAAAATGCTCATTGGCTAAATTTTCTAATTCTTTGAGCGTTTGTGGCCCTTCTAACACTAAGGTCATAAAATGTGCTTGATAATGCTTTTGAAAAAACTCACACAACTCATCGCGTAAATTGTAACCGACTTTATCGGCTAAGGTCTCACTGCTACCGACAGAAAACTTTGCGAAAGGGTGAGCTTGATTAATGGTTTCTTTGTGAACATCGTAAAGGCGTCGAATATCGTCTTTAAGCTTGAGCTTGAATTCGGCGTCAATGTTCTTGCGTTCTTTGTTAACAAATTCTTCAGATAATAACGGCATAGTAAAAAACTCGCCAAAACGTGCTATTGCCGCACTGAAATGTTGATAACCTATATCAAAGAAAAAACAGGTATGCTCTGTTGCTGTCCAAGCGTTATTACTGCCGCCATGTTGATTAATAAATTTCTGATATTCACTGCCATCAGGAAAGTTTTTGGTGCCAAGAAATAGCATGTGCTCAAGAAAATGAGCAAGTCCCTGTCGATGATTAGGATCATCAAAATGCCCCACGTTAACGGCTAAAGCAGCGGCAGATTTATTTGATTCAGGGTTATGGATCAACAAAGTTCTTAAGCCATTACCTAAGGTGATGGTTTGATAGTGTTTAGCGTCATTCGGGCTTTGTTTCACGGTTACTCCCGCACAATTTATGCTGTAGCTCTGTATGGCTATGCTCTATTGATAATCTTTCTAAATTACCTTAAGGAATAAGGTGAGTCCATTTTATTCTTATTAGATGTTATAAAAAGCTAAACAATTCGTTTACTATAGCCAAGATTATTGAGAACTACGGCTAAGCCACTTGAATATATAAGATTCATCTTGTTTAGACATACAATCAACAATATTGAAAATTGTGTTGAAATTAAGGTGTTTATGCAAATTTTTGTTATGCGTCACGGACAAGCTAAAATGATTGCGCCGTCTGATGAACTCAGACCGTTAACTGAAAACGGCGTTAAAGAAGCTAAAATCATGGGACAATGGTTATTAGAAAACAGTCTGACATTTGATTGTGTTTTTGTTAGCCCATATTTACGCGCGCAACAAACGGCAGATGCCGTGATTAGCCAGTTAGGTAATCTAGATAAAAGGCAAACCTTAAGTATTATTACACCAGAAGATAGTGCTAAAGATGTTCATGATTATCTTGATGCCGTTTGCGCTGTTGAGCAGTACCAGAAAATATTATTAGTGTCACATATGCCTTTGGTAAGTTATTTGGTCGCCGAATTGAGCAGTGATAACACTATGCCGATATTTCAAACGGGCTCCGTAGCGCAAATTGACTATGATACCGACAAAATGCATGGCGAGCTTATTAGCTTAATGTCACCTAATCAAGTTGTCAGTTAATGAAGCTTTCAGTTAATGAACTTTGGCGCTAGCTTGCCATGATATTTTTGAGACTCTGGCTCCTTGAGTGTTTTGGTTAATCAATACTAAACTTGTCTTTTAATTCGACTAAAACCAGTATGGCGCCATTGCCACCCCATTCCAATGGTGCTTGGTGAAAGGCCATCACATCAGGGTGCTGTACTAACCAGTGCGGCACTTTATTTTTCAATATACGGCCACCTAAACCATGAACGATACAAACACATTGTGCATGCTCTTTTTCGCAAGCGGCAAGTAATGCGGCAATTTCACGTTTTGACTGGTACAGATCAAGGCCGTGTAAGTCTAAAATTAAGTCTGGGACGTATTGACCACGGCGTAAATTTTTAGCTTCAAAACTATCAACGCCATCACGAACGTACTTTAGAGGACCATTAAGATTCAGCGCAGGTTCAAATTCATCAGAGAAATGAAACTCAGCTAAGGCTTTTTTATCTTTTTGTTTTGCTAAAGTCGTTTTCTGCTTGCTGGTTCTTTTTGCCGGGTGTATTCTGTCCTGCACCATAGGTTTTACCTTACCTATGGTGTCTTTAAATAAATTTATTTCTTCCACATTAAGTGCGTCTTTAGATTTCATTTGCGAAGTTTAAAAACATCGACGAACAATAACAAGTGAAAGTATAATAATAAAAACAAGTGTTATGATAATAAACCTGAGGAAAGCGTGGGAATAATAAATTTTGTAGAGGTAAGCGAACAATTACATACCGTTAATGATTATGTGCGTTTTGGTGCGAGTCAGTTTAATCAAGCTGAGTTGTATTTTGGCCATGGTACAAACAATGCTTGGCATGAAGCGCTTATTTTGGTGATGCATCAACTGGCTTTACCGCAAGAAATATCTAATGATCTTATGCAATGTCGTTTGGTATCCCAAGAGCGAATAGCGATTTTACACTTGTTTGAACGGCGAATGGTTGAAGGGCTACCTGCAGCATATCTAACTAATCAAGCGATGTTTTGTGGTTTGCCATTTTATGTTGATGAGCGGGTGCTAGTGCCACGCTCACCCATAGGTGAGTTAATCGATAATAAATTTGCCGGTTTAATTGATCATGCGCCAAAGCAAATTTTAGATTTATGTACCGGTAGTGGTTGTATTGCTATTGCTTGCGCTGTTGCGTTTCCTGAGGCAGAAGTGGATGCAGCCGATCTTTCTATTGATGCACTCAATGTCGCGCAAATCAATATTGAAGGTCATGGTTTATCAGCACAAGTTATGCCAATTGAATCTGACGTTTTTTCTGGGCTCGTAGGACAAGGTTATGATTTAATAGTGACAAACCCGCCTTATGTTGATCAAGAAGATGTCGATGCCTTGCCACAAGAGTATTTACATGAGCCAGTAATGGGCTTAGGCAGTGGTTTTGATGGCCTAGATATCGTACGACAAATTTTGGCGCAAGCCGCGAGTCATCTGCATGATAATGGCGTATTGATTTGTGAAGTGGGCAATTCACAAATCCATTTAAGTGCTGCTTTTCCCAATGTGCCATTTCAGTGGTTGGCGTTTGAACGCGGTGGCCATGGCGTGTTTCGTTTAACTAAAGCACAACTAGAAAATCATCAGCAAGATTTTCAGGCAATAAATAATTAATACCCAACAAGCTGCCTAGAGTAGTTTGTTGGGCACTCTGATACCAATTCATTACGGCATTGGGTATATCATCATTTTTTACGGGTAAGATTCATTATGTCAGGTAATACTTTTGGTAAGTTATTTACAGTTACTTCATTTGGTGAAAGCCATGGGTTAGGCTTAGGGGCCATTATTGATGGTTGCCCTCCAGGCTTAGAGCTTAGCGAAGCTGATTTACAGCATGACCTTGATCGACGCCGACCGGGTACATCGCGTTTTACCACCGCGCGCCGAGAGGCCGATGAAGTCAAAATAATGTCAGGTGTTTTTGAAGGTAAAACTACGGGCACACCTATTGGTTTATTAATTGAGAATACCGACCAACGTTCGCAAGATTACGGTGATATTGCCAAGACATTTCGTCCTGGACATGCGGATTATACTTACTGGCAAAAATATGGCATTCGTGACTACCGTGGTGGCGGTCGCTCTTCGGCGCGTGAAACTGCGATGCGTGTGGCAGCGGGTGCAGTAGCAAAAAAATATTTAAAACAGAAATTTGGTATTACTATTCAAGCTTGTGTCACCCAGATTGGTGACGTATGTGCCGAAAATATTGATTGGAATATTGTTGAAGAAAATCCGTTTTTCTTTCCAGATGCGAATAAACTTGAGCAATTAGATGAATTATTACGTGGCATTATGCGTAAAAAAGACTCTATCGGCGCTAAATTGATGGTAGTAGCGAATAATGTGCCGGTGGGTTTAGGTGAACCTATTTTTGATCGTTTAGACGCGGATATTGCCCATGCCTTAATGGGCATTAATGCGGTGAAAGCGGTAGAAGTTGGCGACGGCTTTGCTGTTGTTAATCAAAAAGGCTCTGAGCACAGAGACGAGTTAACCCCTGAGGGTTTTGCGTCAAATCATGCGGGTGGTGTTTTAGGTGGCATATCTTCAGGCCAACCTATTGTTGCGTCGATTGCATTAAAGCCAACCTCTAGTATCGGTGTTAGTGGTAAAACCGTTGATCTTGCGGGTAAGTCTGCTGACATTGTGACCAAAGGCCGTCATGATCCTTGTGTTGGCATTCGCGCAGTACCGATTGCTGAAGCCATGTTAGCCTTGACCTTGATGGATCATTATTTGAGACATCGTGCACAAAATATGGATGTGATTTGTCAAACGCCAGATATTGAACGTTAAGCTTGCGGGTAAATCCCCAAGCGATGGTAGCCTAACCTAATGGCTTCAAAACAATTCATGCGTTTGTCGACAAATTATTTTTGGTATTTTGGTCTCTTAGGTTTAATTGTACCTTTTTTATCTGTATTCCTTGATGCCAGAGGTTTTACTTCGCTAGAAATTGGTGAAATATTAGCGGTGATCACCGCAACAAAAATAGTAGCGCCGTCATTATGGGCGCAGCTTGCTGATAAGTCAGGTCAACACCTAAGGATAGTGAAAGTAGGCGCACTGCTGTCGTTGTTGTGTTTTAGTTTAATTATTTGGACATTCAGTTACTGGCCATTAATGTTTAGTTTGGCCATGTTTAGCCTTTTTATCACTTCAATATTACCGCAAATTGAAGTGATGACCCTGAACTCTATTCGCAAAAGTGCGAAAATATATGCCCGTATTCGTTTATGGGGCAGTATCGGTTTTGTCATTGTTGCTATGCTCAGTGGTGAACTCATTGAGCGTTATTCTGCCGAAGCTTTTAGTTATATTGGTATGGTCATATTAGCCGGGCTTTTTATATCGACACTGCTCAATAAGCAACCTCGAATAGCCAAAAAAACCTCCGTTGATAATGTCACTATTAAAGCTAAAGTGTTCAATCGTAACTTTTTGTTATTCTTTTTTGCCGGCTTAATGTTGCAAATGAGCTTTGGGCCTTATTATGTGTTTTTTGCTTTATACCTTAAGAATTTAGCTTACTCAGGCTTTTTAATTGGTATTTTTATTGCTATTGGTGTGGTTGCAGAAATTGGGGTTTTTGTTTTTGCCGCTATTTTCTTTAAGAGTTTTTCGCTAAAAACTTTAATTAGCATGAGCATATTATTGACGGCATTTCGCTGGTTTATTGTTGGACATTTTGCCAATAGCGATATGGCATTGGCATTTTCCCAACTGATCCATGCGCTAAGTTTTGGTTTATACCATAGTGCCAGTATTAGCTTTATTCAACAGCACTTTAACGCGAACCAACAAAGCCGAGGGCAGGCGATTTATATCGGTGGTGTTTATGGTGTGGGTGGTGCGATTGGTGCCTATGTGGCTGGCCTATTATGGCAAGAGGGTATTGGTGCCGTGATAACCTTTGATTTTGCGGCGATTACCGCCCTAATAGGCGGGATTTTAGCGCTATTTTTGCGTAATAAACCCATTGAGCGAAAAGTTAGCCTACCTTAGAATGATCGATTATTTATTTCAATGATTATAAGTTAACCGTTTTACTTTGCTGTAACGAAAAAGCTAGCCATTTTATCGGCTAGCTTTTTTTATTTTTCTTAGTTAAGGTTAATTAACTAGGCAGTATGTACTTAAGTGGTATGTACTATTTTACTTCTTCACCAGCGGCTTGTTTATCAGCATGGTAGCTAGAACGTACGAGTGGACCACATGCGGCGTGATCAAAGCCCATTTTATCTGCTTCACGTTTAAACATAGCAAAGTCATCTGGGTGAACGTAACGCTCGACCGGTAAATGATGTTTACTCGGTTGTAAGTATTGACCAATAGTTAACATGGTAACGCCATGAGCACGTAAATCCCGCATCACTTGAAGAATCTCTTCGTTAGTTTCACCTAAGCCGACCATTAAACCAGACTTAGTCGGTACACTTGGGTTCGCCTCACCAAATTTTTTCAATAGATCTAATGACCATTGGTAGTTAGCGCCTGGGCGAGCTTTGGTATATAAACGTGGTGCGGTTTCGAGGTTGTGATTGAAGGTACCCGGTGGATGGGTATTTAAAATTTCTAAAGCACGATCCATACGGCCACGAAAATCAGGGACTAAAATTTCTACTTTAGTATGTGGTGAATGCTCGGCAATTTCGGTAATACAATCAACAAATTGTTGTGCGCCGCCATCACGAAGGTCATCACGGTCAACAGAAGTGATCACTACGTATTTCAGCTTCATGTCTTTTAGCGTTAAGGCTAACTTGCGCGGCTCTTCTTTATTTACCGCCATTGGGCGGCCATGGCCAACATCACAAAATGGACAACGACGGGTACAAATATCACCCAAAATCATAAAGGTTGCTGTACCGTTATTAAAACATTCTGATAAATTTGGGCATGACGCTTCTTCGCAAACAGAATGTAAATTATGTTTGCGCAGTGCTGCTTTTATACTATCAATACGCTCTGAACTTTTTGGCAGTTTAATGCGTAACCAATTAGGTTTTCTTAGCATGGTTTCGCGCTCAGAAGTCATAACCTTAATAGGAATATGCGCCATTTTTTCAGCATCGCGTAGTTTAGTGCCTGGAGTAATTTGTGATGATTTAGTGGTCATGTATTGTTTCCAATCCCGTTTGATAAGATAAATGCTGGGTGTTTAATAACTCACTTAGGTGTTTAACCAATGAGTCACCCGCTTGATCTACTGTGGCAGGGCCTTGTAAATCGATTGTTTGTATCATTTCTAAGCCTTGATAACCGCAGGGGTTAATGCGTAGAAATGGTGATAGGTCCATATTAACATTTAATGCCAAACCATGAAATGAGCAGCCTTTACGTACTCTAAGACCTAAAGAGGCAATTTTTTTATCTTCAACATAAACACCTGGCGCGTCAGGCTTTGCTTTTGCCGTAATGCCAAAGTCTGCCATTGAGGCTACGATGCCATCTTCAATTAGCGTAACCAGTGTTCTTATGCCCATTTTTCTGCGGCGGAGATTGATCATAAAGTAGATCACTTGTTGGCCAGGGCCGTGATAGGTGACTTGCCCGCCACGATCAACTTTTACCACTGGAATATCTCCAGGCATAAGTAGGTGTTCATCTTTACCTGCTTGTCCTTGAGTAAATATTGGCGGATGCTCTACCAGCCAAAGTTCATCATCAGTGCTTTCGTCTCGATTATCGGTGAAATTTTGCATGGCATGCCAAACATCGACATAGTCGAGGTTATTCAGTTGCCGAATAATCAATGTGTTTTTCAAAATACATCTCTATAGATTTTATTGCGGGTATTATAGCTAAATAATAATGGTAATACACCGGATAAGAAGTAGGGTCAAAGCACGTAACGTACTTGCTCAATGGCGTTCAAGGTTTTATATATTGTTTCAATATGTTCTTTACTGGTAACCGTAACAACCACTGAAATTGAATGATAATTTCCTTTCGAGCTTGGTTTAACCTTTGGCGCATAATCACCAGGCGTGTGTTTTTGCAACTCGCCAACCACTAGGTCAGGCAACTCGTCACACGCGATACCCATGACTTTAAAGTTTAGTACGGTGGGGAAATCTAATAATTCATCAAATTTAGTATTCATTTTTTTCTCTTAATCGGTAAAAAACCCATATGCTGTCGGTATTTTAATCATGGCTAGCATATTCGAGTCAGTGGTAAATAAACCAATCCATGTGGTAATCATTTAAGCGGCTGAATGTGCCAATTGGTGATATTTTAACACTATTTATTACGAATGTGACCAGTCGAGGCGAGTTATTGGATATAAATGAGGGGGAGATTAACTAATATCAATGTTTGCTGGTGGTTTTATTTTCTAATACAGCTGAATTAAAGCAGAAAACTTAGCCTAGGCTAAGTTTTCTGTGCAGTTTAGTAGAACTAATAAAACAGTGATTAAAACTAGTTAATAAATTGCAGCTTTACATAGTCGATCAATTTATTAAACAGGCTACCTTCTTGAATTTCTTGTAGCGTTACTAACGGGTATTGGGCAATATCTTCACCGTCGAGTTGTAAAAATAATTTGCCTACGACTTCACCTTTTTGCAGTGGCGCTTTGAGTTGCTTGTCTAACTCAAAATTTGCTTGTAAGTTTTTACGTTGACCACGAGGAATGGTAATTGGAGTATTAACCATAATACCTAAGTCAACTTCTTTGCTATCGCCCATCCAAACTCTATCACTAACAAACTTTTCACCAGCTTTATAGGGTGTGTATGTTTCGTAAAAACGGAAACCATAGTTCAGTAGCTTTTTACTCTCTACTTTACGAGCACGCTCGCTGTCGGTACCCATAACGACACTGACTAAGCGCATATCGCCTTTAGTCGCGGATGTGACTAAACTATAGCCTGCTTGTGAGGTATGGCCGGTTTTTAAACCGTCAACATTCATACTTTTATCCCACAATAAACTATTGCGGTTATATTGTTTAATGTTGTTATAAGTAAAAGACTTTTGGCGATACAACTTGTACTCATCGGGTACATCGCGAATAAGGGCAATAGCCAGTGTTGCCATATCACGCGCTGTGGTTTTGTGTTCTTTGCTGTCTAAGCCATGACTGTTTTCAAAAAAGCTACTATACATGCCTAATTGTTCAGCGTGGGCATTCATTAATTGGGCAAATGCACCTTCACTACCGGCAATATGTTCAGCCATAGCAACACAGGCGTCATTTCCTGATGCAACGATAATACCTTGGTTTAACAAGCTTACTGATACTTCTGTACCCACTTCAATAAACATTTTTGAGGACTCAGGGAAATTTTTTGCCCAAGCTTTTTCGCTAATTCTAACGGGGTCATCATTGCTGATATTACCATTATCTAGCTCTTTACCTATGATGTAACTGGTCATCATTTTGGTCAAGCTTGCTGGAGCAAGTAAAATATCGGCATTACTTTCTGCAATAACCGTACCCGTGGCATAATCTATTAAAATGTGGCCTTTAGCACTTACTTCTGGAGCGGGTGGGATAATAGTTTGTGCATGAGAAAGGGAGCAAACACTTAATAATACAGAGCCTAAAACAGTTAATAACTTTATCGGTTTTTTAGGTACTCGAGTAACCTTGATTTGGGGCATAATTGTCCTACAGCGCTATCATTTAATGGAAATTATAAAAACATTTAATGGAAATTATAAAAATTTTATGCAGTATAACATTTTTCTTTTTTAATACTAATCAGTGCTACCATCAATTTGTTACCTTTGATGAGTTTTGCTAATTATTTATATACGTTAAGTCGCAGTAATATGACTTTTTAGCTAAACATACTCGCTAAAAAAATAAAGACTAACGTTAGGGCTTAATATTTTACTCGTGCAAAAAAGTTACTAGTGAATAAAGTTACTGGCGAATAAAAGCTTTAGGGTAACCATCTGCTTTAATTGCTAACAATAACCTAGTTAATTCATCACTGCGCTCTATCGGACCAACAAGCACACGAAAAATTCCATTTATTTTTTCTAATAGGGTATTTATTTGATGTTGTTTAATTAATACCTTGGCAAGTTTGGTCGCTTGAGTATGACTGCTACTAGCAAATACCTGAATATATTGTGCTCTAGGTATAACCTTTAATGGTGATGGTGTCGCTGTTTCAAGCTCAATTTTTCTCGCGGCTATTGTTTCAGTTGCGACTGAAAGCCTTGTTTCTGGCAAAGGCGTGATTGTTGCGCTATCTGCTGCGCGTTTATTGCTATCCTGAAGTTTGGCTAAACCATTAAGCGTAAAATCAGTGATGGCTGTAATGGTTACATCGGCAGTGCCTGTTTTTAACATATCGAGCTTATAGGCGGCACTGTATGACAAATCAATAATACGGCTTTGATGAAAAGGGCCTCGGTCATTAACTCGAACAATAACAGATAGCCCGTTGCTATTATTAACGACCCTTAAATAGCTAGGTAAAGGTAAGTTCTTATGGGCGGCACTCATGGCATACATATCGTAAATTTCGCCATTTGAGGTTAAGTGACCATGAAACTTTCGACCATACCAAGAGGCCGTTCCGGCTTGGCTAAAATTTTCTGCACTGTTTAATACTTGATAGTCTTCACCGCGTACTTGATAGTGTTTATTACCACCAAGGCTAAATGCTTCTGCTCGCGGCGTAGCATCATGAAGTTCACTAGCGGTAGGTAAGCGGCTGGGTATACTGTCATTTTTTTGTTGGTAACGACCATAGTTAGCGCTACAAGCCGAGACAAGTATGATCAGTACACATAAGTATATAGGGTGATTGATGTTTAATTTCGCCATAAATATCAGTAGACTCTATTATTATTTACGTCAATTGTTTATTCGGTTATTTTTTTCATGCGCTATTATTTCACACGCCATTCTTTTTGCTAGATATTAAATTTTCTATGGGTGCTTATTGCCATAAGCATGCCAAATCCTGCCATTAATGTCACCATTGATGTGCCACCGTAGCTAATTAAAGGTAGGGGTACACCCACCACAGGCAATATACCAGAGACCATGCCAATATTAACAAAGATATAAACAAAAAATGTCAGTGTTAAACTGCCAGCCAAAAGCTTAGTAAAGGCATGCTGAGCATTGACCGCAATCCATAAGCCGCGCATAACAATTACCAGATATACTGTTAACAATAAGCCGACACCAATCAAGCCAAACTCTTCACTAAATACTGCAAAAATAAAGTCAGTATGGC
This sequence comes from Colwellia sp. MB3u-8, assembly GCF_014076985.1. NCBI lineage: Bacteria > Pseudomonadati > Pseudomonadota > Gammaproteobacteria > Alteromonadales > Colwelliaceae > Colwellia > Colwellia sp. MB3u-8. The sequence continues at coordinate 92,692 of NZ_JACGVA010000063.1, forward strand.
GCTCAGGTAAAAACTCTAATTGTGATTGAGTACCTTGTAACCAGCCTTTACCGTGTATACCACCAGAGCCGATGGCAATTTTAGATTGAATAATATGGTAGCCTGAGCCGAGTGGATCTTGTTCAGGATTTAAGAATGTTAGCACCCGTTGTTTCTGATAAGGTTTCATCAAAAACATCCATAAAACTGGCGCAAATGCAGACGCTAAACCAATACAGGCACCGATAAGTTTCCAACTGGCACCCGCAAGGAATATAACAAATATGCCTGAGCTTGCGATCAGTAAAGACGTGCCTAAATCAGGTTGTTTAGCAATGAGCAGAGTGGGTATTAAGACTAAAATAAAAGCGATGATTATTTTGGATATTTTGATCGGTAAATCGTATTGACTAACATACCAAGCGATCATAATAGGCATGATAAGCTTCATAATTTCAGAGGGTTGAAACTTAGTAAAACCAAGGTCTAACCAACGTTGAGCACCTTTGCCAACATGACCAAATAGTAGCACGGCACTTAATAACATTAAGCCGATAATGAATACAGGTACCGCCCATCTTCGATAAGACAAGGGTGGGATTTGCGCAACAATAAACATCACAAATAGTGCTAAGCCAACACGTTTTGCATGTCTTATTAGTACGGCAGACTCTTGCCCACCTGCACTATAGACGACAAATAACCCCAGTGTTAGTAAGACTAAAATCCCGAATAATAATGGCAGGTCAATATGTAAACCTTGCCATAAAGTGCGCTCTTGGTGTTGATCATGTCCGGTATTACGCACTAGGGATTACCTGCTGTATTTTTAATTTTTTGATGAAAATCCTTGCTATGATGTGGATGCTTGCGCGGGTCTTTACTGATAATTTCGCGATCACCAAAATACTGATCCATAATTTGGCGTGCAACCGGTCCGGCATTCGTACCACCACCACCTTTAGCAACATTCTCTATGGCAACCGCAATCACTATTTCAGGTTTTTCGTAAGGGGCAAAGGCAATGAACATGGCATTGTCACGTTTGCTTTCTTTAACTTGACTCGCATCGTATTCTTCACCTTGTTCTATGTTAGCGGTTTGTGCCGAACCCGTTTTACCTGCTGCGTCGTATTTACTGCCTTTAAATGCGGTATAGCCGGTCGCGCCAAATTTTTGCACGGTATTATGTAAACCATCTAAAACCAGATCCCAGCTATGTTGATCTTTTAAGATGATAGGCTGTTTTTCATCAACCACATATTCAGTGACAATGGTTTGCGCTGTGCTAGCATCTTTGTTTTTAACAACCACTTCAGTGGTGGCTTTTAATAAGTGTGGTACCTTAATCTCACCTTTATTGACTAGGATGGCTAGGGCTTGTGACAATTGCAGTGGCGTGACTGACCAGTAACTTTGACCAATACCTACCGATAGGGTTTCACCCGTATACCAAGGTTTATTATAACGGGCTCTTTTCCATTCGATACTGGGCATAATTGCACGACTTTCTTCGTGCAGGTCAATACCGGTATATTCACCGAAGCCGAATTTTCTCATCATTTGACTAATACGGGTAATGCCCAATTTATAGGCCAAATCGTAGTAATACACATTACAAGACTGCTCTAACGATTTAGATAAACCGACTTTGCCATGGCCCCATTTTTTCCAGTCACGTCGCTTAGTTTCTATCCCGGGGAGTTGATAAAATCCGGGATCATAAATTTCTGTTTCTGGCGTAATGACCCCTGCGTCTAAACCCGTAATGGCTAATAAAGGTTTAATCGTTGAAGCAGGTGGGTAACCTTGTAATGCTCTATTGAGTAAGGGTTTATTGCTCTTTGGGGCTAAAAGTTTTTTATATTTTTTGCTGCTGATGCCATGAACAAACAAGTTGCCATCAAAACTTGGGTTTGAATACATAGCAAGCACGCCACCGTCTCTTGGGTCAATGGCGACAATCGCACCACGCTTACCCGAAAGCGCCCGTTTTGCGATCATTTGTAGCTCAATATCCAAGGTTAAGGTCAGGTCTTTACCGGGAATGGGTGGGGTAAAGTCTAAGGTACGAATGATCCGACCTTGGTTGTTAATTTCTACTTTTTGGTGGCCAATGGTGCCGTGTAAAATGTCTTGGTAATAGCGTTCTAAGCCGCGTTTACCAATATTGCGCGTAGCGGCATAGTTTTCAGCTAAGCCTTGCTGTTCTAACGCGAGTGAGTCTCTACCATTAATACGTGCGACATAACCCAGTGAGTGCGTGGTTAATTCAGCAAAAGGGTAATAACGCTTTAAACGTGCATCAATAAAAAAACCAGGAAATTTATGCTGATTGACCGAAAATAAGGCGACTTGTTGCTCGCTTAAGCGTGAATAAAGCTCTATCGGTTTAAAACGACGTTTACTCTTCATTGCTTGCAGTAGTTTGTCTTGTTTTTCTTGGCTTATATCTAACAGTTGGCTAACTTCTGACAAGCGCTTTTTAATGTCATTTACTTGCTCTGGGATCACTTCTAAGCTGTAAACAGGGGTATTGTCAGCCAGTAAAACACCATTTCTATCGTATATTAAGCCTCTATTGGGCGCGACAGGTAACAGTTTAATACGGTTGGAGTTTGAGCGTGTTTGGTACTTTTGATATGAGCTAACTTGAAGATTATAAATATTACTAAATAACACTAATGAAAGTATGATGATAGCCGCAAAGATGATGAAGGTACGGCGGGCAAATAAATTGGCTTCAGCGCTATGATTTCTAATAACAACACGTTTTTTGGCTGCCATTATTTATTCTCTATGATAAGGGTGATTATTATTGATTGACCAAGCACGATAGAGGCTTTCAGCCACAACAATTCGAACCATAGGGTGTGGTAAGGTCAGTGGTGACAATGACCACTTTTGCTCAGACGCCTTAATGCAAGCAGGTGCTAAACCTTCAGGTCCACCAACTAAAAGCGCAACATCTCGGCTATCTACATGCCAACGTTCCAGCTGTTTGGCAAGATCAGGAGTCGTCCAAGGCTTGCCTTCTACTTCTAAGGTAACAATGCGATTACCTTTTGGAATAGCCGCTAACATTAGCTCACCTTCTTTTTCAAGAATGCGGGCAATGTCTGCATTTTTACCGCGTTTCCCTGGTGAAATCTCCACTAGATGGAAACTCATATCACGAGGAAATCTACGGCAATATTCGCTAAACCCTTGGCTAACCCAAGCGGGCATTTTATTACCAACGGCATATAAGGTAATGCGCATTGTTGTTTAGACTACTGCCATAGTTGTTCTAGTTGATAACGCTCACGAGTTTCATCAGTCATCACATGCACAACAACATCACCTAAGTCGACTAAAGACCATTCACCAACATCATTTCCTTCAACACCTAAGGCTTCAATACCAGCTGCACGGCATTCGATAGTGAGTGATTGTGCAATGGAAATAACGTGGCGTTTTGAGTTACCAGAGCAAACTAACATGTAGTCAGTGAAACTCGATTTTGTAGCTACTTCTAATGTAACGATATCGCGGCCTTTCATATCTTCGATTTTTTCGGTAACAAAAGTAATTAGGTCTGAACTTTGCAAAGTGGGATCTCTATAATTAACAACAATAATCGGCGATAATAGCATTATTTTGTTTGTCAGTTAACCATCTAATGCAGTAAATAGCCGTTTTTTTGCACAACAATGGATTTATTTCACTTAACTTCTCCCCAAGTGATACAAAATGAGTGATTTGGCTGCAGTTATTGAAAAATAATGACGTTATCGATAGAGCTTATGTTGCTCTATATAATCATATACGCATTGAGGTAGGTATTGGCTGACGTCTGAGCCCGCTTTAATTTTTGCTCTTATTGTGGTCGAGGAAATATCCACAGGGGTACTTTCATGGATAAGTATTTGTCCAGTTTGCTGGCGCTGTAATTGCGCAAGACTATAAATTAAACGAGACTTTAGTGCTGGCTCAAGTGCCGCTTCCAACGCTAGGTGCGGGTAACCTGGACGAATATTAACCACTAAGTTACATAAAGTGAGAATATCTTGCCAGCTGCGCCATTGGGTAAATGATAAGAGTGAGTCCATACCCATAATAAAATATAAAGCTGCATTAGGCTGCTCAGTTTTTATTTGTTGTAAGGTATCGACGGTATATGAAGGGCTGTGACGCTTGAGTTCACGAGTATCAAGGGTAAATACTGCGCTTTTATCACAGACTAAAGCGACCATTTTAGTACGCTGTTTCGCATTGGCATGAGTGCCAGCTTTATGTGGCGGAATATGGGCAGGAATTAAATATAACTTTTTTGCGCCTAACCATTGCGCGGTTTCTTGGGCAGGTAAGATGTGACCGAGATGGATAGGATCGAAGGTACCGCCAAGTAACGCGATAAGTGTTGGCGTTTTTTGGTTAGTTATACTCATAATCTAAACTGAAGTGTTGGCTGATGTTATCGTGAAATAAGCTGATAAAAACATCACTGAGCAAAATAAAAGCGTTAAAGTCGCTACTGGTTTTACTGAGTAAATCCACTTGCGCTAACCTCGCTAATGCTTGCTCGGCATTGCTTAAGCTTATATTGTTTAACGCATGCTGATATAAGGGTTTTTTCTTCTCCCAAATACGGTATTGCTGAAAAATGTCGTTAATACGGCTGCCTTGTTCTATTTGTTCTAACATGGCATAAAGCTGACTAATTTCTTTGTGTACCACCCAAACTAATTGGCCAAATGCGCTACCGTCATGCTGCATTTGATCTAAGATAGTTAAGCACTTTTTAAGGTCACCAATCAGCAAAGTGTCGATCAGTTGAAAAGGATTAAATCGCGCTTGTTTAATTAAAAGTTGCTCTGCTTCTTCAACACTCACGGCTTGCTGTGAGAATAATATCGACAGTTTCTGCAACTCTTGAGCTAATGCCGGTAAATTACCTTCAAATAATTCAGTCATTAAATTAATAACATCGTCAGGTAAGGTTAATTGCAACTGCCGAGCTTGATTGCTGAGCCATTGTTTTAATTGTTTACCTTCAATATCGTATAAAGGCACAAAGCAACCAGCAGCTTCTAACGCCTTGAACCACTTGCGCTTTTGTGTGGCAGCGTCAAGTTTAGGGCCATGAAAGATGAGTTGAATATCTTGATGTAACAGGGTGAGTAATTGCGCGACACCTTTCGCACCATTATCGCCAATTTTACCCGTGGTAAACTCTACTTCTATAATGCGTAATGATGAAAACAAACTCATTGACTGATATTCTTGGAACAGCTCATCCCAATTAAATTTATCGTCAATGCTAAAACGAATAACTTCATCAAAGCCTTGTTTTTTAGCACTATTTTTAATTTTTTCTAAGGCGTCATTTTTTTGCCATGGCTCATCACCAAAGACTAACCATATCGGCTTAAAGCCTTGTGTTAAGGTTTTTTCGAGGTGATTATGATAAATGCGCATGTGAAGTTACCTACAGCTGAATACTAGCCATGTCACGTAAAATTTTATTGGCGGCTTCTTTACGCATTTCTCGTAACATTAACGACAATTCGCGACTTTTTGCTAGGGCAATATCAGGATCATCTTGATAATCACGATTAAGCTCAAAGCGGAAATTTTGAATATCTTGTCCGGGGATTAAAATTTGATAGCGTACGGTATAAATAAGCTCGTATTCTGCTACCTGACCATTCGGGAAAACCGACAGTGTTCTTCGGTCTAAGTTGTCTTGTAGTATACGCATTTGCGGAATAGCTTTTTCACTTTGTCGCACTAAAGTCACATCGTTAATACTTAAATGCTGCTTGACTAAACGAGTGAGTTCACCATATTGATCAACCGAGCTAAATATAATGGTTTGTAGCTCAGGCGCTAATAAATAATTGCCGCGTAGTTGAAAGCCACAACCATTTAACATCATTAAAATAATGCTAAAGGATAAAAGTTTGCTTACTCGACCAATTATTAATGGCTGCATAAAGTGTTCACTTTTTATAGGTAAAATTCAATCAGTGCATAGCCAATAAGTTTTAGCTATGCACTTTTAACTCGCTGTTTTAATTAAGTTATCATTAACAGCTGTAACAAAATAAGTTACTAATTAGCAACAATATTCAATAGTTTACCCGGTACATAAATCACTTTACGTACGGTTTTACCGTCAATAAATTTGCTAACATTGACATCATTAAAACCGATTTCTTCAACCGATTCTTTTGTTGCCTCGGCTGACACGGTAATTTTAGCGCGCAATTTACCGTTAACTTGTACAATAATAAGCTTTTCATCTTCCACTAAAGCGGTGGCGTCAACCACTGGCCAGGCAGTATTTTCAACTGGCTTACCATCGCCAATCATGTTCCATAAATGATGACTTAAATGTGGCACGATAGGTGTTAGCATTAATACTACCGCACGAATAGCTTCATGCATCACCACGCGATCTTCAGTGCTGGCAATATTCGCTTTACCTAAATGATTCATTAATTCCATGATCGCGGCAATAGCGGTATTAAAGGTGTTTCGACGACCAATATCATCACTGACTTTAGCAATGGTTTTATGCAATTCAAGGCGTAAGGATTTTTGCGCCGAGTTAAGCGTTAAGTTGGCAATCTTGGGTGCTGCTTTTGACACTTCTGCAACTTGGGTAAAGTCATAAGTGAGTTTCCAAACCCGCTTTAAGAATCTATGTGCACCTTCCACGCCGGCATCACACCATTCTAATGTTTGCTCTGGTGGTGAGGTAAACATGATAAATAGTCGTACGGTATCAGCGCCATATAAATCAATAACTGATTGTGGGTCAATACCGTTATTTTTCGATTTTGACATTTTGCTCATGCCAGCAGAAATAACCGGTTTGCCATCTAATTTACTGATAGCAGAAGTGACATGGCCTTTTTCATCACGCTCAACGTCAACATCTGTTGGTGCAATCCAATCTTGTCCGCCATTGTCTGCTTCACGATAATAGGTATCAGCTAATACCATGCCTTGGCAGAGTAATTTTTTAAAAGGTTCGTTAGATTCTACTAAGCCAGCATCACGTAATAATTTATGGAAAAAACGGGCATAAAGTAAATGTAAAATGGCATGCTCAATACCGCCAATGTATTGATCTACCGGCAACCAATAATTAGCTTTGGCTGGATCTAACATTTGCGTGTCATCGTTCGGTGAACAATAACGTGCGTAATACCATGATGATTCCATAAAGGTGTCAAAGGTATCTGTTTCGCGAAATGCTTCTTCACCATTGAAGGTGGTTTTAGCCCATTCAGGGTTGTCTTTAATCGGTGAGGTTACGCCATTCATCACTACATCTTCGGGTAGTTCAACAGGTAGTTGATCCGCAGGTACCGGCACAGACTCACCATTGGCTAAGTGCAGCATTGGAATGGGTGTACCCCAATAACGTTGACGAGAAACACCCCAGTCACGTAAGCGATAATTTACCGTTACTTTACCTTTGTTTTCAGCAATTAATTTTTCTGAAATAGCTTTAAAAGCCTCTTCAAAATTTAAACCGTCAAATTCACCAGAATTAACTAAAACATTCTTGCCAGTAATCGCCGTTTTTGTAACGTCAGCGCCTTCATCGCTGGCAATAACTTGTTTAATATCTAGACCATACTTAGTGGCGAATTCCCAATCGCGTTGGTCGTGACCCGGTACAGACATAACGGCGCCTGAGCCATAGTCCATTAGTACGAAGTTTGCCGCCCAAACAGGTACTATTTCACCACTAATCGGGTGGAGTGCTTTTAAGCCGGTATCAACGCCTTTTTTCTCCATTGTCGCCATGTCGGCTTCAGTAGATTTATTAGTTTTACAGCCTTGAATAAATGCCGCTAGTGCTGGATTCGTTTCAGCCGCAGCTAAAGCTAATGGATGCTGGGCAGCTAAGGCGACATAAGTCACACCCATGATGGTATCTGGCCGTGTGGTGTAGATATCGAAGCTTTCAGTCGAGTCGGCCACTTGAAAGGTCATATCTACACCTTCAGAGCGACCAATCCAGTTACGCTGCATAGTTTTAACTTGTTCAGGCCAATCGGTTAATTGGTCTAAATCGTTAATTAATTCTTCAGCATAAGCCGTAATTTTAATGAACCATTGCGGTATTTCTTTGCGTTCAACTAGCGCACCAGAACGCCAACCACGGCCATCTATTACTTGCTCGTTAGCTAATACGGTTTGATCAACAGGATCCCAATTCACCGTGGAATTTTTCTTATACACTAAGCCTTTTTCATATAGCTGAGTGAAGAACCACTGCTCCCAACGGTAATAGTCTTTTTTACAGGTGGCTAATTCACGACTCCAGTCGTAACCAAAGCCCAATGACTTTAATTGGTTACGCATGTAATCAATATTTTCATAAGTCCATTTGGCAGGCGCAGAATTATTTTTAATCGCGGCATTTTCAGCCGGCAAACCAAAAGCGTCCCAACCCATAGGTTGCATTACATTTTTGCCTTGCATGCGTTGGTAACGAGAAATCACATCACCTAAACTGTAGTTACGTACGTGGCCCATATGGAGTCGACCACTTGGGTATGGAAACATCGCCAAGCAATAAAACTTTTCTTTTCCTGGTAACTCTTCAGCTTTGAAGGTGTCGTTATCAGTCCAAAATTTCTGAACTTCGGCTTCAATTGATTGGGGATTGTAGATGGATTCCATTAAGATTTCTCAAACACACTTAAATAAGAGCCTCAACCCGCTTTTTTGACAATTTTACCTTGATAAAATTTGTCATGTTAAGGTCAGGTTTTAGCGATAAAAATATTCTTGATAGGATACCTTATCTCTAGCCGTTGCGACAAGTTAAAGCAGGGCTATGCGGAAATTTTTTCTAGATAAGCGCAAAAATATTGAGCATTAATAGCTAAATAGCTGATAAAAGCCACTTTAGTCGTTTTTATATGCTTTAATAAAGTGCTAGTGGGTGACGTTATCTACTCAATAAGTAGACTAATAAGTGATTTTTAAATGAGGTAAGCATGATGAAAAAAAAGCAATCTCAGATTCAAGAGCTTTATCAAAAGTTACAAACATGGTTGGAAGACACCAAGGATAACGAAATTCGCTCGGCTGTTGAATTACTCGAACAAGCGAAAACGATACTGATGGCTGCCGAGCAAATTCCTGAGCAGCAAGTTAAGCAGTTTATCGCTAATCTTAAGTACGACTTGGGTGATTTTTATCAGCAATATCAAGCGGACATTAAGCATTCAATATATTTAGAGCTACTTAATGAAAGCCTTTGGTCAAGCTTGGCGCAAATTACCGATAAGTCACAAGTTGAATGGGCCGAGTTGATGGATGATTTTCAACATCAAGATGGCTACCAGGTCGGTGATTATGTTGGTTTTGGTCAGTTAAAATGCAAAGCATGCCAACATTGTGTTACTTATAGCCACCCAAATGTTGTTACGGACTGTATTGCCTGTGGTGGTAAAAACTTTGATCGATTGAGTTTAACGCCGTAAAAACAACTTTTTTTGATGGTTTTTCTTTATATTATTTTGCTGTTCAGTGGCGTGTCGCTGTACACTGTGCTTACTGTAGCCGTATTTATTTCACCTGATATTAAAATCGCACTCCCGAGAGATCTTCTATGACAAATGTGTCAACAAATACACGTCTTAAACCTTGCCAGTTAACCGCAGACCTAACGGTTAAACAATTTGCTAATGCTACATCGACCTCAGAAACTGAACAAGTATTTATTGGCCATGAAAGAGCGAAAGAAGCACTAACTTTTGGCTTGTCGATGGATGCACCAGGTTTTAATGTTTACGCCATGGGTGAGCATGGTACCGGGCGTCAAACCCTGATCAAGCAAATGTTAGCCGCGACAGCAAGTCAAGAACCCACACCTGATGAATGGTGTTATATCAACAATTTTGATGACCCAAATTCGCCATATAGCCTTTATGTTAGCCCAGGTGATGGTAAGCAATTACTTACTCGTATGAACACCTTTATTGACGAGTTAATGGATTTGTTTCCAGAGATTTTTGATAACTTGGGCTATCAAAGGCAGAAAGCGGCCATCGATCGAGACTTTAATAAAAAATATGACCAAGCGATTACTGAGGTTGAAGAAGCAGCATTAAAAGATGATGTTGTGTTGTTCGAAGAAAATGGTGAAATTGGCTTTTCACCATTAGTCGAAGGCAAGCGACTTAATGATAAAGAGTTTGCGGAATTAAACGAACCAAAACGTGCTGATTTTTATATTCTGTTGGCCAAATTAGAAGATTTACTTTCTGAAAAATTAATTGAATTACCGCAATGGAAACGAATTTCTTCCGACAAATTACGTAAGTTAAAACATGAAACTGCGGCACAAAGTATTCAACCTTTTTTGAAAGAATTAGAGACAGAATTCGCTCGCAATACTGGCGTACAGAAATATTTAGCTAAAGTTAAAGCGCACGTTGTTGATGCTGTTTTAGAGTTACTGGTCGATGAAAGTAACGAGGCGCCTAATGATAAAGATATGCGTAAACTCATGGTGGAACGTTTTTTACCTAACTTACTGGTAACCCGAAAAGCCAATGAAGGTGCGCCGGTTATTTATGAACAGAATCCGACCTTTCAAAACCTATTTGGCCATGTTGATTTTGGTAGTTTTCAAGGCAGCAGTTACACCAGTTACCGTTTAATAAGACCGGGTGCGCTGCATAAAGCCAATGGCGGTTATATATTACTTGAAGCGGATAAACTTTTGACCCAACCTTTAGTTTGGGCGCGTTTAAAGCTAGCGCTAAAATCGCAGCAAATTACTATCGAAAATCCGCATTCAGAATATGCACAACCCGGTGCATTTAGTTTGCAACCAGAAAAAATCCCGTTAAATGTTAAAGTGATTTTGCTGGGCGATCCTGAAATTTACTATACCTTACAAGATTATGATCAAGAGTTTACTGAGTTATTTCGAGTTTTGGCAGACTTTGATCGTCACTTAGAAAAAAACCAAAGTAATTTAAATGACTACGCCAATTTAATTCGCCAGCGTGCCCATCGTAACCATTATCCACAAGTGACAGATGAAGCGGTATTTGAGTTAGTTAAATATGCGCTCAGGCGCGCAGAGCACCAGCAAAAAATATCAGCAAATATAGTGGAGGTTAATGACTTATTAGACGAAGCTTTTTATTTATGGCAGCGATCAGATGGCAAAAATGACCTGTGCGGTAAACATATCACCATGGCATTAGCGGCCAAACAACGACGTACCGGCCGCATGAGTGAAGCTTGGTTAGAGGAAATTAAAGAGCGTCAGTTACTTATTGATACCGAAGGTGGGCAAGTAGGTAAAATTAATGGTCTAACCGTGTTAGAGATTGGTGATAGTGTTTTTGGTACCCCAGCTCGTATAACGGCAACCGTATATGCTGGTAGCCAAGGGGTGACAGATATTGAGCGTGAAGTCGATTTAGGTAAATCTATTCACTCAAAAGGTGTATTGATTTTAACCGGTTATTTGGGCCACAAGTATGGGCAGAAATTTCCAGTGACTATTTCTGCTAATATTGCCATTGAGCAATCTTATGGCCATATTGATGGTGACAGTGCGTCAATGGCCGAACTTTGTGTGTTAATTTCCGCTATCGCTAAGTTACCCATAAATCAAGGTTTCGCGATAACAGGGTCGATGAATCAACATGGCGAAGTGCAATCTATTGGTGGCGTTAATGAGAAAATAGAAGGTTTTTATCGTCTCTGCAAGGATAAAGGCTTAACGGGCGAACAAGGTGTTATTATACCTAAAACCAATACCATTAATTTGATGTTGGCACCTGAGGTGATACAGGCAGTGGCCGATGGACAGTTTGCCATTTATGCAGTCGATAATATTGATCAAGCGATAGAGATTTTAATGGCGCAACCCGCTGGAGCAATCACGCGTACTGGCCGTTATCCAAGAAAATCAATACATGGTATGGTGCTGGATAAATTGTCAGCGTTTTCAGTGCTAATTAATGGCGCTGAAGAATAAGTTTTAACTATAAGCTTAAAAGATAAGCTGGCTTGAATCATTAAGCAAAAAACCTCCTCTAGCAATAAACACGGCAAGCGCCGTGTTTATTGCTTTTTATACCCGCTAAAATGTTTCAATGTTAATGTTTGATTAAAAAACAAGCATTACTTGAATTCTTTTCTATACTGGCATTATCAACAATATTTTTCATCGTAACATTTTTCCAAGCACACTAGCTGAAATGAGGGCCGAAATTAGAGCCGAAAATCGCGCAGAAATTCATGATGCAAATATTGTCTATTTACACTTAATTATAAGTGCTATCTCAGTCGGATTTATGAAGAGAGCATGTTAGCGAAAGCGGAATAACAACAATAAAAAGTAAATGCAGCGAGTTAACCTTATGCATCAGTAATGGCGATCTCCCTATAAGGTCAGGTATTAACTTACCGAACAGACACTTTTTGTCTGTCCCATCTACTTAGTTGTTAATCTGTAATGAATTTTAGTGACACTGAAATCTAATTTAGCTCACTAACATTGACATTTTTTTAATGGCTAATGCGATTACCAAGCTGCTGATGAGTATCTTGGTGATGGATTTTAAGTAGGTATCATAAGTAGGTATCGATGAGTTTGCTGTCTGTCGATTTGTAGTTTAATGAATTGTTTGCCGATGATATTTGGCATTATCACGCATTAGGTTATCAATGGAGGCTTTGTGGAAACATCGGATCAAATGACACAAGTATGGCCCATTGCGGCTTACTTTATTATTTTGGCTGCTATGCTCGTTCTGATGATGCTGCTATCCCATTTTCTTGGTCCCAAAGGTAAACAGCGAGCGAAGAACACCCCTTATGAATCCGGCATTGTTTCTGTCTCTGACAATAAAACCCGCTTTACCAATCACTTCTTTTTATATGCCATTTTTTTTGTCATTTTTGATTTAGAAACCATTTATCTTTTTGCTTGGGTTATTGCTTTTGATGAGGTGGGTTGGCCTGGTTTTATCGAAGCCAGTATTTTTATTACGGTATTACTGGCGGCATTAATTTATTTAATTCGTATTGGTGCATTAGAGTTAACCCGACGCCATCAACCTTTTAGAGCAACACAACTAAAGCGTTTGCAACAAGTTGAAAACCAGCCCGTTGAGCAAAGCTTTTTTGATCAAACTATTTTTAATCAAACTCTTTTTGAAAAAAATAAAGGACAGCAATAATGGAATGGTCACTGACAAAAGCAAAATTAGATGACGCCATGGGGGAAATGAAGGGTGTTTCTGAAGCAGAATTAAAGCGCAGTGTTCTGTTTGCTAAGCTTGATGACATGGTGAATTGGGGGCGTAAAAATTCCATCTGGCCGTTTAATTTTGGTTTAAGTTGTTGTTATGTCGAAATGGCAACGAGCTTTACCTCGCGACATGACATTGCCCGTTTTGGCGCTGAAGTGATTCGTGCAACGCCAAGACAAGCTGATTTAATGGTGATTTCAGGCACTTGCTTTCGAAAAATGGCGCCGGTAATTCAACACCTTTATGAACAACTATTAGAACCTCGTTGGATTATCTCCATGGGCTCTTGCGCTAACTCTGGCGGTATGTACGACATTTATAGTGTTGTGCAAGGAGTTGATAAATTTATTCCGGTTGATGTCTATGTGCCGGGATGTCCGCCAAGGCCAGAAGCTTTACTTGAAGCTTTATTGTTGTTGCAAACCAAAATTCAACATCAGCCACGACCGCTAAGTTGGGCGGTTGGCGAACAGCAAGTCAGCGAAATTGGTAAACCGTCATTGCGAGACATTAAGCACGAAGAGCGTATTCAAGTGACGAACCTTGATTCACCCGATCACATTTAAGTGCGTGTTGGTGTTTTGTAACATTAAAAATTTAAAAATCAAGTGTTATTAAAGCAAAGTGCTAGTAAAACAATGTGTTAATAAAGTGAAAATCCAGTAAAAACAGACCAATAATAAAAATGGCAAGCGTGAAGGGAAGCTGATGGCATCACAAGTAAATATCAAAGCGAGTAATGATTGGCAGATGCTACAAGCTGTACCTTTGCTTGATGAAATTATTGCCCTTGCACCTAAGCTCAAGTTACAGCCGGTCAGTGCTGTTGAAAACATTGTTGACGATATTCCTTCTTATTGGTTAGAAAAAAGTCAGTTAATGAAGTTTATGCAAGTGTTAAAGCAAGAGTTAGATCAGCCGTTTGATATGTGTTTTGATCTTACCGCTATCGATGAAAGCGAACGAGAGCATCAATCATTGTTATCACAAGTTTTTACCGTCAGCTACCATTTACGCTCATATCTACGTAATCAAGACATTCGTATTAAAGTTGCGTTGAGCACGACAGATAAAAGTTTAGAAAGTGTTTGTAGTTTATGGCCTAATGCCAATTGGTACGAACGAGAAGTGTGGGATATGTTCGGTATTGTTTTTAAAAACCATCCACACTTAAGCCGAATTTTAATGCCAGATACCTGGCAAGGACACCCGTTACTTAAAACTCATCCTGCGCGTGCAACTGAAATGGACCCCTTCACTCTTTCTTCTTATCAACAAGATAAAGAACAAGCAGCGTTGCAATTTAACCCTGAAGCTTGGGGCATGAAACGACAAAGTAAAGATAGCGATTTTATGTTCTTAAACCTTGGGCCAAATCACCCGAGTGTTCATGGTGCCTTTCGTATTGTGTTGCAAATGGAAGGCGAAGAAATAGTCGATTGTGTGCCCGATATCGGTTATCACCACCGCGGTGCTGAAAAAATGGGTGAGCGACAATCTTGGCACAGTTATATTCCTTATACCGACCGCATTGATTACCTTGGTGGCGTAATGAATAACTTTCCCTATGTGATGGCGGTTGAAAAACTGGCGGGCATTACCGTGCCGGATCGTGCGAAAGTCATTCGTATTATGACTGCAGAAATGTTTCGTATTCTTAGTCATTTACTGTTTTATGGCACCTTTGCGCAAGACCTTGGCGCACTTTCACCTATATTTTATATGTTTATCGACCGTGAAAAACTCTTTGGTATTATTGAAGCCTTTACCGGCGCTCGCATGCATCCGAGTTGGTTCCGCATTGGCGGTGTTGCACAAGACTTGCCAATAGGTTGGGAAGGGTTAGTGCGCGATTACGTTAATTATCTACCTAAACGCCTTGATGAATATGAAAAAATGGTCATGCAAAATTCAATTTTAAAGCAACGTACTGTCGGCATTGGCGCTTATTCCACACAAGAAGCTATCGACTGGGGTGTAACGGGTCCAGGATTAAGGGCAACCGGTTTTTCATGGGATCTACGCAAGCAGCGGCCTTACGGTGGTTATGATCAATTTGATTTTGAAGTACCGCTGGGCCACAAGGGTGATTGCTATGATCGTTGTCGGGTGCGTATAGAGGAAATGCGGCAGAGTATTCGCATTATTAAACAGTGCCTTAACAATATGCCTGAAGGGCCCTATAAAGCTGAACATCCGCAAACTACGCCACCATTAAAAGATCGCACCATGCGTGATATTGATACCTTAATACCGCATTTTCTCAATGTTTCATGGGGGCCTGTGATCCCCGCAGGTGAAGTGTCTGTCAGTGTTGAAGCAACGAAAGGCATTATGGCCTACCACCTGATTAGTGATGGTAGCACCATGAGTTATCGCACCCGTATTCGCACACCTAGTTTCCCTCACCTACAAATGTTGCCATTAATTAGCAAAGGACAAATGGTGGCTGATCTTATTGCGACACTGGGCAGTGTTGATTACGTGATGGCAGATGTTGACCGATAAATTTTTATGCTTGTTTAATAGCAGTAAATTCAATATTGAAAAATATAGTTAAGTGAGTAATACCAAGAGTTTCAGATTTTTTGACAACAAATACTCGTTAATAAAGAGATAGTGATGGAAAAAATCAACACCACAATAATTGATTATCAGCATTATTTAACGGCAATTGAAATTGCTGCTATTGAGCATGAGGCCAGTATTATGGAAACGCGTGAAGCTGCCGGTATTGAAGCACTTAAAGTGGTGCAAGCACACCGTGGTTGGATCAGTGATGAAAGCCTTTTTGCCATTAGTGACCTGTTAGTTGTGCCGATTGCGCAGCTAGAAGGGGTCGCAACTTTTTATAATTTAATTTACCGACAGCCTGTTGGTCAATTCGTTATCCACTTGTGTGACAGCATCGCTTGTCATTTAACTGGCGCAGACTCAGTGCTTGTCGCCATTAAACAGTACTTAAACATAGATTATGGCCAAACAACAACCGATGGAAAATTCACACTACTTTCGAATGCTTGTTTAGGGGGTTGTGATAAAGCGCCCGCGATGATGATTGGCATCGAGCATTATCAGCACTTAAGCCCAGAAAGCGCTGTTGATATTTTACAACAGCTTGCGGCTAAGGGAGAAGTTAATGGCTGAACATACCTCAAATAAGGCCTTAAAGCCGTTAACTCAATGGGTGAATTTGCAACAGCCGTTGTCATTTGACGATTATTGCCAAGCTGGCGGTTATCAAGGGTCAAAAGTTGCGCTGCAATATTCGCCAAATGAAGTACTTGAAATTGTTAAAAATTCAGGCTTAAAAGGGCGGGGTGGTGCCGGTTTTCCGACCGGTATGAAATGGAGTTTTGTGCCTATGTTTACTGACGGTGATGAAGAGGCTCCGGATAATAAATATTTAGTCGCCAATGCCGATGAAATGGAGCCTGGGACATTTAAAGATAGGTTATTACTTGAAGGTGTGCCGCACCAGTTGGTTGAAGCTATGATTATCGCGGCTTACACCATTGGCGCGAACAAAGCTTATATTTTTCTGCGCGGTGAATATTACTTAGCGGCAAAGCGCTTACAAGATGCGATTGACCAAGCGTACCAAAATAATTGGCTCGGTGAAAAAATTCAAGGTAGCTCATATTCAATGGATTTATACATCCATTGTAGTGCCGGTCGATATATTTGTGGCGAAGAAACCGCCTTGATAAATGCGCTGGAAGGTAAGCGAGCAATCCCTAGAGCCAAGCCGCCATTTCCGCAAGTCAGTGGTTTATTTGGCAAACCTACCATAGTCAATAATGTTGAGACCTTATGTAATCTACCGCACATTTTAAAAAATGGTATTGCATGGTTTCAGGCTATTTCTCCTGACAGTGATGCCGGTAGTAAAATTTACAGTGCTTGTGGGCGGGTGAAAAATCCGGGCTTGTGGGAGCTTCCTATGGGGCCAACCTTGGGGGAGGTGTTATATGACTATGCCGGTGGTATGCAAGATGGCTTGAAATTTAGAGGGCTACTACCGGGTGGTGCATCGACTGACTTTCTAGTGGCAGAGCATTTAGATACGCCAATGGATTTTGACTCTATCGCTAAAGTGGGTAGTCGTTTAGGCACGGGTGGCTTGATTGTTTTAGATGATAAAAACTGTCCTGTGGCTATGGTATTAAATTTAATGCGCTTTTTTGCCCAAGAGTCTTGTGGTTGGTGCACGCCTTGTCGAGATGGCACGCCCTGGGCTGTTGAAGTACTAACGCGTATTGAGCAAGGCCAAGGTAAAATACAAGATTTAGACACCTTAGCTAAACTCTGCGATTTTATGTGGATAGGTAAAACCCATTGCGCTTTGGCTCCGGGAGCCGTAGAGCCGCTAAGAAGCGCTTTAAAATATTTTCATGATGATTTTTTGCAGCATATTGAGCATGGCTGTTGTCATTATAATCCGTCAATGAACGCTAAACGCACTAAAGTATCGCAAGCTAAAGTGACAAATATTCAAAAACATCAGTCATTTAAATCACCTCAATCTCCAAAGGTAGGGCAATAACATGAGTGGAAAGAAAGTCACTATTTTCATTGATGACATGCCTTATCAGCTCAGCACTGAAGACAATTTGCTGGCTGGGGTGCTATCACAAAAATTGAACTTGCCTTATTTCTGTTGGCATCCTGCTATGGGTTCGGTTGGCGCTTGTCGTCAGTGCGCTGTTACCCAGTTTCAAGATAAAGAAGATCAACAGGGCCGCATTGTTATGGCTTGTATTACGCCAGTTACTGACGGTATGCGCATTAGTATTAAAAATAAAGCGGCTAGTGAGTTTCGCGAACAAGTTATTGCCGCGATGATGACTAATCATCCTCATGATTGCCCGGTTTGTGCTGAGGGGGGCGAGTGCCATTTACAAGATATGACGGTAATGACTGGCCACAGCGTACGAGCATATCAAGGTAAAAAACGCACATTCACCAATCAATATTTAGGTGAATTGGTTGGCCACGAAATGAACCGTTGTATTACCTGTTATCGCTGTACACGTTTCTACAATGACTATGCGGGCGGTAAGGACTTTGGGGTTTATGGTTCAAAAAACCAAGTGTATTTTGGTCGCCAGTCTGATGGTGCTTTGGAAAGTGAATTTAGCGGTAACTTAGTGGAAGTTTGCCCAACTGGCGTGTTTACCAATAAAGTTTTTTCATCGCACTATACCCGCAAATGGGATCTGCAATCTGCCCCGTCGGTTTGTAGCCATTGCTCTGTGGGTTGTAACTTAAGTATTGGCGAACGTTATGGTTCAGTACGTCGGGTGGTGAATCGTTACAATGTTGATATTAATGGCTATTTTATCTGTGACCGCGGTCGTTATGGTATCGGCTTTGTTAATGGCGAACAGCGTATCAGACAAGCTAAAGGTATTGCTAAGCAGTCAGATGTAGCCTTAACCACATTAGATGTTGCTAAAGCTTTATCGCACTTTAGAAAAAAACAATTTCTCGGTATTGGCTCTGCTCGTGCTTCATTAGAAGCGAACTTTTATTTAAAAAATATTGTTGGTGCTGAACAATTTAGCCCGGGCTATAACGATGCAGAGATGAAAGTGGTGGCGCAACATGCGCAATTACTGGCCTCGAACAAAGCACCTAGCCTTGCTGAGATTGAACACAGTGACTTTATTTTTATTATTGCTGAAGATATTAGCCAAACCGCGCCAAGAATGGCCTTGTCGGTGCGCCAAGCATTGCGCAATGCCGCTAAGACTAAAGCCGAAAAACTAGGTATTGCATCATGGCAAGACAGCGCGGTGCGAACCATTGGCGGTAAATTACTGTCACCGTTATTTTCCCTGCAAAGTACCAGTACTAAACTCGATGATGCTTGTCAGCAAGCATTACTTTTACCTGTAGAGCAAATATCAAAATGTTTAGCGGCACTGGAAAAGCTTTTACAACTGGGCAATGCTCAAACGATTAACAATGACCAAGCTTTAGCACAAGCCGTTAAGTACTTAGCTGAGCAAGATCAGTTGAGCCTCACTGAACAAGGCTTCATGGTCTCAGTTTATAAAGCCTTGCGTAAAGCCAATAAGCCGTTATTTATTTCAGGTACCAGTGGTGTTTGTGCCAAAGTACTGAGTAATATTGCCCATTTAATGTCGGCGTTTAAAGCGCAAAATAAGCTGATAACGCCAGGGTTAATTATTGTGCCGCCGTGCAGTAATAGTGTTGGGTTATTATCGATCTTAGATGAAAAATCTTTGTCTATTGAGCAAGTCTTAGTGCAGCTTAATGACCCAGATAAAAGCTATCAAGGACTGATTTTACTCGAGCAAGAACTGGCAAATATCTCAGCGGTTCAAATCACGCAATTACGAAAGTCTGCGCAAACCCTGATTGTGCTAGATCATTCCGCGCACCGACTTTCAAGTATCGCCGATATTGTTCTACCGGTTGCGGCGGTTAGCGAAGGAGATGGTCATTATGTTAATTACCAAGGCCGAGCCCAACAGTTTTTTCAAGTGCATCCTCCTGTTTTACCCATACAAGAAAGCTGGCGTTGGTTAGATAATATTGCCGATATTGTCGGTATAAAAGTAACCCGTAAAGCCTTGGGTGCAGGTGACCTTGAGTCAAATGACTATACTCAAGTTGTCGCTAAAAAAACGTCCTATGAATCACTGACTCAGTTGCATCAATTTTTTCTTGATACTTATGTTCAATGGCCAAAGTTAATAACAAAAGAGGCAGATGAAACACAGCGTGATAAGAGCCAGCAAAAAGCCATTGCTAGAATGAGTCACCGAGCCAGTGGCCGTACAGCTCAAATGGCTAATATCAGGGTACATGAAGCAAAAACCACCCAAAAAATTGATGATAACTTTACTTTTTCAATGGAAGGTAAAGCTACTGGACAAAGTAGCGACATGCCCTTTACTTGGGCGCCAGGGTGGAATTCAAATCAAGCGATTGGCCAATTTCAAAGAGAAATTAATGGTGCTTTATTGAAGGCAAGCGCTGCGGTATTTATCCCACTATCAAGTGCATTATCCAACAACCCTTGCTGGCGATTAACCAAGAGTATTAAAAATGGTACTTTTGAAAGTGAGGCTGCTGACAGTACGGTAGCTAAAAATAAAACGGCTAATCACTTAACTTATGTTCAACAAAAAAATGTTTATTTCAGTGATTGGCAAGCATCACTCACCGCTGAATTTCAAATGTTGCGACAAAGTAATCGAATCTATATTAATGCTAAGACAGCTCAGCAAGCCGAGGTTACAACAGGCCAGTGGGGTAAAATTATTTTTTCAGCGACAAACGAAAAAATGCTATTGGTTAATCAAACTGTCATCAGTCAAATTTTTATTGTTAATGATTTGCCTAACACTTTAGTTTTTGGCAACTTCGCTCTCTGTTCTTCGTTGCACCATCAACTAGAAATGACAATATCCTTAGCGTGTGAGCAAGACATTGTTGATTACCTTGCTCAATTTAATGATGCGTTAATAGCAGCGAAAAAAAGTAAAGAAAACATACTTGAGAGCTTGAAAATAAAGGATCAAACCATTCCTATTCGACTGTTCTCAGGAGGGTTGAATGATGGCTGACATGCTTTGGAAGCTATTTGAAATAACCACTATTATCGCCTTGCTTATCCCTATAGCCGCGACGTTGGTATGGGTTGAGCGCCGAATGATAGGTATATGGCAAGACCGTTGTGGTCCAAATCGCGTTGGGCCATTTGGTGTTTTACAATCATTGGCTGATTTATTGAAAATTCTTGGTAAAGAAGATTGGATCCCGCCTTTTAGTGATCGTTTAGTCTTTGTGCTAGCACCCGTGATTGGTGCTATGTGCGTCTTAATGAGTTTCGCCGTAGTCCCCTTCTCTCCAAGCATTGGCGTTTCTGATTTAAACATTGGCTTACTATTTTTTCTCGCTATGGCTTCGCTCGCTGTTTACAGCGTGGTGTTGGCGGGTTGGGCGTCAAACTCTAAGTATGCGCTGTTAGGCGGCATGAGAGCAGCGGCTCAAACTGTTAGCTATGAAGTGTTTATGGGCTTGTCTGTCATGGGCGTGGTGCTACTTACAGGTAGCTTTAATTTGCGTGAAATCGTGTTGGCACAAGTCGATGGCTGGCTTATTCAATCACAATTTGTTGGCTTTTTTATTTTCTTAGTGGCTGGTATTGCTGAAAGTCACCGACTGCCTTTTGATTTGCCAGAAGCTGAAACTGAACTCACCGCGGGTTTTCATACCGAATATTCTGGGCTGAAATTTGCCTTATTTTTTCTCGGTGAGTATTTAAGCGTCACCTTAATATCAGCCATGTCAGTGGTACTGTTTTTTGGCGGTTGGTTAATGCCAGAGCCGCTTGCTTCATGGTTGCCTCCGCTACTGTGGTTTATTATTAAAATCATGTTTTTTGTGATGTTTTTTATTCTTCTTAGAACATCGCTGCCACGACCACGTTTTGACCAACTACTCAAGTTTGGCTGGGTCGTTATGTTGCCTTTAGCGTTATTAAACCTTTTGGTCACCGCAGTATTGCGCTTAACGGGAGTGCTATAACTATGATGTATTATGGGCAAACTTATGTGGTTACTTTTAAGGCAAACGGGGGCGATAATGTTTAGTCAACTGCGAACCCTGTGGTTAGTGCTTAAACACACATTTACCAAAGCCGATACGGTACAGTATCCAGAAGAAAAACCTTATTTAGCACCCAGATACCGAGGCCGCATTGTGCTGACCCGAGACCCTGATGGCGAAGAGCGCTGCGTTGCCTGTAACCTTTGTGCGGTGGCTTGTCCGGTTGATTGTATTGCCTTGCAACAAGTAGTTGATGACGATGGTCGTAAACGTGCTGATTTTTTTCGTATTAACTTTTCACGTTGTATTTTATGCGGTTTTTGTGAAGAGGCTTGTCCGACCTATGCCATTCAGTTAACCCCTGATGTGGAATTGGCAGAATACGATAGGCAAAACTTAGTCTATGAAAAACAGCACCTACTCATTAATGGTCCAGGTAAATATCCAGATTATAGTTTTTATCAACAATCAGGTATTGCGATTGCAGGTAAAGGCAAGGGACAAGCGGAGCAGGAAAGGCCACCCATTGATATTAAAGGATTAATGCCATGAATTGCGAATTCTTTATGTTACATAAAGCTAAAGGTAGCGCTAAGGAGAGAGAAAATGTTAGCTAATTTAACCTCAATTGAAAGTTTATTTTACCTTGCTGGTTTGGTCGCGGTCATTGCTAGTTTAAAGGTGGTTACTGGCCATAATACCGTGCACGCTTTGTTGTATTTAGTGGTGTCGCTATTAGCTGTTGCGGTTTGCTTTTATTTAATGGGAGCACCCTTCGCTGCGGGGTTAGAAGTGATTGTTTATGCAGGCGCAATCTTAGTGTTGTTTGTTTTTGCTGTACTGATGTTTGGCTTAGGTAAAGATGAAACAACAAACGCACCTAAGCATACAGGTTTAGCTAATATGCTAGGCGCGATCTTGTTGGCGTTTGCGCTGTTAGTAGAAATTATCGTTATTATTAATAATGCCGATATGCAACAAAACTTACAAGCCACGGTTATTAGTTCAAAAGCGGTGGGTATTATGTTGTATGGCCCTTATTTACTTGCCGTTGAAATTGCTTCTTTTCTACTCTTATCCGGTTTACTCGCCGGTTATCACTATGCAAAACCCGATGTTACTGGCGGGCCATTATGACCACTATTCCCTTGTTTCATGTGCTTATTTTATCAAGTCTATTGTTTGCCATTGGTTTTGTTGGTGTGGTGGCAAGAAAAAACACGTTATTTATCTTGATGAGTTTAGAAATTATGCTAAATGCTGTTGGCGTTGCCTTTATTGGTGCGGGCAGCGTTTGGCAACAAGCGGATGGACAGGTGATGTTCATTTTAATTTTAACGCTTGCCGCTGCTGAGGTCGCCGTAGGCTTGGCGTTATTAATCCGTATGCAGAAGAAATATCACTCTTTAGATATTGATTTGTTAAATCAGATGAAGGGGTAATAACAGTGTTATTAGCGAGTTTACCTTTTTATCCCTTAGTGAGCTTCTTAGTGTTAATTGCCTTTGGCAAAAGGCTGTCATGGCGGCTTGCGGCTATCATGAGTGTCAGTAGCATGGCACTAACGGTATTAGTTAGCGCGATATTATTGTTTGAATTATCCACTAGCCAAAACCAAGTGCTAAGCGTCAATCTCTGGCATTGGTTTGATTTATCTAATCAACTGGGAACGGGTGAAGTTAACGTGCGCTTTTACCTTGATGGCTTATCTGCTGTTATGATCAGTGTAGTTAGCGGCGTGGGTTTTCTTATTCATTTATTTGCTGCAATTTACATGAAAGCGGATGCGAATTTCTCGCGTTTTATGGCGTATATGAACCTATTTATTGTCGCTATGTTGATATTGGTCTTAGCGGATAATTTAGTATTGCTCTATTTGGGCTGGGAAGGTGTGGGTTTATGTAGCTTTTTATTAATTGGCTTTTGGTATCAAGAAAAGAGCAATGTTTTAGCCGCGCGTAAAGCTTTTATTGTTACCCGTATCGGTGATACCTCGATGGCGATAGGCTTGCTGTTAATGTTTAATACCTTTGGCGAATTAAATATAGCCGCGGTAACAACACTAGCTCAACAAGCCAATATGGTTACTGGCCCTAACTCTGTTTCTAGTGCAGAGCAAGCCAACAACATTTATTGGATTGCCTTATTATTGCTTGGCGGCGCTGTGGGTAAATCAGCACAATTGCCACTGCAAACTTGGTTACCTGATGCTATGGCGGGGCCAACGCCGGTGAGCGCCCTAATACATGCCGCGACTATGGTCACGGCAGGGGTGTATTTAATTGCCCGTATGCACGGCATTTTTTTATTAGCACCTGAAGTCATGAATTATGTCGCTTGGTTGGGGGCACTGACCTTATTACTCGCCGGCGTTGCTGCACTCGCGCAGACTGATATTAAACGAGTGTTGGCCTATTCAACTATGAGCCAAATTGGTTATATGATGCTGGCGCTTGGAGCGGGTGCGTGGTCTGCTGGCGTTTTTCATTTAATGACCCATGCTTTTTTTAAAGCGCTGTTGTTCTTAACGGCAGGTGCGGTTATTTATGCGTTACATCATCAACAAAATCTTTTCAAAATGGGCGGTTTATGGAAGCAGCTACCCTTTGAAACGAGTTTATTTGTGGTGGGTTTAATTTGTTTAATGGCGCTACCTGGCACTTCGGGTTTTTTCTCTAAAGAAGCGATTATTTCTCAGCTTTGGTCGTCCAATACGGCAGGGCCGACGTTATGGTGGTGCGCTATTCTAGGGGCGTTATTAACCAGTATTTATAGTTGTCGGTTATTTTTTCTCGCTTTTCTTGGTACGCCACGCTGCACTGAAAAACCGCAGGCTGAAAAGAATGTATTGCTGTGTAGTACATTGATTATTTTGGCCTTGTTATCTTTATTTGGTGGGCTTATTCCGCTTGATCTTACTTTGGTGTTTTCAGCGGCTATTCAAAGACCTTTAGTACAGTTGATTGAGCCTACTTGGTTACATAGCCTTGCCATAATAACGCCATTTATCGGTATGTTGTTTTCTTGGTTTTATTTCAAAAATTATCGTCGTTCGCCGCTTAAAGGTACTGAGCAACATATTGAGGCGAGTGAAGGTAAATTTGTGCTGTTCTGTCGTCAAGGGTTAGGTTTTGATGCGTTTTATAATGCGCTGTTAGTTAAGCCTTATCAGTGGCTTGCCCAAGTAAATAAACGCGATGTTTTTGACCAAATTATTATGCTCAATGCTTGGTATGTTGGTTTATGGCACGATAGCTTGATTGTGGTGCAAAATGGTAGTTTACGCTGGTATTTAGCGGCTTTTGGACTAGCGATAATCTTGCTGTTAGGAGTGAGTTTTTTATGACAGTAACTTTACTTATGCTGGCATTAGTTATTGCAGGTGCATTGGCTTGGCGAGCTGAAACATACTGGCAAGGTAGTGCTAAATGGCTAGCGCTAATTAGCTTAGCGTTATTAGCCACAGTTTTTGCGGTCTTTGTTATCGACTACGCTATTAATCACAATAATGACTTTGCGCAGTTACAGGTATTGAGCCGAGTAAATTGGATTCAAACCTTTAATATTCAATATAGTATAGCCCTTGATCAGTTGAGTATTGTATTAATCGCGCTAACCTGGCTGTTAGCGATTATTTGTGTATTAGTGTCTTGGCATGAAATTAAGCACCATGTTGGTTTTTACTATTTTAATTTACTCTTAACTATTGCTGGCATTATTGGGGTTTTTGTTGCGGTTGATATGTTTCTTTTCTTCTTCTTTTGGGAAGTTATGTTACTGCCGATGACCGCTATTATTGCTATTTGGGGCCATGAAAAAAGACACTTTGCTGCGTTGAAATTTTTCATTTTTACTCAAGTCAGTAGTTTGCTGATGCTAGTGGCTATTATTGCCACCGGCTATTTTCATTTATTACAAACGGGGCAGTTAAGTTTTTATTACCTAGATTGGTTGATGTTGGATATACCGCTGTCCATGAGTCAATATTTAATGTTAGGTTTTTTTATTGCTTTTGCGGTTAAGTTACCTTCTGTGCCGTTGCACAGTTGGCTACCTGACGCGCATACCCAAGCGCCAACCGCGGGCAGCGTATTACTTGCCGGCGTATTATTAAAAACGGGTGCTTATGGCTTAATACGTTTTGTTATTTTTTTGTTCCCACAAGCCAGTACGCAATTTGCCCCTATTGCCGCGACATTGGCGGTGGTAAGTATTGTTTATGGTGCAAAAATGGCCTTTGCCCAACAAGACTTTAAACGTTTAGTGGCTTATAGCAGTATTAGCCATATGGGCTTTGTCATGTTGGCACTTTTTACTTTTAATAGTGTGGCTTATCAAGGGGCTATTGTGACTATGGTGGCGCATGGTCTGAGTAGCGCGGCTTTATTCGCGCTCGCAGGCATGATTTATCAACGTATTCATAGTCGAGAATTGGCCGATATGGGCGGCTTTTGGCAAAGTGCACCTCGTATGGGGGGATTTGCTTTGGCTTTTGCTGGTGCTGCTTTTGGTTTACCGGGTTTAGCTAATTTTATCGGTGAATTTTTCAGTCTAGTGGGTGTTTTTCAAGTCTTGCCTGAATTTGCCGTTATTGCTGCCTTGGGGCTTATTGGTTCAGCTATTTATGGCATGGTGCTGTTTCAATCAAGTTTTCAAGGTACGCCAACACAAGACATTATTGATCTACAGCCTAGGGAGCTGATTATTTGTGGCTCATTATTATTGATGCTCTTAGCCATTGGTTTATACCCGACGCTATTGCTTAAATTCTCATTTGGAGTCTAGTGATGATATCTATAGCAAATAACACTCAATCATTGCTAACCACGGCTATGGCAGGTGCAATTTTACCGCAACTCATTATTGCCTTTGGCGTAACATTAGCCTTGTTATTGGTTGCTTGGAAAAGATCGCAACGCACCATTGTACTATTTACCTTTTTTATACTTTTCGTTGCATTGATAGCCAATGTGAGTTTGCTATCAACTCAAGCAAGCCAAGCAAGCCAAGCAACCCAAGTTACACAGCTGTTAAAAGTTGACGGTTACAGTATTTTTGCTTTTAGTTTGATACTGATTTCAGCCATGGTAGCTTTACGCATGAGCCATAGTTTCCTAAAAGCCCATATAGAAGTGCACGACGAGTATTACTTATTATTATTGCTTATGGTACTAGGGGCGGGGATTTTGGTTACTAGCGACCATTTTGCTAGCTTATTTTTGGGCTTTGAGCTGTTAAGCATTAGTTTAGTTGGCTTGGTAGGATATCATCGTGAAAGTCAGTATAGCGTGGAGAGTGGTTTTAAATACTTAGTATTAAGTGCCATAGCCTCGAGTTTTATGTTGTTAGGCATCGCTTTTATTTATAGCGTTACCGGTAATTTGAGTTTTAATGGCGCGATACCAAGCGAAATATATCATCAGCAAGGCTTAGGATTGTTTTTTCAGTTAGGGCTATTGTTATTTGTTTCTGGTATTGCCTTTAAATTATCAATCGCGCCTTTTCACTTCTGGACACCTGATGTTTATCAAGGTGCACCAACACCAGTTACGCTATTGATGGCAACTATTTCGAAAGTCGCTATATTCGTGGTTTTGCTTAAATGCATTATCGCTCAGCGATATTTATTATTAGAAAATTTTCAAATGTTTTTGATGTCATTCGCCGTAATTTCAATGTTACTGGGCAATGTAATGGCGCTTAAGCAGCAAAACTTGAAGCGCTTGCTAGCTTATTCATCGATCGCCCATATGGGTTATCTACTGATTGTAGTCATTGTTACTTCTGAGCACAGCTTGGCGTTTACTTGGCAAAGTAGCTTATTTTATTTAGCGGCTTATACCGCCGCCAACCTGTCCATTTTTATCGTTATTGCCTTAATTCAACAGCAAAACACCCGTCTTTCTTATCAAGAAGATATTTCACTGAACGATTTACAAGGCTTATTTTGGCGAGCACCGAGTTATGCGGTGCTGATGATACTAGGCTTGTTGAGCTTAGCGGGTATTCCTCTAACCATGGGCTTTATTGGTAAGTTTTATATTTTAAGCCAAGCCACCATTGCCCATGCATGGTGGTTAATTGCGATGCTTATTATTGGTAGTGGTATTGGTTTAGCTTACTATCTGCCCATGATCTTTAAAATTTTTGCCGATGCGCCTGCAGTTAACGGCAAAACTAATGAAGTCAGAAATCATGTTATAGAAATGGTATTAGTCTATAGCTTCATTACATCAGGCTTGATCTTTGGCATTTTTCCTGAGGTGATTAATCAACTTATCAGTTCTTAGTAATTAATTACTAATTCGCTAATTAATTGTTATTTTAACCAAAATATATCAACTCTGAGTATCTGTATGTGAATAATTATTCTTAAGTAACTAATAATATTGTCTTTTATTGTTTGGCGCGATTTTTGATTGTATGGTATATACAATTAAAATAATCGATAGTTTACAAGGAAATAGACCAATGAAATTAGCTCAAGTATTACTTTTTATATCAGGTGCAACCTTTTTAAGTGGTTGCATTGTTCTAGCAAGCCCTTCTCATGCTAATTACCATAGCCAACAAGAACTAATTATTGATGCCCAAATGCTCACCACATTAAATGTCGAAGCAGGTGCGGGTTCTTTGGTTATTTCGGGATCTGAACATGTGACAGAAATTACTGTGGTTGCAGATATATATGCAGAAAATCGTGATACAGATGACTATGAATTAACCTTAACTCAGTCAGGCAAAAGTGCGACTTTAGTGGCTAAAATTAGCACTAGTGGTTTTTGGCAGGGTGATTCTCCACATATTGATATTAAAGTAACGATACCAAGCTACCTAATGTTGAAAGTTGATGATGGCTCTGGCGCTATAAACATCAGCAATATTAATGGCGCAGTTGCAGTGAAGGACGGTTCAGGTGAACTGATTATAAAAGGCGTTCACAATGATCTTAATGTTAACGATGGTTCAGGTGACCTTTATATTAGTCAGGTAATTGGCAATGTAACTATTGTTGATGGCTCTGGAGAAATAGAGATTAATGACCTTGATGGCAATCTTGATATTGACGATGGCTCGGGTAGCATTTATATAAAAGGTGTCTCAGGTAATGCTGTTTTTGAAGATGGCTCAGGTGACTTAACCCTGAGAAAAATAGATGGCGTAATAACTATTGATGATGGCTCCGGCGATATTGATGTAGAGCAAGCTGGCGGTTTAAAAATACTTGAAAGTGGTTCAGGTGGCTTACGTGTGAAAAAGGTAAAAGGTGGCTTTGAAATCGAGAGTTAACTGAGAAAACTTAAGTGATCAACTTTCGTACAGAACAGTTTAAAATGTCTATTATAGATGTTTTAAGCTGTTTTTAATGTTTAATAGCGTTTAACACACATTATAGCTTGTATAAATTAACAAAATCCGTATAATGCGCGCCTCTGTAATCGTGAATCAAAAAAGTTTCCAAGTGAAACTTAGCGAATTACAGAAGCTTAAAATGAGTGGGGTATATCCGCCCATAGACTTGCCCAGTTAACCTTTCAACGTTAACGTAAGAATGTGCCTTAAGTCTTCCTGGTGGTTTCCTCGTATATGTACGTAGGAATTTTGGCGCATAGCCAGTTTCTACCATGAGAAGACAAAAATTATATGACTGATCTTAACAACGCCTCTGTAGGCTTTGACGCCCTTGGTTTGCCTGAAAATTTAGTATCTGCTGTAAAAGCACTAGGTTTTGAATCATCTACTGCAATTCAAGCGCAAACAATTCCCCCTTTACTTGCTGGTAAAGACGTCCTTGGTGAAGCGCAAACAGGTACCGGTAAAACGGCTGCATTTGGTTTGCCTGCACTAGCAAAAATTGATGTCACTATTCGTAAACCACAATTAATGGTTTTAGCGCCAACGCGTGAGTTAGCGATTCAAGTAGCAGAAGCAATTGAAACATTTGCACAACACATGAAAGGTTTACGTGTTGCTACTTTATATGGTGGTCAATCGTACCAGCCACAATTTCAACAACTAGAACGTGGTGCACAAGTTGTTGTTGGTACCCCTGGTCGTTTGATGGATCACTTACGTCGTAAGAGCCTTAAACTAGATAACTTATCATTTTGTGTGCTTGATGAAGCTGATGAAATGTTAAACATGGGCTTTTTAGAAGACATTGAGTGGATCCTTGAGCACTTACCAAAAGAAACACAAATGGCATTGTTTTCTGCCACTATGCCAGCGCAAATTCGCAAAGTAGCGAATCGCTTTTTGAAAAATCCTGAGCATATTAAAATTGCGGCAGTGAAAAAAGAAAAAGCCAATATTACTCAATATGCATGGAAAGTTAGCGGCATTAACAAAATGACAGCTTTGGAGCGTATTGCTGAAACTGTTGAATACGATGCGATGCTAATTTTCGTACGTACTCGTAATGATACTATTGACGTTGCTGAAAAATTAGAACGTGCAGGTTATGCTTCTGTTGCCTTAAACGGTGACATGAACCAAGCACAGCGTGAACGTACTGTTGACCAACTTAAATCAGGTGCGTCATCAATTCTTGTAGCAACCGATGTTGTGGCTCGTGGTCTTGATATTCCTCGTCTTTCATTAGTTATTAACTATGATTTACCAGGTGACAACGAAGCTTATGTTCACCGTATTGGCCGTACCGGCCGTGCAGGACGTAGTGGTACAGCAATTTCATTTGTTCGTCCACGCGAAATGTATTCTTTACGTCATTATGAACGTTTAACTTCTGGTACGATTGCTATGTACGACTTACCTAATATTCAAGAAATAGGTAAAGCACGTATTGAGCGCACTTGTACTGAGTTAGCGAGTATTGTTGCTGATAAAGAATTAACGGCAATGCGCGAAATTATTGAAACTATGGCAAGTGAGTCAGAACTTTCAATGACAGATTTAGCGGCAGCGTTACTTTATCACAAACAGTTAAAGCAGCCTCTACAGCCGAAAGAAGATCCAAAGCCTCGTCGTGATGCACGTGAAAGAAATGATCGTGACAGCAAAGGTGGTGAAAGTCGTGGTGCTCGTAATGACAGCCGTGGTGGTCGTAATGAAGCCCGTGGCGGTCGCAGTGAAGCCCGTGGTGATAGTCGCAATGAGAACCGTCCAGAGCGCGCTCCTCGTAAAGCGAAAGTTGCACGTTCAGATGTCGATTGGCAGACTTACCGCCTAGAAGTAGGTAAAGAGCATGGTGCACGTCCTGGTGATATCGTTGGTGCTATTGCTAATGAAATTTCATTAGACAGCAGCTACATTGGCGCGATTAACTTACACGACAAACATAGTTTTGTGCAATTACCTAAAGGTATGCCTGACAAGTCATTTACGCAATTAAAGCGTGTTCGTGTTCGTCGTCAAGCATTAGAGATTACGGTTTCTGATACTCAGACACCAGCAGCATCGTCTGAGCGTCCACGTAAAGAGCAACACACTAGCTAGTTCATTAGTATAAATAGCATGCTTAAAGCGCTAATTCTTCACTAGAATTGGCGTTTTTTTTCGCCTGTAGAATTCAGCTCAAGCACGGGTTCTTTTAATAGCAGTTTCATTAATTATTGGGTCTACTTTATAGGCAGGTAAAACAACCCACTACTTATTAAATAAATAAGATAGTAGTGCGTTGTTTTAATCAGGTGCAATGATAAGAAAATTAGTGAGATGGGTATAACAAGTATCTTAATTTCTTTAAAATTTTTTGACGGTTAACTGAACGAATTGTCGAGCCTTAAACTGGCTGTAAATATATAGTTACATCTGTGGGTGTTGCTAGCTATAGCTTAGATCCTCATCACTCACAATTCATCTGTTTTGCACGTAAAAATAGATTTACGCCTCAAAAAATGTCAGTTTTTTCATTCACTTCCTCTGCGGTGAATTCACGGTGATAATCGCTTCATTGCTACAATGAGAGAAACAACTATGACAGAATTAACAAAGACAGAATTAACAAACCCACTTAATTTACGTGGTATCGAATTTATTGAATATGCATCGCCAGATTCTGACTTTATGGAAAATGCGTTTTATGGTTTTGGCTTTTCAAAAACAAAAAAATTCACAGGCCGCGATATCGATTATTTTAATCAGAACGATATTCATTTTTTATTAAATCATGAGCAAGCGGGGTTTTCTAAAGAGTTTGCTAAAAGCCACGGTCCAGCAATTTGTTCCATGGGTTGGCGAGTAGAAGATGCCGAGTTTGCCTTTGAGCAAGCCGTTGTTCGTGGTGCAAAGTCAGCGCAAGACGTTGATAATAAATTACCTTACCCCGCTATTTTTGGTATTGGTGATAGCTTAATTTACTTTATTGAGAAATTTGGCGCTAAAGGCTCAATATATGAAGATGATTTTGAAGATATTGCTGAACCTGTATTAGTAAAAGATAAAGGCTTTAAGGCCGTTGATCATTTAACTAATAACGTTTACCAAGGCACAATGGAGCATTGGGCTAATTTTTATAAAAACATCTTTGGTTTTACTGATATTCGCTACTTTGATATTAAAGGGGCAAAATCGGCGTTGGTTTCATACGCTTTACAATCGCCTTGTGGCACTTTCTGTATTCCTATTAATGAAGGGAAAGGTACCAGCAATAACCAAATAGATGAATATTTAAATGAGTATAATGGTCCAGGTGTACAACACTTAGCTTTTATTTCAGATGATTTATTGGGCTCTTTAGATCAATTAGATAAAAACATCATTGATACCTTAAATATCGTACCTGAATATTATGATGATGTGTTTGATCGTATTCCTTGGGTAAAAGAAGATCACCAGCGCATTCGTGATCATCAGGTATTA
This sequence comes from Colwellia sp. MB3u-8, assembly GCF_014076985.1. Lineage (NCBI taxonomy): Bacteria > Pseudomonadati > Pseudomonadota > Gammaproteobacteria > Alteromonadales > Colwelliaceae > Colwellia > Colwellia sp. MB3u-8. The sequence goes on from NZ_JACGVA010000063.1 coordinate 125,373, forward strand.
GTCGATAGCCAAAACGAAAACTCCTACTTGTTACAGATATTCACTAAGAATATCTTTGGACCTATCTTTATTGAAATGATCCAACGTGTTGATGACCAAGGTTTTGGCGAAGGTAACTTCACCGCTTTATTCAAGTCAATCGAACTTAACCAGATAGAACGTGGCGTGCTTTAAGCTAAGTTATAGCGCTATAAATTATCTAAAAGCCAGCATTTGCTGGCTTTTTTATGTTCTGACATAAGCTAAGTACCAACATATGTGTTGGCAATATCATAGCTACATAGCTGTTCTTAGCCATTGATGTTATACGATACTATCGTCTCTCGACAAGGGCTCCCACATTACGCTAATGAGCTTCATTTATCCATGGAGGTAGGTGTTGATATGAAGGAGTCATTATTTTCAGGACAGCACTAATGACCTAGCTATGGTGTCAATGTCAGTAAGATCATATAACTGAAATTGTATAGCTAAGTGTATGCAGAGGTAGGTTATGTTATTTCAGGTAAAAAAAAGCGCCAGAAGGCGCTTTTTATCGTCATGCCTAATGCAAATATTTACTTACTTAGCGCATCACCTAAATGAGGTCGAATATCTTTTAAGATTTCTTTTGCCAAGCGTGGGCTACTTGCGACAATATTACCTGAGTTACTGTGATTGTGGCCACCAACAAAGTCAGTGACTAAACCACCCGCTTCAATGACCATTAATTCACCGGCGGCGCTATTCCAAGGTTTTAAACCAATTTCAAAGTAACCATCAACACGGCCAGCAGCCACGTAAGCTAAATCTAGAGCGACACAGCCAGCATGACGCATATCAGATGTTTTACCAAAGAGTGTTTTAAACATTTGTAAATAAGCATCTGTGTGTTGCTTATGTTTAAAAGGAAAGCCGGTCGCTAAAATAGAACCTTTAAGTTCTTTAGATTGCTTTACGCGAATACGGAAACCGTTTAGTTGAGCACCTTTACCACGACTTGCGGTAAATAACTCACCACGAATTGGATCGTAAATAACTGATTGGTCTAATTTGCCTTTAACTTTTAATGCAATTGACACCGCAAAGTGTGGAATACCTTTAACAAAGTTAGGCGTGCCGTCAAGTGGGTCAATAATCCACTGATAGTCGTTGTCTTTACCTTCAATTAATCCACACTCTTCACCAATAATAGTGTGATTAGGGTAAGATTTTTGAATTGTTTCAACAATAGCTAGTTCAGCACTTATATCAACATTAGTAACGATATCGTTCGTACCCTTAGATTCAATTTCAATCTTATCTACTTGTTCAAAAGCGCGCAAAACTACTTTGCCCGCAGCACGCGCAGAGCGCACGGCAATATTTAGCATCGGATGCATTATCGACTACCCTATATGTTGTAAAATGTCATAAACAGCTATGTAAAAGAACGAGGTTAATGTTAAGCGTCATACGATGATGAACCCCTAAAATTAAGCGCGCGAATTATAGCAAAATAATTATTACTTTGCGACACTCTTATTTATCATTAATGAACTGATATCCGTTAGGTTAGATAAAGTTATAATGAATAAGATAAAACTTACCTTATTTTCTTCACATTATTAGCAAAAGAGCTAGGCCATATTGATAAACACTATAAAACTAATATAAAAGCCGTGATTTTTTCTCAGTACAAGGATAATGTTCTGTGTTAACATTATCCGAAATTTTAGCCGTCTAGATAGGTAATGTTGTTAGCTAATTACAGTCATGTTAACTAATTATTACCCTCGAATTAAGTAAGTGTAGATAATGTCAGATTCTTTATTAAGTAAGGTTCGTATCGTTCTTGTTAATACCTCAGATTGTCGTAATATCGGCTCAGCCGCTCGCGCCATGAAAACAATGGGTTTAACTGATCTCATTTTAGTTGATCCTATTGAAATGCCCAATGGTCAAGCACAGGCTTTAGCTGCTGGTGCAACCGATGTCTTAAAAAATGCCAGAGTAGTGGCAACACTCGAAGAAGCCATTAAAGATTGTGGTTTAGTGGTTGGCACAAGTGCTCGGTCGCGCACGTTACCTTGGCCCATGCTAGAGCCTAGAGGTTGTGGCGAAAAACTGATCACAGAAGCACAAGAATATCCAGTGGCATTAGTATTTGGCCGCGAGAGTAGTGGCTTAACGAATGAAGAACTTCAGTTATGTAACTTTCATGTGCAAATTCCAGCAAATCCAGAATATAGCTCATTGAATTTGGCTATGGCAGTACAAACCTTAAGTTATGAAGTGCGTACAAGCTTCCTAATCCATCAACAACAAGCCTTTACCTTGAGTGAAAGTGAAGAATATCCGCTTGCTGAGGAAACAGAACGCTTTTATCAACATTTTGAAAATGCACTAAAAGCAACGGGCTTTATTATGCCAAGTCACCCAGGTTTAGTGATGACTAAGCTGCGCCGTTTGTTTAACCGTGCACGGCCCGATGTAAAAGAATTGAAAATGATGCGTGGTATTTTAGCCTCAGTTGAACGTGCTGCAAAAGCCTCTAATACTGAAAAAAATAAAGATTAATTATAGCGTTAGTTAGTCACTTAACTCAGTGACTAACTCTGATTACAGCATAGAGAATTAAGGAACGTGGTATGTTTAACCGCATGAAAGAAGATATCAATAGTGTATTTGACCGAGATCCTGCCGCACGTAATGTTTTTGAAGTTTTAACAAATTATCCTGGCCTGCATGCCGTGTGGTTTCATCGTTTAAGTCATCGTTTGTGGAAATGTAATTGGAAATGGTTAGCGCGAACACTCTCAACATTTTCTCGTTGGTTAACGGGGATTGAGATCCACCCAGGTGCGACTATTGGTCGGCGATTTTTTATTGACCATGGTATGGGAGTTGTCATCGGTGGTACCGCTGAGATAGGTGATGATGTCACTTTATACCAAGGGGTTACGTTAGGCGGTACAAGTTGGAAAGAAGGTAAGCGCCATCCAACCTTAATGAATAATGTTGTTATTGGTGCCGGTGCTAAAATTTTAGGTCCAATTACCATAGGTAAGAATGGCAAGGTAGGTTCTAACTCCGTTGTAGTAAAAGACGTACCTGAAAACGGCACAGCTGTTGGTATTCCCGCTCGCATTGTTAACGCTAAAAAGGACGATAGTGCCGCTGAAAAACGTGAGAAAGTGGCAAAGAAATATGGCTTTGATGCTTATGCGGTGGCTACTGATAATCCAGATCCAGTCGCTAAAGCGATAGGTCGTTTACTTGACCATATGCATTTAATGGAAAATAAAGTTTCTGATTTATGTCGAGAGGTTAATCAGCTTGGTGGTCATGTTTGTCCAGAAGCGCTACCTGAATTAAGGGTGGGTGAGTTTGACGAAGATGAGAAAGCGGCAGCAAAACGTCGAGAAAGCGCAAAAGAATCTTTTGATCCAGCAATTTAGTTCCCGTTTATTTACCGCTAGAGGTTATTTTGCTGTAAACAAGCATTTAGCCTAGCTATCGATACTAAATTTCCAGTCCAGCCTTACTTTCACGCAGAGGTTATTAAACATTAGAGCGATGTAAACTTTAATGTTTCTTCCTCCGTATTGATTAATAATTAAAGGCGCGTAAAATACTTGAGTAAATCAGTCGGGTATTTAGTTGACTAATTTGTAGGGAGATGTAAAATTGCCAACCAATTGATAGGGGTAATATATGAAATTGACGTCTAAAGGCCGATACGCTGTAACAGCAATGCTTGATGTAGCTATTCATGCGACAACAGGACCTGTTCCACTGGCTGATATTTCTGAGCGCCAAGGTATCTCATTATCATATCTAGAGCAACTTTTTTCACGGCTTAGAAAATACGGACTCGTCAATAGTGTTCGTGGGCCAGGTGGCGGTTACCGGTTAGGACAATGTTCAGCGCAAATTACCATTGCTGATGTTATCAATGCTGTTGACGAAAGTATCAATGCCACTAAATGTGGTGGCACAGGTAATTGTCAAGATGGTCAGCAATGCTTAACGCATTATTTATGGACTGATTTAAGCGACAGAATTGAAGACTTTTTAAAAGGCATTTCACTTGCCGAGCTCGTCGAGCAACGAAATGTAAAAATAGTGTCACAACGACAAGATGAAGCTACAGCGAAAGCTCGCAAATCCCCTTCGTTAGAGACCTTAATTACTACTCGCAATATTATGAATGACTGGCATTAATAGCTGGTTCAACTGGAGATTATTAATTAATGAAGCTTCCCATTTATTTTGATTATTCATCGACAACACCGGTAGACAAACGTGTTGCTGAAAAAATGATGCAATATATGACTACTGATGGTTTTTTTGGAAACCCGGCATCACGCTCACACAAATTTGGTTGGCAAGCGGAAGAAGCGGTTGATATCGCTCGTAATCAAATTGCTGATTTGATTAACGCCGACCCACGCGAAATTGTTATTACCTCAGGTGCAACAGAGTCTAATAACTTAGGTATTAAAGGTGCCGCTAAGTTTTACAGTAAAAAAGGTAAGCATATTATTACCTGTAAAACAGAGCATAAAGCCGTGCTAGATACTTGTCGCGAGTTAGAGCGTCAAGGCTTCGAAGTAACTTACCTTGATCCTGAAAGCAATGGTTTAATTGATTTAGACAAATTAAAAGACGCCATGCGTGAAGACACTGTTCTCGTTAGTATCATGCACCTTAATAACGAAATTGGTGTGATTCAAGATATTGCTGCCATTGGCGAAATGTGTCGCGAACGTAAAATTATTTTTCATGTTGATGCTGCGCAAAGTGCCGGTAAAATTGAAATTGATTTACAAGTTTTAAAAGTGGATTTAATGTCATTTTCTGCCCATAAAATTTATGGTCCAAAAGGCATAGGTGCACTCTATGTTAGTCGTAAACCTCGTGTTCGTCTTGAATCACAAATGCACGGTGGCGGCCATGAACGTGGTATGCGTTCAGGTACACTAGCAACTCACCAAATTGTGGGTATGGGTGAAGCATTTAGAATTGGAAAAGAAGAACTAGTACAAGACGCAATACACGTGACTAAAATGCGTGATCGTTTATGGGCTGGTTTAAACGACATGGAACAAGTTTTTGTTAACGGCGATTTTGACCAACGTTATCCAGGTAACTTAAATGTCAGTTTCAATTTTGTTGAAGGTGAATCGCTTATCATGGCGTTAAAAGACTTAGCCGTATCTTCAGGTTCAGCCTGTACTTCTGCAAGTTTAGAGCCATCGTACGTACTTCGAGCTTTAGGGCTAAATGATGAAATGGCGCACAGCTCAATTCGTTTTAGCTTCGGTCGTTTTACTACAGAAGAAGAAATAGATTATGCCATTGACCTGATTAAAAAGGCAATTGGCCATTTACGTGACATGTCACCGCTTTGGGAAATGTTCAAAGACGGTATCGATTTAGACTCAATAGAATGGGCTGCTCACTAGAGCGCTAGGAGAAATATTATGGCTTATAGCGAAAAAGTAATTGATCATTATGAAAATCCACGCAACGTTGGTTCTTTTGATAAGAATGACACAAAAGTTGCTACGGGTATGGTTGGCGCACCTGCATGTGGTGACGTAATGAAGTTACAACTTAAAATTTCAGCGGACGGCATTATTGAAGATGCGAAATTTAAAACTTACGGCTGTGGCTCTGCGATTGCCTCAAGCTCATTGGTAACAGAGTGGGTTAAAGGTAAGTCAATTGATGAAGCTGGCCAAATCAAAAATACGGCGATTGCTGAAGAACTTGCATTACCGCCAGTGAAAATTCACTGTTCAATCTTAGCGGAAGACGCAATTAAAGCGGCAATCGAAGATTACCGTAGTAAGCATAAAGGTTAAGCTGGAGACACAATATGAGTGTAACGATGACACCTGCTGCATCTGACAGGATAAAATCGTTTATCGAAAACCGAGGCAAGGGCCTCGGTCTACGATTAGGTATTAAAACAACGGGTTGCTCTGGTTTAGCTTATGTACTTGAATTTGTAGATGATCTAAATGACGATGACTCAATGTTTTCCATTAATGATGTCAATATCATTATTGACGGTAAAAGCCTGGTTTATCTTGATGGTATCGAACTTGATTTTATTAAAGAAGGTTTGAACGAAGGCTTTAAATTCACCAATCCAAATGCTAAAGGCGAATGTGGTTGTGGTGAAAGTTTTAATGTTTAGTGATCGATTAATTTCACTGGAGTTGTTGTGAATTATTTTCAGTTATTTGGTTTAGAAATTCAGTTTACTATTGACCTGGCCAAGCTTTCAACAATTTATCAAACATTACAAAAAAAAGTACATCCTGATCGCTTTGCTCATGGTTCAAGCCAAGAGCAAATGCTAGCCGTTAAAAAATCAACCTTGATTAATGATGCCTATCAAACGCTAAAAAAACCCCTAAAACGCGCGCAATATCTCTTAGAATTGCGCGGTATTAGCATGCCTAACGAGCAGGCTTCTTTTGGTGACGTGGGTTTTTTAATGCATCAAATGGAACTGCGAGAAATGCTAGACGAAGTTAAGCATGCTGATGATGTTGATGCCGCTGTGTTTGACGCTGCACAAGTGTTTGAAGCAGAATTCCAGCAACTCTTTAATCAGCTGCAAAGTCAATTAGCAGAAAACACGCAAGAATCCAATAGCTTAGCTTGCGATAATTTAAGAAAACTTAAGTTTTATCAAAAGCTTAATATTGAGCTAGATAAGCTCGAAGAGTTATTGCTAGACGACTAAATTATAAAATTATAAAATTATAAAATTAATAGGTTAATAACTGCAGTTACTTTTTCTATAAAAAAAGGTAGTTGTTAATAAAAAATCCGTAAAACCATCACCTAACGAGCTTTTACAATGGCATTATTACAAATCGCTGAACCAGGGCAAAGTACAGTTCCTCACGCCCATCGCCTTGCGGCGGGTATTGATCTTGGTACGACAAACTCTTTAATTGCTAGCGTAAAAAGTGGCCTAGCTGAAACTATTGTTGATGATAACGGGGCTGACATTTTACCGTCAGTGGTCAGTTATCAAAGCAATAGTATTCTTGTCGGTCATGACGCAAAAGCGTTAGCTGTGAGTGACCCTGAAAATACTATCGTGTCAGCAAAGCGCCTAATGGGTCGCTCTAAAGCTGATATAACGGCAAAATATGCATCATTACCCTATGCTTTTTGTGGTGATGAAAACCACCCCTTAATAGCAACTCGCACAGGCGAAGTGAATCCGGTACAAGTGTCAGCCGAAATACTTAAAACTTTAGTGAAACGAGCTGAATTATCGCTAGGCGGTGAACTAACGGGTGTAGTTATTACCGTGCCGGCTTATTTTGATGATGCACAACGCCATAGTACGAAAGACGCGGCAAAATTAGCCGGTGTCAATGTCTTACGTTTACTTAACGAACCTACAGCCGCCGCAGTTGCTTATGGTTTAGACACTGAACATCAAGGAAAACAAGAAGGCGTTGTTGCGGTTTATGATTTAGGCGGCGGCACCTTTGATATTTCAATATTACGCCTTAATAAAGGTGTATTTGAAGTGTTAGCTACCGGCGGTGATTCTGCGCTTGGTGGTGATGACTTTGATGGCATGCTGGTTGAACATTTGATTAATAAAGCGGGCTTAGTTCGCCCTTTGTCTACTTCAATGGAACGACAATTAACCCAGCAAGCTTGTTTTGCTAAAGAGCAATTGTCAGACAGTGACAGTGTTGAAATATCACTAACGCTTACCAATGATAACACTTGGACCAACATTTTTACTCGAGTTGAGTTTGAGCAGTTGATCGCGCCATTAGTAAAGAAAACACTGCGAGCATGTCGTCGAGCTGTTAAAGACGCAGAGCTAGACATTAGTGATATTATTGAAGTGGTCATGGTCGGTGGTTCTACCCGTGTACCCTTAGTGTGTCAAGAGGTTGAAGGTTTTTTCAAACGACAACCTTTAACCTCAATTGACCCTGATAAAGTCGTTGCTTTAGGTGCAGCCATTCAAGCTGATATTTTGGCGGGTAATAAGCCAGAGAGCGATATCTTGTTACTTGATGTTATTCCTTTATCATTAGGTTTAGAAACCATGGGTGGGCTAGTTGAGAAGGTTATTTCGCGCAACACCACCATTCCAGTAGCTAAAGCGCAAGAATTTACCACCTTTAAAGATGGTCAAACGGCGATGGCTTTACATGTATTACAAGGCGAGCGTGAGTTAGTTGATGATTGTCGTTCATTAGCACGATTTGAACTTCGTGGCATTCCGGCAATGACCGCTGGTGCTGCACATATCCGTGTCACCTTTAAAGTAGATGCAGACGGTTTGTTAGAAGTATCAGCGATGGAAAAATCCACCGGTGTTGAGTCGAGTATCACGGTCAAACCAAGTTTTGGTTTAGAAGCAGATGAAATCACTAACATGCTAAAAGACTCCATGGAAAATGCTGAGCAAGACATGCAAGTGCGTATGTTGAAAGAGCAGCAAGTTGAAGCGTCACAAGTGATTGAGTCGATTCAAGCGGCACTTCTTGCCGATAGCGCTTTATTAAATACAGCGGAAATCAGCAAAATAGACAGCGCTATTTCTGCGCTGAAACAAATAAGCCAAACAGGTAATGCCGATGAAGTTGAAGCGGCAATAGCGATATTAAATAATAGCACCGCCACATTTGCTGAACGTAGGATGGATTCATCTATAAGAACAGCATTATCTGGCCATTCAGTAGACGAGGTTTAGTCAAATGCCACAAATTATATTTTTACCCAACGCAGATCTTTGCCCAGAAGGCGCAGTAGTAGAAGCCAAAAAAGGCGAGAGCGTATTAGACGTAGCACTGAGAAACGATATTGGTGTTGAGCATGCCTGTGAGAAAGTGTGCGCTTGTACCACGTGTCATATGATCATTCGTGAAGGTTTTGACTCTATCAAAGAGGGCGATGAACTCGAAGAAGATATGTTAGATAAAGCTTGGGGTTTAGAGCCTGAATCGCGCCTAGGTTGCCAAGCATTAGTGGGCGATGAAGACTTAGTAGTAGAAATTCCTAAGTATACCGTCAACATGGTATCTGAAACGCACTAAATAATTCGCTTTATAATATTTAAGGGTAATAACCATGCGGTTATTACCCTTTTTTGATCGCATTAATCGCCCATTGGAAAAATATTGCACAACTCATGTTATTTAATAAACTGAGACCTTGGTTTGATTTTTTACTTTGATAGCTAATCGGCTGGTCAACTTTTTATTACTTAGATAAATAGACACCTGATTAAAAATTTGCTCTAATTAATGGAGGTTTTTCCTGTTGAAATAACTTAATAAACAGGTATATATTTGTTAAATAACTTCTAGGCATCATAAATTTGTCAGTACTATCTAAATCACAAACGATAAAAAGTTTAATCATCACTAATCAGTTTGCTACTGATATTTTGTTATTAAACACCCCAAATGAAGTTTGGCAGTATTTAGCACAAAATATTGTTGAAAAGCTAGGTTTTGATGATGCCGTTATTTACACTTTAGATGCTGGGGGGGAAACCTTAAGTCGCATGTCGGGCTTTGAAAAGAAAACCTTAATCAATAGTGAAAAAATCAGTGATACTCAACTAAGAGATACTTCGTCCAACTCTATGGTTATTCCTTTTAATGAAGGGGTTATTGGTAAGGTTGCGGCAACTCAGCAGCCAATATTAGTCAAAGATACTCGAGAATTTGACGGTTATATTGTTGATGACGAAACCACGCTATCAGAGTTAGCGGTTCCTATTTTATTTAAAGAGCAATTATTAGGTGTTATTGACAGCGAACATGCGCGGGTTAACTTTTACACTGAATATCACCTGAGAACACTGACGGCATTAGCTTCTCTTGCCGCCATGAAAATATCTCAAATCATCAGAGTTGATGACTTGGAAGAGGTGATTGAAAATTTAGAATATGCTAATAAAATTCAAGATGCCTTATTCGAGATTGCTGAACTTACTTTTAAAACTAAAACTATGGGTGATTTTTATCGGAGTTTACATCAATGTATTGGACGTCTTACTTTTGCAAAAAACTTTTTTGTTGCCTTACTTAAAGATGACGGAAAAATAATTGAATTTCCTTATGCGGTAGACGAACTTGACCAAGATTTTGTTGACGAGTTAGAGCAAGGAAATATTTTCGATAGAGTCGCCATTGATCCACAACATTTAAGTATTACAGGCTATACCCTGTTAAAAGATAAACCTTTTCTATTATATGAAAAAGATATTCAAAAAATGCTTGATAACAAAGAGATCTATATTTTAGGCAGCATACCAAAAGTATGGTTAGGCGTGCCTTTTGGTCACGGTGATAATAAAGGTATTGTCGTTGTACAAAGTTATAATACTGATTTTTTATTCCAAGAAAAAGACAAACAACTCTTATCTTTTGTCGCGAAACATATCCATAATGCCATTGAAAGAATGGCAGCTCAGCAGAAACTTCAGTTTTTAGCATTACATGATGCTTTGACCGACTTACCTAATAGATCGCTTTTTAAAGATAGAATTCAACATGCGTTTTTACATTGTCAGAATAATCGCCAAGACAATTTAGCCATACTGTTTATCGATGTAGATAGATTTAAGCAAGTTAACGACACTTATGGCCACCATGTTGGTGATAAGTTATTGATTTCTATTGTAAAGTCAATAGCGCCAACCTTAAGGAGCACAGATACATTGGCGCGTTTAGGTGGAGATGAATTTGCCATACTGCTTGATGGTAAGATTGATCATAAGACCATTTGTCGGATAACTGAAGGTATTATCGAGGCGACATCAGGGGCTTTCACTATCGATAGTTTGAATATTTCTAGTAGTGTCAGTATTGGCATCGCCACTTACAGTGATGCGAGTGAGAGTGCTGATCAATTATTGATTGATGCTGATCATGCTATGTATCAAGCCAAACTCAAAGGCCGCAATCAGTACGTCTTTTTTGAAGCGCTTAAAGAACAAAATAAATCAACCAATGTTAAAGTTGAGTACGATTTCGATCAGGCAGTTAAAAATCTTGAGTTTATCGGCAATTATCAACCGCTAATTGATTTTGATACCGGAGAGGTTATTGGTGCTGAAGTGTTGGTACGTTGGCAGCATCCTAACTTAGGACTGTTGTTTCCAGATTTTTTTATTCCTATTTTAGAAAACTCAGGGCAAATAGTGCAGCTTGATCTTTATATGCTGAAGTTGGCGGTGAACAACCTCAAGCTTTGGGCCGATTGGCTGCCAGAAAAATTTAAGCTTAGTGTTAATGTGTCAACATCTGGCTTTGCGTCACAAGACTTTATTAACTATATGCAAACACAACATCTAGAATGCGCAGAGATCACCGAGCGCTTATGTGTAGAAATTACCGAAGAAAGTTTAATTCTGAACGTTGATGCCGTGAAAAAACATTTAGATATTTTGAAACGTCTTAATATTCCAGTCGCCTTAGATGATTTTGGTACAGGCTTTTCGTCGCTGAGTTATTTACATCAATTTTCTTTAGATTATTTGAAAATAGATAAAAGTTTTGTTGATGACATCAATGAAGTGAGCAGTAAGGTCTTGATATTAGACGCTGTGGTGAATTTAGCTAAAGCATTGAAAATAAAAACGACTGCAGAAGGCATTGAAACTAAAGCGCAATATCAAAAGCTTAAAGACATCGGCTGTGATTTAGGACAAGGCTATTATATTGCAAAACCGCTACTTGATACTGACTTTAAACGTTTCCTTTTAAACCGGGGGTATTAATACCAATCTCACTAATTACCTGATCATTTTTACTGGTTAAAATAACCCACTACTGCGTTATTTATTTAATAATTAGAACAACTAGTTATTAAAATAAATATCTTATATTTGGCCATTTTTCCTGCGTATAAAGTAGACCACCTAATTAATGAAATTGGTATAACTTTAAATGGCTTAATGCCGATACGGATAACTTAAGTTAACGCTAGGTAAGTATTGAGTTAGGCTATCAATATTTTTAAGCAACACCTTATAGTCGTATCTTGAAGCAATATCTTGAAGAAATATCGTTAAGCCGTATTGAGTTTCACTACTTGTTTGCCGGTAAAACCGCCGGCTAACTGTTTGTTTAGCGCGGCGGAAATATGCTCGGCATTAAATTCGATTAGACTAACTTCTGGTACCACTAAATCACCTTTCGCTAAGCTCTCAAGCAGTAAATTGCTCATAAAGCTCATGCGTTGCTGTGCACACAAACTATTAGCTAGCCAAGCACCAGCAAGCGATACAATGCTAATGTTAGGTGCCTTTCTAAACAGCAGTTCTTGCTCAAAGGTCGGTAATGGTTTTAAACAGGCAATACGACCACAAAAGCGCATTAATTCAATATTGCGTACCGTGACATCACCGCCAATGGAGTCAAGTACAGCATCAAAACCTTGCGGACCTAATTCACGGCGAATTTTCTGACAAAGTTTTTTATCCCGATAATCAAATACCGCCTCAGCCCCTAACGATTTGACTAATTTATGATTACGTTTTGCCGCTGTGGTAAATACATCTACGCCGCGTTGTTTAGCTAATTGAATAGCCATTTGACCAACGGCACCTGCGCCCGCTTCAATTAATAAAGTATCACCCTCAACAAGTTGTAATCGGTCGAGTGAAATTAACGCTGTCATACCCGCACAAGGCAGTGCGGCCGCTTGCTCAGGGCTGACGTTTTCAGGCACAACAGAAACCGCATAGTTGGCTACTTTGGCGTACTCGCTGAGTACGCCTTGTGATCCCATGCTGGCATGCCACATAACACGTGCGCCTATATCGGGATAAACTCCTTTTGGCGCTTTAACGACTATGCCTACCGCATCTAAACCCAGTATATGCGGGTACTGCCAATGACAAAATCCTGTTTTGGCATATTCTGCATCTAAGGAATTCAGGCCAACATATTCTACTTTTATTAAGAGTTCGTTATCGTTGCATTTAGGCACACTAAGCTCAATATTCTCCAAGCGAATTTCTTCGTTAGCTTCGAGTAAAACAATGGCTTGCATTGTTTTTGAACTATCTTTTTGTGATGAAAATTCAGTATCAAACATAGGTAAACTCAATCATTAACAGCGGGTAAAGCATAACTCTGGCAAGCATTAAAGCCATGATAGACATTAAATTTTGCCAGCAATGACGCAATAGCTGCGTCTTCAGCATTCTCTTAGACTATTAAAACATTCTGTCGTGCATCTAACAACGCCAAGTAAAGCCTTTGGCCTATTTGCTCTATAGCACTTGCTGGCAAAAAGCATTGATAACCTATAAATAACCCGCTTTAGCGCAATGTTCTTAGCTACCTTGCTTTGTGCGTAATCGCCAGGATGTTCCAACGGCTACCTTAAGGTTCTAGCCAGCATGATACTGCGCTGATATTATTTCAATACCGGCACTTTTTTCTCGTTTTTTTTCTCGTTACTGCCTTTAGTCACCAACATATAAAATACCGGTGTAAATAATAAGCCAAACACCGTGACACCAATCATGCCCGAAAATACTGCGTTACCCATGGCGTGACGCATTTCTGCACCAGCACCCGTGGCTAACACTAATGGCACAACACCAGCAGTAAAGGCAATTGAGGTCATTAAAATTGGACGTAAACGCATACGACAAGCTTCAAGTATTGCTTCTAAATGTGATAAGCCTGACTCGTGTCTATCTTTAGCAAATTCCACCATCAATATCGCATTTTTCGAGGCCAAGGCCACCAGCACAATTAATGCTATTTGGGTGAATATATTGTTATCGGCACCGACAAACCAGACCCCAAGTAAGGCAGAAAATATGGTCATAGGTACAATTAATATAATCGCCAATGGTAAACGCAAGCTCTCGTATTGAGCGGCAAGCACCATAAATACTAATAAAACAACTAATGGGAAGATATAAACCATCGTATTACCGGCAAGTACTTGCTGATAGGTCACATCGGTCCATTCATATTCAATACCGGCTGGCAAATTGTCAGCAAGCACTTTTTCAATGGCCGCTTGTGCTTGGTCTGAGCTATAACCTGGCGCGGGGCTACCATTAAGCTCGGCACTTGGATAGCCGTTGTAATGCATGACACGGTCTGGACCAATAGTCGGTGTTACGGTTAATACTGAGCCTAATGGCACCATGTTACCGGCACGATTACGTACTTTTAGGTTCAATATTTGCTCTGGGTCTAAACGAAAATCTGCATCGGCTTGAGCATTGACTTGATAAGTACGACCAAACAAGTTGAAGTCGTTTACATACACTGAGCCTAAGTAAATTTGCAGGGCGTCAAAGACTTCATTCAATGGAATACCTTGAATAAGCGCTTGTTCACGGTCAATATCAATATCCATTTGTGGTACTTGAATACGAAAACTTGAGTAAAGGCCCATTAATGCAGGGTCTTGTTGCGCTTTACGAATAACCGTTTGTAGACTGTTAAATAATGCTTCAAAGCCTTTATTCGCTCGGTCTTCAATTTGCAGTTTAAAACCACCTGTTGTGCCTAAACCTTGAATTGGCGGTGGCGGGAATACCGCCACAAATGCCTCATCAATGGCAGCAAAACGTTGATTCAATTGCGCCGCTATTGCCATAGCCGATTGGCTTGGGTCGGTACGTTTATCGAAGCTATCAAGCGGCGTAAATACAATGCCGCTGTTCGGACTGTTGGTAAAACCGTTTACTGATAAGCCCGGAAAGGCTACGGTATGTGCAACGCCTGGTACGTCTAAGGCAATGCTTTGCATTTGCGTCAGCACATCTTCAGTACGATCAAGACTGGCAGCATCAGGTAGTTGTGCAATGGCGACTAAATACTGTTTATCTTGTTGTGGAATAAAGCCACCTGGTACGGTATCAAATAACTTAATGGTTCCGCCCACTAAGGCGAAGTAAGCCACCATAACAACAACCGTCATTCGGATAAGCTTCTGTACTAATTTTTCGTAACCTTTAGCACCACGGTTAAACACCCGGTTGAAAGGTTTAAATAACCAACGACCGAATAAGGCATTTAATAAGCGAGTGAATGCATCTGGTTTTGCATCATGTGGCTTTAATAATAGTGCCGCTAATGCTGGCGATAATGTCAGTGAGTTAAAAGCTGAAATTATGGTGGAAATAGTAATCGTCAGGGCAAATTGCTTATAAAATTGACCAGATAAACCGGTAATAAAAGCGGTTGGAATAAATACTGCACTTAATACCAAGGCAATCGCAATAATAGGACCCGTTACTTCACTCATGGCAACACGGGTTGCTTCAAGCGGTGATAAACCTTTTTCGATGTTACGCTCAACGTTTTCAACGACCACAATGGCGTCATCTACCACAATCCCGATAGCGAGTACTAAACCAAATAAAGACAAGGTGTTAATTGATACGCCTAACCATTGCATTACCGCAAAGGTACCAATTAATGAAATAGGTACGGCAATTAATGGAATAATAGAGGCACGCCATGTTTGTAAAAATACAATCACCACGATAACAACTAAGGCAATCGCTTCTAATAAGGTGGTAATAACTGCGTCAATAGAGCCGCGAACAAATACCGTTGGGTCATAAACAATGTCGTATTCAACACCAGTAGGGAAGTCTTTTGATAAGCGCGCCATGGTTTCACGTACTTGATCAGAAAGCTCAATGGCATTTGAACCAGGGCGTTGGAAAATAGGCATTGCTAGTGCAGGTTGGTTATCAAGCTCAGCTCGAAGCGAGTATGAGTCTTGACCTAATTCAACGCGAGCAATATCAGACAAACGTGTTAACTGGCCTTGATCACCCACTTTAACAATGACTTGTTCAAATTCTTCAATACTATTTAAGCGACCCTTAACGTTCAACAGTATTTGAAATTGACTGTCATTAGAAATGGGTTGGGCGCCTAAGCTACCAGCAGCGACTTGTTGGTTTTGAACACGTAATGCTGTTACCACATCAGTGGCTGTTAATTCACGAGCGGCAAGCGCATCTGGGTTAAGCCATACGCGCATTGCGTATTTACCGCCACCAAATAAGCGAATGTCACCAACGCCAGATAAACGGGCAATTTCATCTTTAATGTGTAAATCAGCATAGTTAGATAAATAGGCAGTATCGTGGCTTTTTTCAGGTGAATATAAATGCACCACCATGGTTAAATTAGGTGATGATTTTTCTGCAACCACACCAAGGCGTTGTACTTCCTCTGGTAAACGCGGCAAGGCGCTGTTTACTCGGTTTTGTACTTGGACTTGTGCACGGTCTAAATCAGTACCTAATGCAAAAGTCACCGTTAGTGTCATGCGGCCATCGCTAGTACCTTGTGAAAACATATAAAGCATGTTTTCAGTACCATTAATTTCTTGTTCAAGCGGTGTTGCTACTGTTTGGGCGATTACCGTTGGGTTTGCACCTGGGTAACTAGCCGTTACAACGACCGTTGGTGGAACAACTTCTGGGTATTCACTGATCGGCAGTTGGAATAATGAAATACCACCAGCGAGTAAAATAATGAGTGACAATACGCCCGCGAAAATGGGTCGTTGAATAAAAAAGTGAGAAAAATTCATGATAAGCTCTTAGTATTTAGCGACAAGGCTAACATCGTCAGTTGCAGACAAGGTAAATGCGATATCTGTAGTATCAATAGTTACCGTTGTCGGGTTAACTGGCATACCAGGACCTACACGAGCAGGGCCGTTAACAGCAATAACATCGCCTTTATTTAAACCAGATGTAATAGCACGGAGTTTTCCGTAACGTTCACCCACTTCAACTAGCTTGTATACCAGCACGTTGTTCTCATCAACAGTCAGTACAAAGCGATTTTTCAGATCTGTACCTATAGCGCGTTCAGGAATAATAATCTGTTTGGTAATGGCATTAGCCGCTAACTTGATACGGGCAAAAGAGCCAGAACGTAACTGTTCGCTATCTTCAAAAATAGCACGTACACGTAAAGTACCTGTTGAAGCGTTAATACGGTTATCAATAAAGTTAATGTAGCCGTTATGTGCGAAGTCTTGTTGTCCTAATTTTTGCATAACTACTTGTTGTTTACTTGCAGCCGTCACATCAGAAAATGAGTTATTCCACGTGCGTTCATCAATATCGAAATAAGCATACATTTCATGATTTGAAACAATTGATGTTAAAACACTTTGACCAGCTAAAACATTGTTACCACGGGTAATATTAGCGCGTGAAATTACACCATTAATAGGTGAGCGAATGGCGGTAAATGCTAAATCAAGTTCTGCGGAAGTGAGTTGTGCCTGTAATGCCGCTAATTGCGCTTGGCGTTGGTGTAAAATCGAGGTACGAGATTCAGCTTGCTCTTCAGAGATAGCTTTTTGCGCTGTTAAGCGTATTGCACGTTTGGCTTCACTTTTCGCTTGACCTAATGCAGCCTTTGCACTGAGAACTTGTGCCTCCAAACTAGCAACAACGGCAGCAAAAGGGCGATCGTCAAGTTGAAATAATAAGTCGCCTTCTTTGACATCATCGCCTTCTTTAAAAGCGATGTGGTTAATAACACCTGAAACGCGTGGCATTAAAGCGACTTCTTGGGGCGATTCTAAACGGCTAGTATAAATATGCCAATTTTGTACAGGTTTAACTAATACCTCTGCAACATCAATAGCTTGCAAAGGTTGTGCTACTATTTTTTGCTCTGGCTCTTCTGCACAGCCGGTTATTGCTAAGCTGAGGGTGAGGATAGCGGCAATAAAAATATTTTTACTCATCATGATTCTCGTTTTACTCAAAATAATACTTTAGGATAATAGCGTGCATGATACGTAACTAATGTGTGGACAAAAAGTATAGATTTTTAAATACATTAGTGCCAAAATTGCACCAATGGGTGTGGTACGGAATAAATAATGGATACAACAAGCCGGTTATTAATGTTGTTAGATGTGGTCGAACTTGGCTCATTTACCAGCGCAGCGCAAAACAGGAACATTGACCGCTCGGTTATTTCAAAACAAATTAGCCGACTTGAAGATGATTTGGGTGTCAGGCTATTAAATAGAACAACCCGGTCTTTTTCACTGACTGCTGCGGGTGCTGAAATGATAAAAAAATCTCGGGAGCTGCGTGAGTTACTTGGACAAACGGTTAGGTTGGCGGAAAATTATCATCAAGAACCACGAGGAGTATTAAAAATTACCTCGCCAACCATCATAGCTAAGCGATACTTACAACCTGTGATCAATGATTTTCAAAAACGTTTTCCGCAAGTTGAAGTTGAACTACGTTTAGATGATCGTGTGATGGATATTGTTGCAGAAGGTTTTGACTTGGCTTTTCGTATTGGCGAACCTAAAGACTCGACCTTGATTGCCCGAAAAATGGCCCGTAATCGCATGATTATTTTGGCGTCACCCGAATTTATCGAGACCTATGGCATGCCCAAAACTATCGATGAACTCGCACTATTGCCGGCGGCAAGCTATACCAGTAATTCGCTAAGAGTAACGAGTATTAGCACCATTGATCAACATGGCGAGCGGCATGAAAAAACTATAAAAAGTATCTTTCGAGCGAATGATGCCGAGGTATTGTTATTAAAAGCGCTTTCTGGCTCTGCATTTGTGGTAGTGCCGGCGTTGACCCTTGGCAATGAAGTTGCTGATGGACAGTTAGTCCCGCTGCTGACAGATATAAAATTGTCAGATTATAGCGCCATGTATGCGATATATCCTCATCGAGATCTGCCAGTAAGAACGCGACTATTCTTTGATGCGGTTCGAGAATATATTGGTAAAACCACACCTATTTGGGAAAGTAACATTCCAAATTTTGAGCATTTATATCAAGGGTAATTGAAAATAATTTATATAAATAAAAAAGTTAATTGTGTAGCTCAATCATTACTGGGCGTGTGGCATATCAACTAACCCTATAGTGATAAAGGCGGGTCGACGCTAATCACCTGCACGGGAATCGTCATAACTTGATAGGCATGAAGAATTAACTCGTGTGTTTCTGGTCGGATGATGACCACTCTATAAGCATGGATCGCTTTAGGCGGCAATGCATAGTTTTTCTTGGCGAAAGTTGAGGTATCATCAACCTCATGTTGTTTTCGCCTGTGGTTGATAATTGAGACTTTTCAACCTGACGAAGTGCTTCAAGTGCTCCTGAAAACCTTCTAGCATTTGGAGTATAGATAGCAAAAAAAACTCCTGTTTCCTTAAAAAGTATTGAAATTAATCTTGTTCATAACCAGGTGTTGTGAACAAGATCTGCTGTTGGATTAAAGCAATATCAATAGTGCTAGCAAGGAAAATCAGCAATCAGAGTTTCAAATATCACCTGTTTGAGTTGTTTATGAGCTAATTGATTAATATCCATAGATTTAGCAATCGATGAAGCAATCTCTCTTCTGTCATACTCACGTGGAATACAAAATTGGTACGCCTCTTCATTACTCAACATGGAAGATGTTGTTAACACGCGTGTTCGATAAGCGCGCTTTAAAAAATTACTTTGTTCAGGAGCTGTACGCTCAATCATTGCCTTGGGCTTTACCACACCATCATCGTTGAGTAATGACGAGTCAATAAAGCCATCTATATATAGCTTACAGGCATTTATTTCACTTTTGTCCTCACCTTGTTGGTAAGCCTTACAAGAGCTGATAATGTCAGACTTAAAGTCAGCCTTTACTGCTGTAGACATAGCTAATAGCCCAATTGCAGCCATATTAAGTATTAAAAGTTTTAAATTTTTCATTTTTTTGTCCTTTAGTTACGGTTAATTTGTTTGAAGATCTACTTATTAACCAAGCACCAGCAACGGCTGATATTAATGAACCAACTAACACGCCAACTTTTACTTGGGTTTGATAAGCCAAACCCTGCTCTTCAAAGGCGAGTGAGCCAATAAATAAACTCATAGTAAAGCCTACGCCACAAAGTAAACATACGCCGTATAATTGTGTCCAAGTGGCGTCTTTGGGCAAGCGACATAGTTTTAGTTTCACGGCAATAACACAAGCCGCGAATATACCTAATTGTTTACCAATGAATAATCCACCAATAATACCTATGGATATTGGTGTGAAAAGTTCATTAACTGAAACCCCTGTTAAGCCCACACCCGCATTGGCAAAGGCAAAAAGTGGTAACACAAAAAACGCTATCCATGGATGTAAGCCATGTTCAATTTGATATGACATAGACTTTGACTTTTCACGGGCGATAGGAATAAACCAAGCTACGGCAAAACCGGCTAAAGTCGCATGTACACCTGATTTTAATACCGCAGCCCAAACGATAATTGACAGTAATATATAAGGCGCTTTGTTCTCTAATTTAAGTCGATTAAAAATAAAGAGTGTCACTAAACCTACACCCGCGATAATAAGCGAGTTGGTGGCTAGCTCTTGTGAGTAAAATATGGCGATAATAATAATTGCACCAATATCGTCAATAATAGCAACAGATAATAGAAACAGCTTTAAACTAGGGGGTAAGTATTTGCCAAATAAAATAAAAATGCCTAAGGCAAAAGCGATATCTGTTGCTGAAGGAATCGCCCAACCATTCATAGCAACCGCATCTTGATAATTAAAAGCCACATAAATTAATGCTGGGCAAATAATACCGGCAATAGCGGCCAAAAAGGGTAATACCACCTGATCAGGACGTGACAACTGACCGTAAAATAATTCACGCTTAATCTCTAAACCAACAACAAAGAAAAATAACGCCATTAAACCATCGTTGACCCACAAGACTAAAGGTTTACTGATAGCAAAAGCCCCTAAAGTAATGCTAACGGGAAACTCAAGGAAGTCATTGTAACTCTGACTAAAAAAACTGTTGGCCATTATCAATGCCAGTACTGCGGCTAAGACTAAAATAATGCCAGAACTCGCATCAGTTTGGATAAACTGTTTCCAACGTTGAACAATAATGTTTTCTGCCATAAAATCTCCTTTGATCTAGCTCATACCCATGTCACTAATTTTCTGCTCATTTCACTTGGTTAAAACAAGCCATTTCTGCGTTATTTATTTAATAATTTTCACTGCATGTATTCAGCTTATTAGACCATGCAGGATCTTACTGTCCTGAATAACGCGTTACTAAAATATATGCCTTGTATTTGGTCATTTTTCCTAGGTATATTTTCCCTAGGTATAAAGTAGACCCGCAAAATAATGAAACCTGTATGACCTATTTATAGCTAATAATTCAAAGTAATAAAAGTCGACTATAGCTGTGTTTTTATCAACAAAAAGTTGCTAAGGTTTAGTGCTAGAAGGCTAAACAGTGACAGGGAAATTAAAGAGGTTATATGGCAAAGCTTAATTATCATCACTTACAGTATTTTCATGCAATAGCAACACATGGCAGTATTGCTCAGGCGGCAAAGGTTATGCATATCACACCACAAACGCTGAGCGCTCAACTCAATTTATTAGAAGAACAATTAGGCTATAGCTTATTTGAACGTAAAGGTAAGCGTTTGGTCCTTAATGACATGGGGCGTATTTCTTTTCGTTATACCCAGGAGATATTTAGTTTAGGCGATGAACTGCTGCATTCATTAAAAAATCATTCAACTGACTTTTCTTTTCGTTTTTCCATTGGCGTCACCGATGTTATCGCGAAAGTTTTTTCATTTAATTTATTGAAATCTATCTATGCCATAGACAATTCTATCAAGCTGGTGTGTAAAGAAACTAGCTTAGATGTTTTACTTGGAGAGCTTGCGATGAATAAATTGGACGCGGTATTAAGTGATACTCCACTGCCTACAGGCTCACCATTAAAAGCCTATAGTCACTTAATAGGTAAATGTGGCTTAAGTTTTTTTGCTGACAAAAAATTAGCGCAATCATTAAAAGGCGACTTTCCCATGTCACTTGATGGTATGCCTTTTTTTACCGCTGGCGAAGGCTCAAACCAGCATTTAAACGTCTTGTCTTGGTTTAATGAATTAGATATTTCTCCCAAGGTCATTGGCGAGTTTGATGATTCAGTATTAGCTAAATATTTTGGCCAGGCGGGATACGGTATTTTTTGTGCGCCCACTATGATTGAAAATCATGTTGTTGAGCAGTTTGATGTTAAAATTATTGGTAGAACTAATGATATTATCGAGCATTACTACTTAATATCCCCTGAACGGAAAGTAAAACATCCAGGGGTGCAACATTTATTAACCGAAGGTAAAAAATTATTCAAAAAGCCTATGTCGTAAAAGCTTATGTTGTAAATATTTAGTTAATAAAAGTTAAGTTATAAAGGTTAAACGATATGGTTAAGCGATGACGAGCGATAATAGATTATTAAAGGTAATCGCCAAAAAATCATCACCATTAGAAGCATAATTTAATGAATGCCATGTGCTTTTACTTCTTATTGACTGAAATTAATAAAAAGGACTTTTTTTAGTATTTCACTATAGCGATTCCGCTAATAAGGGTTTGAGCTTGGTTGTTTATTGTGCAAATATGACAGGGTAAGAATAGTTTACGTATGATAAAAATAATAGAACTAAAAAGGAGTTTGTTTTGAATTATTCAATTAAAAATATAATAAAGCCTATTTCAATCATAGGATTATTTTCAATATTATCAGCATGTGGGGGTGGTGACTACACCTATATTGGTACGCCAGAACCTGAAACACCAGAGCCGATTACGCCGCCAGTTGTCGTTGCACCTGTACCTTCATTTGATGGCGATGGCGTATTATCAGCAAATATTCGTTGGACAGATTATGGTGTACCGCACATTACCGCCGACAACTTAGAAAGTATGTCGTATGGCGTGGGTTATGCATTCGCTAAAGATAATATCTGTATGCTTGCCGATCAAATCCTAAAATATAACTCACAACGCGCAAAGTATTACGGCCCTGATATCGTGCCTAGTTCAGGTGACTCAGCGCATTTAATTAATGACTTTGGTTTTTTAACCTTAGGAATTAGAGCGCATGCAGCACAAAATATAAAGTCACTTTCAAGCAATAGCCAAGCTTTATTGTCAGGCTATGCACAAGGTTATAATAAATACTTAGCCGATACGGGTGTTGCTAATATTGATGGCTCATGTGCCAACATGCCTTGGGTAAAGCCGATTAGTGATATTGATATGCTGACTTACACACTCGGTATTGCTTTGTTACCAGGAGCCGCAAACTTTCTTGGCCCGATGTTTTTAGCCGCTCCTCCAGGAGAAAGTTTCGCACCTTACCCACAAAGTGCTGATGTTAATCAGTATAAAGTTAATTCAAATCCGGTTGTTACACTTCCTAAAAAGAACCCAAGTGATTTGGGGTCAAACGGTTGGGGCTTAGGTAAAGATAAAACTGAAAACGGTAAAGGCATGGTGTTAGCGAATCCACACTTTCCACATACGGGAAATTTACGCTTTTGGCAATTCCATATTACTATTCCTGAGCATTTGAATGTTATGGGGAGTTCGCTTACCGGCATGCCAGGGGTAGTAAACATTGGTTTTAATGAAAATGTGGCTTGGACCCATACTTTTTCATCAGCTGAGCACTTTGTGGTTTATCAGTTGACATTGAATCCAAACGATCCGGCACAAATGTCGCAAGTGATTGACGGAGCAAACCGTTTAATCACAGGTAAAGAAATCGCCATTGATGTGGCTGTGGGGCCAGGCCAAACGATTAAACTCGCAAAAATGACTTACTCAACCCATCATGGCCCTATGGTTGTTGTACCAGGAAATTTTGCATGGGGTCCTGGTGGCAGTGCCTTTGCAATAAAAGATGCTAACTTGGGTAATGTCGATATTATCGACCACTGGTTAGCGATGAATTTAGCGGGTAATATCGCTGAATTTAAACAAGCCTTTGTTGATTATGATGGGGTGATTTTTAACAATACTATGTCAGCAGATAGTGACGGCCATGTTTTCTATATTGATGACTCAACGGTGCCCAATTTAACCGCTACCGCAATTAATGAAATGACCACAAATCCATTGCTTGTTGGTGCTAAGCAAGCTGCGGGCTTTACTATTTTACCGGGATTTTTATCCGCATTTGATTTTGACCGCGCTGTACCCTATGAAAATGCACCCCAGTACTCTGGCACCGACTCTGTACAAAATTCAAATGATAGCTATTGGCTTACCAATATTAATGCGCCTATAACAGGTGTTTCACCTTTATATGGTGCGGTAGATAATCAGCAGTCTCTACGTTCTCGCTTGGCACAGAAGTTATTGGTAGATAGTGCCGGTAGTGATGGTTTATTTAATCCGGCAGAGGTCGAGCAAGCCTTATTAAGTAATCGCAGCTATTTGGCTGAAAATATTCTGACTGAGCTATTAAGCATTTGCCAAGCACAAGGCAGTACCGTGGTTAGCCTTGAAACACAGGACGTTGATATCAGTGACGGTTGTGCGGCCTTAGCGCTTTGGGATGGTACTTTTAATAAAAATAGTAGTGCGGCACATTTATTTCGAGAGTTTGCCTTTTTATTTGATAAAAAACCGCAGTGGCAAGAAAGTTTTTCTGCAGATAATGTGCTGACCACCCCTAGTGGCTTAATGAATAATGCCACAACACTGGAACAGTTTGCCCAAGCTCAGCTTAATGTTGAATCAGCGGGGCTAGCACTAGATGCCACATTAGGTTCAGTGCAGTTTGTTGAGCGCAGTTTAGCTGACGGCAGTGCCTCAGGTATCAAAATTCCTTGGGCAGGCTCTCACAATATAGAAGGAGGCTTTAATGTCTTTGATACACGCACAGGTAATGACGGTTCATTGTTACCTCGCCATGTTTACCCGGCACAAAATAGCGATTCTATGCTAAGTGCTGAAGGTGGTGGTTATCATATTAATTATGGTAGCAGCTGGATGACAGTAGTGAACTTTACTGATGATGGCCCAGTTGCTAGAGGTTTGTTGAGTTATTCTCAATCTCATGAATATGGCAGCGACCACAGCATAGACCAAACCTTGCTCTATTCACAACAACCGCAACTTAGACCTTTGCGCTTTACCCAAGCGGATATTGAAGCTAATACAGTCTCTGAAATGACGATTAGTTCTGCTCCAGAGTAAACAATTAGCACGTTGTAAAAAAAAAGCCAGCAGTAACCTTAAAGGTTATGCTGGCTGTTTATTAGCGCTAATAGCATCAGTGAGCAAAGTTAGCTGGTGATTGAAGCAAGCTCTAAGGTCACTTGATCTAAGCCTAAATCTGATATCCTACGATTAATTTCAGATTGTTTGCTACTAATTAACGATATACCTTCAACAATCATATCGTAGGCTTTCCACTCTTGCGACTTGGTGTCTTTGCGCATTTGAAAGGTAATATTTATATCTGGCTTGCCGGTGTCGATAATTTTGACATCAACAGAAGCTGATTTCACATTCGCCCTGAGTTGACTTTCTGGTTCAAATAACACTTTCTGATTACTATATTGCGTTAAAGCGTTGGCATAAGTGCGCACCAAATAAGCGCGCATGGCAGTAATAAATTTTACTCTTTGCTCTGACGTTGTTTGTCGTAAATGTTTACCTAAAATTTTAAACGCAGCATATTGATAATCAATAGATGGCATTAATTCTTCTTCAACAATATCTCGCATCAGATCTGGAAATTTTTTCAAAGCATCTTGATTGTTGGCAATTTTAGTAAATAGGTTATTACCTGTTACAGCGATGACTTGATAAGGAGAAACTGATGGCGTAGCTTCAGCTGCCATACTGTTTTGGACAAAACTAGTGAATAACACCAACAGCATTAAGAGCTTTTTCATGATGAGCCTTGTAAGGTATAGTTAATTTTAATTGCAGCTATTATACATACCGACCGTGCGGTATGTAAATGCTTTTTAGGCTTAAGATAGAAGATAAAGTGTTAAGAAATGTTAACTCAGTGAGGCGTTAATTTAGCCTTAACGTTTTAATTGGCCCATGTATCGGCAAAGCTCTTTGATGACTTTGTCAAACAGCTCTTTGTTTAATGAGCTTTTACTTAAACTTGAAGAGCCGTGAAAGGTTGAGACAATAAAGTAAGCGACCTGGCTAAAATCAAGGCCTGGTTGTAACTGGCTGCTAACCCGCGATAGGTTAGTGGCAATTAATAAGTTTAACTGTTGTTGCATCGCCAGTATGCGAATACGAAAGCCTTCATCCACGCCTGACATTTCCTGACAGAGGTTGTTTAAAGGGCATCCACAGACTAGTTCATCACAACTCATCTCTTTAGACATTGAACTAAAAAAATCAGATAAGCCTTGAATGGGATCTTCAGCCTCTACGGGCGGTTGCCAAAGCGCAATAAAAGCGGGGGCATAAACTTCCTCAAATACCGCATAGCCAAGTTCCATTTTATTGGCAAAATGATGATATAACGCCCCTTTAGATATTTCACAGCGTGCTAAAATACAGGACAAGCTAGTAGCGTTGAAACCCTTTCGATGAATTTCATCAGCGCTAACTTCTAATATTTTTTGCCGAGTTTGCTCTGGGTCTCTCATGGGCTTACCTTAAAATATCTTACAACATAATAGCCTTAGTTTAACCGACCGACAGGTCGGTTGCAAAGATAAAGTATGAAAACCATGTATTGTAATGTGTGATCATTCTAATATAGAACTAGAACGTTTTTAATGAAGCTGGATCGGTTTTTGAGATAAGTATAGAGTTAAAACTCATACCTGATGCTTAATGTACGGACATTGGCTTTATTATTATCAAAATCAGATGTCAAAGTATAAATTCCCTCAAAACTTTATGAGCTGCACAAAAATATTGTGGGATGATGGAGATCACTTATCAATTTTTGGTGAAGCAGTGATTGGTAAACGCTTCCCCGATAGATTTTTACGTTATTAAAAGGAAAGGTGTCGGAGTATAGGTAACTTTCCACGTCTTTTGGATGTAGACTATACTTGATGGGTGTGCAAGTAAGTGATATCTGACAAGTGTGCAACTAATTGCTGGGTTTGCTCAGTATTTAAATGTCTGGCAGAGCCACCACCCGCAGGCTTGAGCTTTAGGTTTTAGGCGTAATGACAGGTATGCCGTGTAATACTGGCTTCACTTTTACGTAGTGCTTGTGCAATTTTCCCCTTCACTACGTAACAACACCGCTTTAATACGGTTACCTGACGTTTATCACGTGCTTTCGTATGCGGTGCTTCTAGCGCCGATTTTTACTCGGGTGTGAGGGAAATATCAATCATGTATACGTCTAATCCTCAAATCAGACTAAATCAAGCACCTTCATTGCTCACGGGTATAGTACCCATCAATGAGCCATTAAATATCAGTCTGAACAAGTTATTAAAGTATTTAGTCGTGATAGCAAGCTAAACCTCTTTAGAGGCCCATAACTAGGCCGTTAAGTAGAGGTGTAAATACGTTTAAAATCTGTACCTAAGCCCTTTTATCCGACTATCGATACCAATCAACTTAAACTAAGCAAAGCCTCAAATGCATCAATCGGCATTGGCCTACCGAACAAATAGCCTTGAAATTGCAAACAATCATTGTTCATAAGTAGTTGTCTTTGCTCCTCGGTCTCAACCCCTTCAGCAATCACCCCCAAATTCAAACTATGCGCCATGGCGATAATCGTACTTACTATGGTGAGGTCGTTTTCGTCGACAACAATTTCGCGCACAAATGACTGATCTATTTTCAATTGAGATAAAGGCAGTTTTTTCAGATATAGCAGTGATGAGTAGCCGGTACCAAAGTCATCCAATGAGAACCGAACACCTATCTTGCTGAGTACATTCATCTTATTAATAATGCTATCAATATCTTTAACCAACATACTCTCCGTCAGTTCTAGCTTGAGTTTTGTTGAGTCAATTCCGTGATGCTGTATCGTTTCCTGTACTTGTGTCACAAAGTTTGCTTGATGCAGCTGTTTGGCGCTAACGTTGATCGAGAGTACCAAGTGTTTGCTATGAGCATTTTTCTGCCAGACGGCGAGTTGAGCGCAAGCCGTCTCTAACACCCATTGTCCAATCGGTAAAATCAGTCCTGTTTCTTCTGCTAACGGAATGAATTGTAGAGGTGAAATCATATTGCGTTCAGGATGCTTCCACCGGATTAAGGCTTCTGCTCCCAATGGATGACCCGAGCTATCTACCTGTATTTGGTAATACAGCTGAAACTGCTGTTGCTCTATAGCTTGGCGTAAATCACGTTCCATATCAACGCGGTCGGAAATGGCCTCTTGCATTTTTGGGTCGTAGAAACGCATGGTATTACCTCCATCCGTTTTTGCTTGATACATAGCAATATCGGCTTGCTTGATGATGGTATCTAACCCTGTTTCATGATCACTAAATAGTGTGGCCCCTATACTCGCGGTGCTGCGATGCTCATACGTACCCAGTTGATAAGGTAGGTTCAGTGCGTTCAGTAATTTTTTAGCAATCATTTCGGTTTGCGCTGCCGCCTCAATGGGCTGTTCACTTACGTCTTCTATTAAAACGACAAATTCATCGCCACCTAAACGTGCTACGGTATCGCCATCTCGTAAGCAGTTGCTGAGGCGACTTGCCACCTGTTGTAGCAGAACATCACCCATGTCATGTCCCAATGTGTCATTGAGAGATTTAAATTGGTCAAGATCCAAAAACAGTACAGCGCCGCTTCTGCTTCTAGCAGCCAAGGTTTGTTTCAGTCTATCCATTAACATGCGACGATTAGGTAGGTGTGTCAATGTGTCATAGAACGCCAGATTCTTGATTTCATCGGAGGCGGCTCTGCTCTTGGTAATATCGGTCAACGTGGCCACATAATTAGTGACAATACCCTTAATATCCTTCACTGCCGTAATGCTTAGATGCTGTGGATAGACTTCATCATTCTTACGCTTACCCATAGTTTCACCTGTCCACATGCCGGTGTTATTGATAATATCCCACTTATTGGTGTAGAAAGCTTCATCATGAAAATCTGACCTAAGCATCTCAAATTTTTGGCCTATAGCATCTTCAGCTGTGTAACTCGTAATATCGGTAAAGGCTTTATTAACGCGTCGGATCACGGCATTGGCATCAGTGATAAACATGCCTTCTTGAGACTCGAAAATGGTGGCAGTTAAGGCCAGTTCTGCATCGCGTGCCGCGGCAAAAACGCCTGCAACCTCACCCTTTGCATTGTAGTACACACTGGCGTTATAGATTACGTCGGTGACCTTGCCTGATACATGACGTATTGCTAGCGGATAGTCTGTGACATAGCCTTGCGAGAATACTTGCTCGTAACCGTTACGGGCTTCTTCAGGATCGGTGAAGTAATCAGCAAAGTCACTGCCAATGAGGCTGGCACGCTCTGCACCTGTCACCTTCTCAGTCGCGGTGTTCACGTCAGTAATCTTACCTTCGGCACTGATGGTTACCAATGGATCTAAGCTGGCTTCAATCAGACTACGAGAATATTGCGAGGCGGTTTGGGTCGCTTCTTCTGCTTGTTTACGCTCAGTCACATCGCGTGCCGAGGCAAAAACCCCCCGCACATTGCCTTCGAGATCTTTGTATACACTGGCGTTATAGAGTACGTCGGTGAGCTTGCCTGATACATGACGTATCGCTAGCGGATAGTCGGTGACATAGCCTTTTGAGAATACTTGCTCGTAACCTTTACGGGCTTCTTTAGGATCGGTGAAGTAATCAGCAAAGTCACTGCCAATGAGGCTGTCACGCTCTGCACCCGTCACCTTCTCAGTCGCGGTGTTCACGTCAGTAATCTTACCTTCGGCACTGATGGTGACTAATGGGTCTAAGCTGGCTTCAATCAGGCTACGAGAATATTGCAAGGCGGCTTGGGTCGCTTCTTCTGCTTGTTTACGCTCAGTGAAGTCAGTCAGCGTAATGAGTAAGCTCGTCTTGTCATCAATCTCATTGCTTTTAGATTCTAAGAGAACATGGGAAATAGAATTGTCTGCACGCTGCATTTTAAGTTCACAATGCAACGATTCACCTGTTTTAAACGCAACCATAATACGTAGATGCAAACGGTCGCGGTCTTCGCGGCTAATATAGTGGGATAAGGGACGACCAAGCAATTTCTGCCTAGGTTCACACAGCAACTCTGCACTAGAAATATTCGCTGCGGTGATTACCCTTTCGTGGTTTACTGTGAGATAACTAACGGGGGAAAATTCATACAAATCTGCATAACGTTGTTTGGCATTTTCTAATTCAGCATGTGTACGTTGTAGCTCTTCGTTCTGCATCTGCAATGTAATTTGGTGTACTTGGAGTTCGTGCAGAAGTTTATCTTTGGCGGGTAATACTACTAACTTGCTCGGCAATTGGTTTGTGTTGGCCTTAGCATCTTTGAGCAGCAGCTTTAGCTTTTTGATATGCTTTATAATGGGCATTTTTAGATACAAATCCTTTCCACATTTAGGACAATTCCCTGTGGGTTCTTATATTACACTGTGACTATAATGTGTACTGCACTCTTGTATATTATTTATAATACATTGATTTTTCACCTTGCATACAGAAATTCACAGAAATTCACAGAAATTCAAAGAAATTAACAGAAATTTCACACAAAAACACCAATACACCAATAAAATGATTAATCCGCCTTATTGGTCAGAGCCAAAATCACTTTGGTTAAATATGGCAGCACCTGAGTTCATGTGATAAGGCCTACATTCGACTGGATTACACCAAATCAATAGCGGGACGGGAGGAGGTCTTTGACGGATAAAAAATCACCCTAAGTCACTATAGCGTAGGGACTTGGGGTGAAAAGCTCACTAGCTATCTCTAACTGAACGACTCTTATGGGTTAGAGCGGACATTAGTATATTAAAAGCTAAAGAGTTTGCAGCTGAATTAACTTTCCAATTGGATCGTCCAAGGATGCTGGCGGCATAGTAAACCATTGTGGGCCATTTTGGGTCAGGTAAATACAGTCTTCAAGTCGCACACCAAATTCACCTTGAATATAAATACCTGGCTCATTAGAAAAGCACATGCCTGGTTTTAAACGTTCAGTTTCGCCATGGACAAAATTGACACTTTCATGTCCTTCCATGCCGATACCGTGCCCAGTTCTGTGCGACAATCCGGGCAATTTGTAGCCAGGACCAAAACCTTTGCTTTGATAAAATTTACGCACAGCATCGTCAACTAAGCCCGCTTGTGTACCAATTTTTGCTTGTTCAAAAGCAATTTCTTGACCTTGTCTAACCGTTTGCCAAACTTCACGCTGGCGCTTACTTGCTTCACCGAAAACAAAAGTACGACTGATATCAGATTGATAACCATAAACATTGCAGCCGCAATCCATTAATACCACAGAACCTTCAGTTAGTATTTGCTTTTGTTTAGTGCCATGCGGGTAAGCACTGGCTTGATTAAATAGCGCCATATTCCATGCGCCTTTGCCGCCTAATTGCCCTTGGGCTGTGTGCATTAATGATTTTACATCGCTTTGGCTCATGCCTAATTTTAGTTGAGCGAAAACATGAGCGTAGGCAAGTAAAGTCACTTCATTAGCTTTGTGCATTAACTCAAGCTCATGTTGGCTTTTATACATACGACAACCCAGCGTTACTGGCTCGGCACTAACATGCTGCATAGTAGAAAGTTGGGCCATAACGCCACTCATCACAAAATAACGCACTGAATTTTCAAAGGCGACTTTGCCTTTATTTAATCCTGAGTCTTTTAATATTTGTTTAATTAAAACGAATGGACTTTCATGCTCTTGCCAAACACGAATGTCATCACCCACCGCTAAACTCTCGCGCACACTTGGCGCTTCAAAAAAAGGGCAAACAACAGAAATTTCACCTTCACGTGGGATAATAACCGCCGTTAAGCGTTCACTGCGCCGCCATTGTATACCTGAGAAATAATCCATCGCGGCGCCAGGTTCAAGGATCAAGGCTGATATTTCAAGTTGTCGCATTAATTTTTGTGCTTGGGCTATACGCTCAAATCGCTCGACTGGATTAATGCCTGTTACCGTACCTGTAATCGATTTAAGTGCTGCTCTTTGGTCTTGCTTTTGGCCTTTGTTATCAGGCTGATTTAGGCTAGCGGCAAGGGCCGATGACGTCAGGGTTTGTCCAGCAATAGACAGGGTGGCAATACTTGCACCACTGGCTTTTAAAAAAGTTCTTTTACTGATGTTCATGTCTTGTTCCTGTCTATAACCCAGTATAAAAATGCTATCTAGGGTTGAAGGTTATATTAAAGAGTAAAATAATATTTATACTTTACGCTAGCGTTTATTTTCTGAATGAGCAAGCGGTTACTGATAAAAGCCATTGAGTAGTGTTGGTTTAATGTTTGAAGTTATTAAGCCTTGAGGGTAGGGGTAAATAATGATGATTTATTTTGGGGTTAATCTACAAACCGCCAGTGATGGCAAGCGAAGGCTGTACTCTGGTTCAATTGAGTTAGCTTAAGTTAACGCGGATTAACCTCAATTAAAGGTCATTGATCTGACATCTGCTATCTATTGGCAGGTCGATTGATATAAAAGGCTAGTAGGTCATTATGTCGAGCGGGTATAAAACAGGCTCATTTCTGTTATGGTGCACTAACTAGCTTATTAAGTTGAGATAAGAAGCTTTTAATTGTTTAAAATATAAAATATAAAAATCAGCATCAGATATTCATCTGATCTACAGACTAAAAATGACTAAGTACGTTGACATAATTTATGGCAAAACCGAATAAAAAAGGCCCAACAAAAACCATCGATATTTTTTGTGTGGGCTGCAATACCTTGTTATTTAAATACCGAAAGGGCGGCAAAGGAGCTTTAGTCAAAAGTTTTAAAGAAAGGATCAGCCAAGATTATACGGTTGAACCTTGCCTTTGCCCAAAATGCTATAAACCTTTTGCCCGAGATACTTTGATCCGCGGTTTACCTGCTTATAAATTTATTGGTGGCAAAGTTTGGTTTAAATAACTCAGACATCAGGGTAACCACTAACGCGTATTGTGCTGGTTATTATTGCGCGAAAGTGGGAAAGGCAGCGAGTGTTTAGATAAGACTTTGGCGTATTTTAAATACTTGTTAGCACATGATTGATCTCAGGTATTCGAGATTTAGCTCAAGCATTGATGTGTTTAACTATTGTTCAGATGAACTTCGGTTCTATTTCTTCCCCGCGATTTCGCTTTATATACCGCATTATCCGCTTGAGTAAATAAATCGATAAATGATATTGGCTCATCACAAATACTCACGCCAATACTTACGGTCAGCGAACTGTCGCCTACTTTAATTTCAGCGATTAACTTATGTAGTCTACGGCAGAGTAATAAGGTATCACTTTGGGTGGTATCGGGTAACATAATCAAAAATTCTTCTCCGCCAAAACGAGAGATAAGATCTGTTTTTCGGCCAAACTCCTTTAATAACTGCCCGAGTTTTTTCAGTACTCGGTCACCTTCTAAATGGCCCATAGTGTCATTTATTTTTTTAAAATTATCGACATCTAGCATTAATAAACTTACTGAGTAATGAGATCTTGCTGCTTGTTCTAGCATTAAGCTACTTCGATATTTCATTTCTCTTCTATTTAATAACTCGGTTAACTCATCAGTTGAGGCCAGTAATTTCAATTTCTCAGCTTGTATCTCAAGTGTTTCTCTGGTTTTTATCAGCTCCTCATAGAGTTTATCTCGTTTAGAAGCATTGAATAAACTCCAATAAATACCACCATCAGCACTCAAACTAGCATTCACTGTGATAGGAATACGTCGTCCATCGGCATGAAATATAATGAGCTGCATTTCCTCACACACTTTTTCGTGTAAAAGTGTAGGAATTAAATAACTTTGAAAAAATATTTTTGAGGATTGAGTAAACAGAACATCGACACTTTTACCAATAAGATCATTCGGCTGCCACAATAGTTGCTTGGTAAAGTATGAATTAATATAGGTAATAACTCTTGAGGAATTAGTGACTAAAGCACCACATGGAAAGCTATCAAGAGAGTAATTTACTACCTTGTTATGCTCAATGTGATTTTCCTCCACCTTAATCATTTGGCATATTCTATTATCGAATTCATAATAGCTTCAGGGTGAGTCATATGTAGGCAATGGCCATCAGCGGCTATCACTTTAAGGTTACTATCAGGCATTTCACGAGCCATGAACTCACCAATAGAAATTGCAGCCAGTGCGTCATTTTCACTTTGTAAAATTAAGGATGGCTGTTTAATCGCTTTTAAAAGATAACGATAATCAGAGTAAAATGTTACTTCAGCAAAATTTCTGGCAATAACCGGGTCGGTAGAACAAAAGCTGCCCGATAGCTCGCCTATAAGATCATCTGAATTAGTTGTGCCCATCACTAATGGTGCTAAATAATTAGCCCAGCCAATATAGTTTTTATCCATAAGGTTTAATAATTCTTTTAGATCTTCTTTGTCAAAACCACCAAAATATTCAGGAGGAACATTTAAAAAACAGGGCGTAGGGCAAATCATTATTAGCTTAGAGAATAACTCAGGTTTTTGGATGGCAACAATGGCACCAATCATACAACTGACTGAGTGTCCGATGAAAGTAGCGTCAGATAGCTCTAAAATGTCACAAATTTCAATGATATCGTCAGCATATCCTTCAAGTTTACTGTAACGTTTTTTACTGTATTGAGATATGTCAGAAGCACCTGAGCCAACATAATCAAATAATACAATAGTGAAGTGTTTGGACAGTTCTGGCGTTAAAAAGCGCCACATATTTTGATCGCAGCCAAATCCATGGGCAAGAAACAGGGTTTTACTGCCTTGGCCAATTAATTTAACATTATTTCTAATAAGTACATTATTTTTATCTAGCAAGCTAATTTAATCCCTATTCATGAGGTTAACAACAATTAGTGCTGAACGATTGCATCTTAGTAAATCTAATTGAATCACTCGAGTTTAGCAAAGCATTTATAATTAATTCGATATGATACTGACTTTGATGAGTCAGATATTAACAAAGGCTATCCTAGTGTATGGCAAGTTGATTGAGAGTACAGCAAGCCTGCTGTATTTTATCCCAAACAAGCGAACAATAACTTAATAAAATGCTATAAGTTGTGCTAAATGAGCGAATTTTTACCAAGTTGAATAACAAACGGGACTGTTCAAATGAGCGCTGAAGTGAATCATTAAGTTATTAGTTAAGTAATCAGTTAGGTAATGTTATCAGTAAATAAGCACACTCAAATTAACCAACCCACTATATTAAATGGCCTAAGTAATTTGAGTGACTTAACATTAAAGACTATAAATTGTGAATTGTGAATTTCAGTTCTCTTCAGGTAGAACTTTAATCGGCATATAATAGCTAGCTTCTAGCTCATCATTGATACAGTTTAATAAGTAACTGTTCATTTCTGATGTAGTAATTTCATCTTCTACAGCATCATCTTTACATTGTGCTAAAAGGCTGACGACATATTCTGAAGGTGCTGCCATTAATTCGGTTTCATCTTCTTGGCCAAATGCTAAATTTGAGGTTAATGTCAGTACAGCTAATGCTAAAATTAATTTTTTCATATTGAATCTCGTTGATGTTTCATTACATGTCCCAATAGTCACTTAAAGAATTAAGCTCTCTATCAAGAAATCTTTTTTCATTTAATGAATCTAACCTTTGTCTGATTTGATAATTTTGTTTCGCTGTTTTTCTAATTGCTTTTTTATTGGTTGAGCCAGAGTCAATTTCAAAACTAGCAATACCAGTATCAAAATTTGAATCATCATCAATATCTATATCAGTATCTGCATATGTATCAATGTTCATTTTTTTACCTTATAAAAAATCATATTTGTGTTTTCAAGGTGATAATGGGCCGATAATTTAAAATTGGAAAGTGAATTATTTTGCGGTTATTAATCAAATTTTTTTATCAAATTAATTTAACGGTTAAAATCTTGATTAGCATGATTGAGATAAAAATTCTACGCTATAGCTTGCAGAATACATAAGTCTATAAGTAACTATAAATCAATAGTTTAGGTTTTTTGGGTTTTTTATTTTTTAGAGGAAGGTGTGTTTAATCATGCTTTTTTTAGTGGCAGTAGGCAGGGGACTGACTGTGCAATGCTAAGTTTTTTAAGTCTACACTGTTCATTATTAAGTCATTATCAAGTTTAACGGGCTATTAGCCCTAAAAATAAAGTGGAGGCTAGATAAGCGTAAGATTTTGGCAAATTAATTTATCAGCCACGGGTTAACCATATATTCACGCTCATAGCTTTAGCTTAACCTTTGTCTGGTCAACTTCTTTATGGTGATCATTAAGCTGTGGATACGCGAAAATTTCAACGGTAATGAGACTTTTTTAAAGGCTTTAGCCTTAAACTCAGCGTAAATTATTAAAGCTTTTTGGCTAATAACTCGAGTTTTTCTTCTAATTGGATTAGCTTTTCAGTGATTGCGGTATTTTGAGTAATAATTTGAGCATTTTGCATTCTCAGCTCTCTATTTTTAATGTTGGTATCGGCAAAACCAAATATTTTGTTAATAAACATCGCACCCATAGCACCCAGTATACCTACGCCGAGTATAAACATAATAAAAACAGACGCTCGACCAATAAAAGTGATGGGGTAAACGTCACCAAAACCAATCGTGGTTGAAGACATCACCATTAGCCAAATAGCATCGCTATAGTTTTTTATGTTTGAGCCTTCAAGCCCATACTCAGCCTGATAGGTAATATAGCCCAAGGATAAGTTTAAGGTTAAAAATAAGAGGAAAGAGGCAATGCCAATAAAGCCGTAGTTGTAATTTTTTATGCCGAAGTCATCGACACGGTATAAATTAGTTTTCTCCATTGCTTTTTGAACGACTATCATTTTAATCTCTTACATTATCTATGGGCTTTTATGAAACGAGTTAATCGGGGTAAACTTAGCTCGGCTTTAATCAATAAGGCTATTATTGACATAATTAATTAAATCATCCATTAATTTTTTCTTAATTTCAAGTTGCTGTTCTGATGATAAAGCATATTTTTCAGCCAGTAAGGCATAATCGTCAGCTGACAAGCTTACGGTTAATCTTGGACGTTTAGGGCGCTTATTTATCGGTAAGCCCAGAATATCTCGAATTTGCTCTGACGGGCTGATACCAGCCTCTAACGCTTGCTTTCTAATCGCGAGTTGAATTTTCTCATCCATATCAAAAGCAACTTGCACTGCTTTGACCGCTTTTACGGATGATTGCCATTTGTCGGGAATTTTTCGTGACACAATTAACTCCCTGGATACATATCAACAATATCTGTGGTGGGTTTAAATAAGGTTAAAAATACTTCGGTATCACCGTCTTGCCATACTTCAATATCGACGCCTTTATCTTGATCTTCATCAAATAGCGAGTAAAGCTCAAATTGCTCACCACTGTCTTTGCCTTGGTAAGCTGAGAGTTCATCTTTTCGATAATCTTTGCGATGAAAGTAACCTACTTGGGCATAACTGCTTTGTCGATATATTTCGCTGCTCCAACCTGATGTGGTGCTACTGTCTGCTATGCGCTCTAATTGCGCTTGACCCGGCTCATCGAAAACTTCAGCAAATTGCTCAAGATTAAACAGTGTTTCAACATCTTGATGCAATATTTTCAGGGAAAATTTTAGATAGGTTTTATCATCAACGTCCAAAGTTAAATACAACTCTGTATTGTCACCGCCCTGCAAAACCCATTCTGCTTGAGTTTTATTTTCAAATTCATAGCTGTTAACGGCCGTTACTTGAAATTCTTGCGCTCTTAGTGCTGCGGGCAAACCAAAACTGTCTGATAGCACAATGATGTCACCTAGGGTGAGTTCTTTAACATTATTGAGTTTACGTTCTGGCGTTGGTTTCTTAAATATATTTTTAAAAAAGCTCACTATTTGCTCCGAATATCAATGGCTAAAATCGCATTTAATTAAACTAAAAAACCGCTTTGCATCATGGATACAAAGCGGTGGTAGTAATTTTTGAGTTACTTCTTTTTAGCTTTTAAACGCTCTAATACTGAATTTGCGTTGTTGTCACTAGCGCCAATTCCGGCTTCTTTTAGCTTAGCTTCAAGTGAATTATCTGAGTTTTCTGACTCAAGTACTTCAGCGGCTTTCATGCGATCATCAAATTTCTGTTGCTTAGCTTTAATGCGCTCTAATGAGTCTTTGGCACTTAATAGCTTAGAGTTACTTGATGAGAAGTTATCGGTAATTGCCGAGGTTGCTTTTTGCACGCTTTCTGTGGTTTTCACCATAGACAATTGACGTTTGTATTCAGCTACGTGACGTTCACTCTTTTTCACTAACTCTTTCAAGCGTTCAGCACTTGCTTGAAAGCTATCAAGAGATTGTTGCTGCGAGGCGAGTTCATTTTCAAGTGCTGATATCTTTTCAGCAACCGCTAAAGCAAGTTCGTCGTCACCTTTTTCTATGGCTTGAACGGCATAACCTTCATGCTCAGCAACTTCACGCTTAATGCGCTCAACGTCACGGCTAGACGACATTTGTTGTGCCATAACACCGGTTAGGTCACGTTTAGCTTTAGTGAGGTGATTTTCTGCGTCACGAATTTCTTGTTCAAAAATACGGGTGGCATTTGAGTCAATAATGGTTTCACCGACTTCAGTTGCGCCGCCGCGAATAGCGGTCATAATTTTTTTAAAAATACTCATCATAATACTCCTAAGGTGGTTGCTTAAATTAAGTAATCACTCATGTCATCAATAATTTCTAGCGCATTATTGCTCAATACCGCTAGTTCGTGTTCGATATCATCAAATGTTGAGCTAATCGCTAGCGCACCAAAAATGACATATTTATCACCAATTTTTGAAAATGAAGATAATGGCATAGGTATGTTCATTTCTAACATACTGACATGCATTTCATTTATCTTGTCTGATTTAACTTCTTCTTCACCCCAGAGGTAGGTGATACAAAGAATTTGATCATCAGTTACCGACACAAAAATAGGTAACTCTTCACGGCCGAATACCGAAATTTGTAATACATCGACTTCACCTGAAATGGGTTGGCAATCAAACACCATCCCAGTATCTGAATCATCAGCCAAGGTATTTAGGTAGTCAGCTATTTTATGAATATTCATGTTATTCCTCATGCTCGAATAAGTAGCGTAAAATCAGTGATACTGTTTTACTTAACGACATAATATGTCGTATTGGGTTAATTTAGCATCATGACATATTATGTCAAGTGCTTATTTCATTTTTCTTATTTTATCTTAGCTTAATTTTGCTTAAGTTATATTAAACGTCTTGGTGCTAAATAAATGATCCATAATGTCTTGGCAGTTTACTTGTATTCATTATTCTCACTGTAAATGAGCATTGTTCAAGCCTTGTTGATCTTGCCATGCTTTTTGATGTAATTGATAAATTGCATGACTGCCAAGATAATTAATCGGTACGGTTTCACTGTCTTGGTAAAAATCTCGAGAAAATTCAAAGGCATTAGTGACCATAGGTAAGGTTAGCCAATGGTGAGCAACAGGCAATTGAGGTAAGCGTTTTAATCTTGTTAAAGGCGCTGCGCCCATTTTACTGGCAATAGTCCAACCCCATTCGCCGAAACTAGGTACGTTGTCATGATATTGCTGAACCGTTGAATATCCGGCGGCTTGCACCGTTTTACCAATAGCAATAAAGGCGTCTTTAGCATGATAAGGACTGGCCGATTGAATGCCAATTAAGCCATCGCCCGCCAGTAGTTGTTTTAATCTGGCATAAAAATTAACTGAATAAAGTTTATTTAAATCTGGATGGCTAGGGTCGGGTAGGTCAACAATAATCGCGTCAAAGGTTTGATGGCTTTGCAATAGTTGGTCGATAGCGATAAAAGCATCAGCGGCAATAATTTCAACACGCTCATCGCGCAAACTTGCCGCGTTTAAGTCTTCAATGGCATTAGCCAGCCTCAGTGGTAATTTCTCATGTGGATTTTTAAATAATTGAATGAGTTGCGCATCTAAATCCACTAAGGTGACCTTTTTAGGTTGCCACTGTAAAACATCTCGCAATGCTAGGCCATCACCGCCACCAATAATGAGAATGTTGTCATGGCGTGCTGAGCCGGCTAATACTGGGCTAACAAGATAACTGTGGTAAATAAATTCATCTGAGGATGAAAACTGTAAGCGGCCATTTAAATAAAAGTTAATAATGCTGCCTTCTTCAGGGCCCATATTTCTTTTGGTAAAAGTTAGTTGTTGAAAACGCGTTTTGTCACTATAAACAACTTTGTCGAGATAAAGTAAGTTACTCATTTGACTTAACCAGCCATTACCAAATTGGTAAATTGCCATGATCATCACTAATAAAATGCCATGAGCCGTTATTAAAGTTTTTCGCCAGGTCAGTTTTTGCCAATAATATAAAATAAATACAATGCCAGCGGTTAGATTTAAGGCGGCCGTTAATGCACTCGCTTTGCTGATGTCTATAGATAAGAGAAATATTACCCAAATGGCAGCGCCAATACCGGCGCCAATGTAATCAGCGCCGTAAATGGTGCCAAGATTATTTTTAAGATGTTTTTGATGTATTTCTTCGCGAATGCGTGCAATAAGGGGGATTTCCATACCAATAAAAAAGCCCAGAATTAGACCGAAAAAATAGGGACTATTAAAGGCAATAAAACTCAGTTGTTTAAATAAACCACCTCGCGGGTAGGCGTCAGGAGGCAAGTTAAACATCGAGCCTAATATGTCAGGAAAAGTTTGTGTGATGGCGATCAGTCCGCCAATAATGAGTATTGAGCTACTACCCAGAAAAGCAATCATTAGCTCTAACCACACAAAGCCGTTAAAGGCGCATTGAATTTTTCGCGCCGCAAAAGCACCTAAACCCATAGCGACAATCATCAGGCCAATCATGGCGTAAATGGTACTTTCCATAATACCTAGTACACGACCGGCATAATGTGACAATAGGTATTCGTATATCAGGCCACAACCCGCTAAAACAGCCATAGTTAAAATCAGGAGCACATCATCCCATAGGCGATTTCTATTGCTTGTCATGGTTATTCCTAGCTTGAGTTAAATGGGTGTTTAATAAAACGGGGGAAGTAACCAAGGGTAACAATTTACCCTTGGTTACTTTAATAGCAAAATTTTGATAAAACTATGACATTAACGCCGTTAAAATAAGCGCAATTGAAATGCTAATCGCCATCTCAACACTGGCGACACCAATA
Source organism: Colwellia sp. MB3u-8 (assembly GCF_014076985.1). NCBI lineage: Bacteria > Pseudomonadati > Pseudomonadota > Gammaproteobacteria > Alteromonadales > Colwelliaceae > Colwellia > Colwellia sp. MB3u-8. Next base: position 166,559 of record NZ_JACGVA010000063.1, read on the forward strand.
TTGTGTTGATGGTCTACTTCCTCAACTAAGTTGATACCCATCAGCACTAAGCGTTTAGCAATAGAAGTAAGAATAGCGACTAATATGGTCATAATCATACCAAAGATAAACCAGCCAACTATATTAGCTAATAAGGTCTCTGGACTATAAGTTAAAAAGTGGCTGGCAGCTGTTACCGCTAGGGCTGTGCTAATAACTTGACCAGCATAACGAATGGCGAGAGCAACTTGACCTTCAGCAAAGGCATTTTGCATACAGCTATTCTGATTGTTTTTAGCATACTGGCGTTCTTTAATACGGGTAACTAACACTAACATAGCTTGTGAGACTATAAAGCCAGCGATAATAGCGATAAAGGTGTTGATATCTAAACCGTAAACCCAGAGTAATACCGCGCGAATAATAATGGCGGTGGCAATAGCACCTGAAGCATCAACAATACCAACTGAGATATTATGGGCTTTAATTTGCGCATTTTTATCTATTTGGTTTAAAGCAAAACGGTCATGAAAAACCCGGCCTACTTTAATTAAAATCAAGCCTAAAATGCCATAGCTTGCCATGCCGACAATTTCCATTAAATAACTTTCGGCATTTTCACCTGTGATGGCACCCGTTAGTACAATACCTAAGGCGGCAACACTACCGGCAACACTCACACCAAAAGCAAAGTTATCTTCTTTGGCAAGTTCGTCGGTAGAGTTAACTTTTGCAGATAAACCACTAATAAAGCGCATGGCGCAAAGTAATATAATGGCAATCGTTATATCGATAGCTAAGAAAATTAATAACTCTATATTTAGACCCGTTATTTCAATAAATGTATTCATACTTATCCCTACTTTCCACGTCTAAAGCTTCGTGACGTTGTACTCTTACTGTTTCTAAAGCTAGCATTTTTTCCACTTGTGCTTGATCTTGCATAAGCGCTTTTATTGGCTGTTTTGCTAGCAAATCGATTGGCACTGGTCTGTGCGCTTTTGCTCTGGCTGGAAATACTTGACGCGCCAGTTCTATTTTTGCTGTAAGTACTGGTGTATTTTTGGCCGCGGCTTTGAAATGATTTTTTGGTGCGAGCATCCAAATCAGTTTGTTTACTTAGTTGATTTGGCGAGCTGTAGCGCTTGCGGCCATAATCATTGTAATAACTATAATTTCGGTTACGGCCCCAATCATTATAACTCGTTCGGCGAGAGCCAAATACGTCACCCATCATCGAGTACATACCGTACCAAGCCCAAAACGACATGCCATTTGAGCCAGTAGTCCAGTTACCGTAAGACGGATTGCCAATAAGCTGCTCACCTGTGCCAAAGTCTTGTGCTTTATTGGCTGCTAAGCTTTGCTCTTTTGACATCGCATTAACGCGCGGTAAAGTGCCATCAGACATATCAGCTAAGACATTAAGCGGATCGCTTAAGGCATCAGAATATAGAACGGGATCGGCTGCTTGATACAGGTTTAATAACTCATCATAAATAGCTTGAGAACTCTCAAACATTTGTGGTTGTTTTTTTACCGTATTTAGTCGGTCAACTAAGGCAATAAACATCGGGCCTTTTGTGCCGGTATCTTTTAAAAACTCGTCAATTAAGGGTTTATAATTTGGCTTACTTTGTAGTAATCTCTCCCCGTATTGGGTAATCAAATTAGCATTACGAACTTGCCCGTTAGCAAGTGCTTGAGCAAGTAATTCAATACGTTGTTCAGTGAGTGGGATTTGTTGAGTGATTTGCCCTTTTATTGGATCTCCACAAGCGGAGAGCAATAACGTTAGCAAGAGTATCATTGATTTTAGCGGCTGCATTCCTGCCATAGTGTCCTCAAAAATGCTATGGTTATCATTCATTAGTATCACTTCTGACATATTATGTCTATTTTTTTAAGTATATCAGTGAAATTAATTTGTTACTGATTGTTATTAATTATTACTTACCTTACTCATTTTCATTTTAGCTTTTATCGAGGATAACGTGTTTAATTCATCGTCTTTGCCATTTTCGCCATTACTTGCTAGCCAACAAGCTAATAGTTGGCTAGAGTTTTCTCAACAATATCAGAATTTTACCGGCACCTTGTCACCAGAGCGTTTAGCGCTGTTTAAAAGGGCATTAGCGTTAAGTGACTTTATTATGCGTAGTGCCATACAAGCCCCCGAGTTGCTGGTTGAGCTTTTTAATAGCGAGCAGTTATTGTCGAGTGAAACACCACAATATAGTGTGATGCTCGTTGACAGTCTTGATAAATGCTCCACAGAAGAACAACTGCAAAAGTGCCTGCGATTGTTTCGTTTAAAGCAAATGGTACATATTGCTGTTGGTGATTTTTTGTTGGATATAACGCTTGATGAATCACTAAAACGACTGTCTTCATTAGCCGATAGTTTGATTATTGCGGCTAATACTTGGTTAACAAAGTTTTGTGAAAGCAAATGGGGTGTACCGGTCAACAGTAACAATGAAGCCCAAAGTTTACTGGTATATGGCATGGGTAAATTAGGTGGTCAAGAGCTTAACTTTTCTTCTGATATTGATTTGATTTTTGTCTATCCTGAAGCGGGAGCAACACAAGGGCTTAGGCGAAGTATCGATAATCAATTATTTTTTACTCGCTTAGGGCAAAAATTAATTACCGCGTTAAATCAACATACCGCTGACGGTTTTGTTTATCGTGTTGATATGCGTTTACGCCCCTTTGGGGAAAGTGGGCCATTAGTTTTATCGTTTAATGCCATGGAAGATTATTATCAAGATCAAGGGCGTGACTGGGAGCGTTATGCGATGTTAAAGGCGCGGTTGGTCGGAGAAGGCAAGTACCATGACCAATTGTCTAACATGTTGCGACCTTTCGTTTATCGACGCTACATTGATTTTAGCGTTATCGACAGCTTGCGACGCATGAAAGCTATGATTGCCCAAGAGGTTAGGCGTAAGCAACTCAATAATAATATTAAGCTGGGCGCGGGTGGTATTCGCGAAGTTGAATTTATTGTGCAAGTTTTTCAAATGATCCGAGGTGGCCGTCTGCGTGATTTACAGCATCGTAACTTACTCACCGTACTGCCTTTATTGGTAACACACGATGTGCTTACACAACCCAGTGCGCAAGTGCTAACGGCTAGTTATCGATTTTTGCGTCGGGTTGAAAATATTATTCAAGCGTTAAATGATCAACAAACTCAAACCTTACCTGACAATGAATTAGACCAGCAGCGCTTAGTCAGCATTCTTGCCGACGAAAAGTGTACAAACTGGCCAACTTTCCTTGCACAGCTTGCTACTCACATGCAGGGCGTTCATCAACAATTTGGTGAATTAATTGGTGAGGAAAGTCCAAATCGTCAGGCGGTTGATCAATATTGGACCACACTTTGGGACAGTGAATGGAGCGATGAGGAGGCTATTGCTTGGATTGATCACTCTCCGCAATTGCTAGAGACAAAAGCTGGTGTTGAGTTTTCTCATAGTGAAACTATATGGCAGGCGCTGAGAGATTTTCGCGCTGAAATGATCAAACGTAGCATGGGCAGCCGTGGCCGCCAAGTGCTAGATAAATTGATCCCAACCCTGCTGTGGCACCTTGCTGATTTAAGACTAACCGATCAGACCTTAGCACGTGTATTAGGGGTGCTAAAAACGGTGGCAACACGTACCGCCTATCTGGAATTATTATTTGAGAATGAAGGGGCATTAAAGCAATTAATTCATTTGTGTCGCAACAGTAGTTGGGTGGCAGAGCACATTGCTAAATTCCCGATATTACTTGATGAACTCATTGATCCTAAATTATTTTATCAGCCACCACTGTTATCTTCTTATGTCGCAGAACTACGTGAAACTATGTTACGGGTACCTGAAGACGATCAAGAAGCGCAAATGATCACCTTACGTGAGTTTAAACAAGCTAAACAATTACGTATCGCAGCGGCGGATATTAGTGATATTTTACCGATTACCAAAGTCAGTGATCATTTAACCGCATTGGCAGAAGCCCTAGTCGAAGAAGTAGCAAACTTAGCGTGGCAACAAATGGCACTGCGTTTCGGTGTGCCAACCAGTAAATTAGACAGCCAAGACAAAGGTTTTGCTGTTATTGGTTATGGAAAGTTAGGCGGGATTGAACTCGGTTATAGCTCTGATTTAGATTTAGTGTTTGTCCATGATGCTGACTTGGCAGAAATGACCTCAGGAGAAAAGTCGATCTCTGCTGGACAATTTTACTTAAAGCTTGCTCAACGTATGATGCACTTATTTAATACTCGCATGGCAAACGGTATTTTATATGAACTCGATATGCGATTAAGGCCTTCGGGTAATGCCGGTCTTTTAATGGTGCACATTGATACCTTTGCCCATTATCAGTCCAGTGACGCTTGGACCTGGGAGCATCAAGCGTTAGTTCGTACCAGAGTCATTTATGGTCACGCCAGATTAGCCGACAGGTTTAAAGAAATTAAACGCAATGTTTTAATGAGAACTCGTGATAAAAAAGTGCTACGTGAAGACGTAATAAAAATGCGTAATAAAATGCGCCAACACTTGGATAAGTCATCAAAGACTAAAGTCGATATTAAGCAGGGGCTGGGTGGTTTAGTCGATATTGAGTTTCTTGTACAATATTTGGTTTTAGCACACAGTGCTCAGCATCCCAATTTGAGCGATTATTCAGACAACATTAATCTACTGGAGTATTTAGCGAACATAGGCGTTATAACAAAACAACAACAGCAGGCACTAGTCGACAATTACTGCAAGTTACGTGACATCAGCCACCATGCGACCTTGCAAAACAGCGCAGCCATGATTCCCGTTACTGAATTTAGCGCTGAGTATAGTCAAGTTATGGTACTGGTTGAACAATTATTGCAGTAGCCAATAGCCGGTGAAATCCGCTTTGTGATATTAGTGACGCCTGTTCGGTAACAGCAGGCATTCTTTCTCCAAGTAAGCCGTGTCATGCTCGATGACAACAATAGTACGTTGCTGATAACAAAAGTAAATTGAAAGGCCATTTTCAAAGTGGCCTTGAATAGCTTTGCCGACTTGATAGGAGGTAGTGACAATATCTTTATTAATTCTAAAGGAATTTTTAACGACAAAGTCACGATTAAGCCACCAAATTACTTGTAGATTATTATCTCCCGCATACTGTGATAATTTGCCAAATAAGGTTTCACCAAGGCGAAATGGATGGTTATCAGTTTCGCCGATCCAATTTTTTGGTAAGGGTCGAGTGATTAAAGCTCGTGCGGTTAATATTTTCTCTAAATCACCTTTTGGCTCTGGTAAATAGACAATATTATTACGAATTTGAGGACCAGTTCCAGTCATGTCACCACGTATGCTAGCATAATAGTTAGAAAGCCCGTCAGCAGCGGCATTGGTACTTTTTTCAGCATCAAGGGTTTCTTCTTGTGCTAATGACTCAGCTTGCTCTGCCGGGTAAGTGTCAACCTTTGTGGCAACAACTTTATCGGCGGGTTCTTGGCTGGTGGAAAATAAAGGCCCTGTGTCGAGCAGTAATGCTGATGCTAAGCCAATTAGGATCAAACCTAAAATAATACTTGGTAACCAAAATTTCATAAATTACTTAAAATTAAATTCATACTTTACTGACACCATAGCTAATTTTAGTTATTTATACAATGACGGATCATCTTCATTCGGGCGAGTTTTAAAGCGGCGGTGCAACCACATATATTGTTCAGGTTTCACCATGATTGCTTTTTCTAACTCTTGATTTATTCTTAACACGTCTGCTGTGTCATCACCGGTGGGGAAATTCTCCAGCATAGGCTTTATCTCTAAAGTGTAACCACTGCCGTCATCATTACGAGTAGGGATTAACATATGTGTTTGGCAATTTTTTTGCCGAGCAAATATTAATGTACCTGTGGTTGAGGCGGCGTCTGGTACCGCAAAAAAGGGCACAAAAAAACTGCGACTGCGACCATAATCTTGATCAGGTAAGTAAATACAGGCTTCGCCCTCTTTTAGTGCTCGAAGTAAGCCTTTAACATCACGTTTGCCCAGCATATATTTGTTTGAGCGACCACGACCACGAAACTGAAAATATTCCATTAAATCATTGTTATGAGGTCGATAAAACACCACCATAGGATGTCCGTAACCTATGCCTCGGCAATTAATTTCGGCGCTAAGGTAATGCATGGCGAGTAATAGTATACCTTTACCTTGCTTTTGTGCTGCTTCAATATGCTCAAGGCCAATAATTTTTGTGTGACGTTTTACCCGCCAATTTGGCCACCACCAACCCATACCTGTCTCCAATAAGGCAATACCGGTATTTTCAAAATTGCGTTTAAGCATAATTTGGCGTTCGGCATCTGACATTTTAGGAAAACAAAGCTCTAAATTTCGTAAGGCAACTTTTTTGCGGCTTGAGCCTATTTTGTAGAGTAAGCGGCCAATCATTTTGCCAAGAAAAAGCTGAAATCGATAAGGTAACCAAGAAATAGTGTAAAGAATAAATACCCCAATCCAAGTTGGCCAATATTTAGGTAACAGAAAAGATATTTTAAAATTGGGTTGTAAAACTTTGTTTTTACTCACAGGATGATTTCAACTCATTGAATTGCTTGTGTTACAATATCGCTTATTATATCTGTTATAGGATACAGGATGAAAGTAGATATTCCCGCTTTTGAAAAAGCACGTGTTTTAGTCGTTGGTGATATCATGTTAGATCGCTATTGGTCTGGTCCAACACAACGTATTTCACCCGAGGCACCTGTGCCGATTGTTAAAATACTTCAAGACGAAGATCGCCCAGGAGGCGCAGCCAACGTCGCTTTGAATATTGCGTCACTAAATGGTCAGGTCACTTTACTGGGTATTACTGGTCAAGATGAAGCGTCGACAATATTGCAAACTCAGTTGTCAGCAATGAATATAAATTGTCAATTTATTCAATCGCAAGCTCATCCAACAATCACCAAATTGCGTATTTTAAGTCGTAATCAACAATTATTGCGCTTAGATTTTGAAGAATCATTTGCCGAACTGGATAAACAGCCGCTGATTGAGCAAACCCAAGCCTTAATTGCTCAGCATGATCTTTTGCTGTTGTCAGATTATAACAAAGGCACCTTGTCAGAAGTTCAAGCCCTTATCAAAGTGGCGAAAGCACAAAACATTCCTGTGTTAGTTGACCCAAAAGGCACTGATTTTTCACGCTATCGCGGTGCTACGTTAATTACACCTAATCTAGCAGAATTTGAAGCGGTAGTTGGACATTGTAAAAGTGAGGCAGAGATCGTCAGCAAAGGGCAAGCATTACTTAAAGCATTAGATTTAACGGCCATGCTAGTCACTCGAAGTGAGCAAGGCATGACCTTGTTACGCCATGATCAAGAAGAATTTCATTTACCCACGCAAGCGAAAGAAGTTTATGACGTAACTGGCGCGGGAGATACGGTTATTGCAACACTTGCCCTTGCGATAGCCGCCAAAGCTGAATTTACCCAAGCCAGTGCTTTAGCCAATATTGCGGCCGGTATTGTTGTGGGTAAACTAGGTACCTCGACCGTAAGCGAAGCTGAATTAAGTGCAGAATTATCATCGGGTCAAGAAAGTGGTTTTGGCGTGATGTCTGAAGAACAGTTAAAAATTGCCGTTGGATTAGCGCAAGCACGTGGCGAAAGTATTGTAATGACCAATGGTTGTTTTGATATTCTGCATGCGGGTCATGTTTCTTATTTGACCACGGCAAATACGCTAGGTAGCCGCCTAATTGTTGCGGTAAATGATGATGCTTCTGTGACGCGGTTAAAAGGCCCAGGTCGGCCCGTTAATCCGGTGGATCGCCGAATGGCGGTATTAGCAGGTCTAGGCGCTGTTGATTGGGTAGTCCCCTTTAGTGAAGATACCCCGCAACGCTTAATTGCCAATATATTACCCAACACCTTAGTTAAAGGTGGCGATTATAAAGTAGCAGATATTGCTGGAGGCAAGGAAGTTATTGCAGCAGGCGGCGAAGTGAAAGTGCTTAATTTTGAAGATGGTATTTCGACAACTAAAATTATTAACGCGATAAAACAAGAGAAGTAGTCAGGTGAATTTTCTTCTGACATCCTGGTTCTTCCACATTGATGTAGATAAATGTACTTATGCCGTGCAGTCATGGATGGCTAAGAAAGGCTAAGTGAACACGACATTGCTGACATAGATGCAAGTACTTGGGTTATGTTTGGAACTGATAACCCGTGTTTACACGAAAGTGAGTACTTAGTTTTGTCGCGGACAAAAAATTGACTGTTCGTCCTGAACATAAAAAAGCAGCATTAATGCTGCTTTTTGTTTTCAATTTTTAAACTAAGGGTTTTATTTAGCGGCGATTAAACCTTGGTTTATGTCGGCTAAATCTTGCTCGGTAATGGTTCCGCCAGCACGCTTTAAGGCTAATACATTTTGAATGTAATTATATCGCGTTGACGATAAATTACGCTTGGCGTCGTATAAGTTTCTCGTACTGTTTAAGACATCAACAATGGTACGCGTACCCACTTCAAAACCTGCTTCAGTCGCTTTTAATGCACTTTGTGCACTCACCACGGCTTGCTCTAATGACTTAATAGCTGACACTGCAGTAATAACGGTATTATAGGCATTACGGGTGTTACGCACTACGTTACGATGTGTTTGTTCCATATTCTGGCTTGCAGCAACATAATTGCTTTGCGCTTGACGAACACTGCTTGATATTGCTCCACCTGAATAAATGGGCACATATAAGGACACACCAATTGAGTGGCTGTCTAGTGCGGGGTTATTATTTTTGAAACTATTGACTTCATTATCTTGCTCGCGGCTGCCATAGCTGCCATTTAAGCTTAACCTTGGGTAATGTCCTGATTTTGCGATGTTGATATTTTCTTTGGCAATATCAATATTTATTCTTTCTGCAATCAGTTCTAAATTTTTTGCTTCTGCGGTTTGCTGCCATTCGTTGGCGCTATCTGGGTATGGGCGAGAAGTACTAAAGCGTTCGGTATTTAAAATGTTCAAATCACGGGGATAAACATTGGTGATAACACGTAATGCTTCTTCGGCATTAAACACTTGGTTTTCTGCTCTAATTTCACTGGTTACGGCATTGTCATACTGAGCCTGAGCTTCATGAACATCAGTAATAGCGGTTAAGCCAACAGAAAATCTTTGTTTTGTTTGCTCTAACTGACGTTCAATAGCCGCTTTTTCTGCTTTTGAAAATTCCAAATCATCTTTTGAACTCAGCACCTGAAAGTAGGCTTGTGTTACGCGCACAATTAAATCTTGTTTCGCTAACTGGTATGACACATCACTTTGGTGCGCAACTTTCTTGGCATTATCAAGTTTTAACCAAGTACTATGATTATATAACTCCATATCTAAATTAATACCATAACTCGTAGTATCACTTTTATTAGTCAGGAGCGAACCTAAAGATTGTCCAATATCAGAGGTAGGAATAAACTCACTTTCGCTTTCGGTATAGCTTGCTGAACCGTAAACCTGTGGCAATAAGACTGAGCGAGCTTGTTCAATACCTTCTTCTGTTGCTAAATATTGCGCATGGGCTCGAAGAACAACCGGATCACTAGCTTGGGCTTGTTGGTATACGGACAGTAAATCTTCGGCACTAGCTAAAGAGCTACTTGCAGCACAGGCAAGGCCAATAAATAATGCGGTTATTGTTTTTTTCATCTTGAGGAGGTTCCTATAATAATGAACTGGCTATTATTTTTCTAATTATAATTATCTTATCGCGAATAAAGAATTAGCTAAATAAAATAAGTGTTTAGGAAAGTATTCTAGTGTAACAAAATGTTAAGTGCTAGGGTAACGAAAAATTTCCTCACAGCATAAATTACCTAACAGCATAAGAGAGAACTCACGATGAGTATAACCAAAGACGTTTTATTACGCTTTAATTTAACCGATGTAGAGGTGACTAAAAAATCAAGAAAATATCAAGGTTTTTTTGCGCTCGATGAGTATCATCTGCGTCACAAACTTTATGCGGGCGGCTATAGTAAAGTATTAACACGAGAGGTTTTTGAACGCGGTGATGCGGTTGCTTTATTACCCTATGATCCGGTAACCGATTGTATCGTATTAGTTGAACAATTTCGCCTAGGAGCATTACACAGTAAAACCGGACCTTGGCAATTAGAACTTATTGCGGGTATGTTTTCAGAAAATGAAGTGGCATTAGATGTTGCGATCCGAGAAGCAAAAGAAGAAGCTAACTTGGATGTGGAGCCTGAAAATGTGATTAAAGTGATGGATTACCTTTCAAGCTCAGGCGGTATGAGTGAGTGCATTCACCTTTATTGTGCCTGTGTTGACAGTGAGCATATTTCAGGTGTTCATGGTTTAGAGACAGAAGGTGAAGATATTTTAGTGCATGTTGTTACGCGCCAAGCCGCTGAAAAGTTACTTGCAGAAGGAAAGATAGCTAATGCGGCGACTATAATTGCGTTACAATGGCTAGCTCTAAATCTTGATAAGCTCAAAGCTAACTGGAAATAAATGTCAGTTGTTGTAAAAAAATATCGTCCTCACTTACCCACTTTAATGACCTTGTTTGAGGTTAATTACATGTTATTGCTGCGCGTACTGGCTGATAAAGAACAAGTAGGCGAACAACGCTGTTTTTTTATCTCTGATTTTTTGAGTTACCGAGTGAGAGTTGACGAAGTCACTAAATACACAACATTACTGACGATTAATCAAGAAGCAAATATTCACGGTTACAATTTAACCGCGTTATTTCGCCCGAAAATGGTGATTCGCTTATATCATGACGCTCGTATGGCTGAGGTGATCAGTAATCAAGATGTACAGCAAATTAAGCCACGTTATGATTACCCGAATAACAAAATGCATCTACCTGATGAAAAACAGCAAATCAATTATTTTTTAAAAGAATGGTTACAGCTGTGTTTGCAATTAGGCCAAGTGCAGATTAATCTCAATATTCTGAAATAATCCTAAGTTAATGTTAAAGAAACTATAGTGAAAGCGCTTAATGCCAGATAAAACAATGCCCAACAGCTTAAGGTTAAAAAAACTGACCTTAGCGCAAATTAGTGATAGTCATTTATTTGCTGATCGCACTGGCCTGCATCACCAGGCTAATGTTTACCAGAACTTAACCAATGTGCTGTTGGCCATCAAAAATCAGCCATCAATTGATGCGATTATTTTTACGGGTGATTTAACACAAGATCACACACTAGGGTCTTATCAGCTCTTTGTCAGCGCATTTGAAGCCTGTGAAATTATCACACCGGTTTATTTTATTGCTGGTAATCATGATGAACCGACGTTGTTATCACGCTATTTGTCACATGCACCTTTTTGTCAAGACAGTATAATTGAAAATGATGATTGGCAAGTGCTATTGTTGGAAAGTAAAAGTGCAACACCTGCGGGCGAAATCAGCAAAGCACAGTTTGATATTGCCGGTGGCCTTATTGACCCGTCCAAAGCTCAATTGTTATTAATGCATCATCATCCAGTTGATGTTGGTTATTTTATTGATAAACATGGCTTAATAAACCAAGCAGAATTTCAACAGTTTTTAACTGACTTTCCCTCGATAAAAGCCGTAGGTTGTGGCCATATTCACCAAGCATTAACCTTGTCTATGACCTTGGAAAAAAGCACAGTGAGTTTATATACTTGTCCGGCAACATCGATTCAATTTGACATCAATTCAGTGACAGCTAAATCAAATGGCCAACCGCCAGGCTATCGACTATTTACCTTGGCCAGTAATGGTGAATTTACCAGTACAGTACATTTTGTTTAACTTAATGAGAGGAAACAAATTATTATGATGAAGATGTTATACATTCATGGTTTTAACTCATCACCTCAGTCAATGAAAGCTCAAGTCACGCGGAAATTTTTTGCTGAAAACTACCCAGAAATAAACTTTCACTGCCCACAAATAGCCTCTTCACCGCATACCGCTATGGCAGAACTTGAGGCTATTATTGCCCTTGAACCCCGCGCGACTTGGCTATTAATAGGCTCGTCTTTAGGCGGTTATTTTGCCACTTATTTAGCTGAAAAATATCAAATGAAAGCAGTACTGATTAACCCTGCGGTGAAGCCATTTGAATTAATGAAAGCTTACCTAGGTGAGCAGGTAAATCCTTATACGCACGAGTGCTATCAAGTTAAAGAGCAACATATCCTTGAATTGAAAGCACTTGAACAGGAAAATATTTCTAACAATAATTACTTGGTCATGGTACAAACCGGTGATGAAGTGTTAGATTACCAACAAGCTGTTGAAAAATACCGCCAGTGCCAACTGGCAATAGTGCAAGGGGGAGATCATAGTTTTATTGATTATGAAAATACCTTGCCTAACATAGCGTTATTTTTCAACTTACCCCTAATATTAGCCTAATTATCAGAACCTATAAATGAGCGAACAATATAATTCCGACTCCATTGAGGTCCTAAGTGGCCTTGACCCGGTGCGCCATCGTCCTGGCATGTATACCGACACTACTCGTCCTAATCATTTAGGCCAAGAAGTTATCGATAACTCTGTTGATGAAGCATTAGCCAAGCATGCACAAAATATTACCGTCATTCTTGATAAAGACCAATCATTAGAAGTGATTGATGACGGTCGAGGTATGCCGATTGATATTCATCCAGAAGAAGGTGTGTCAGGGGTAGAGCTTATTTTTTGTAAGCTACATGCGGGTGGTAAATTTTCTAATAAAAACTATCAGTTTTCTGGTGGTTTACATGGTGTGGGTATTTCTGTTGTCAACGCTTTATCTACCCGTGTAGACGTGTCGGTTAGGCGTGATGGTAAAGTCTACGAAATGGCTTTTGAAAGTGGCTATAAAGTAGAAGAGTTAAGAGAAACTGGCACCGTGGGTCGTCGTAATACCGGCACCCGGGTAAAATTTTGGCCTGACGCCAGTTATTTTGATTCTGCCAAGTTTTCAGCACGTCGGTTAGTACATTTATTAAAAGCTAAAGCCGTACTTTGCCCTGGATTGACCATAAAGTTTCATGATAAAAATGAAGATAATAAATATCAATGGTGCTATGAAGACGGTTTAGTTGACTATTTAAAAGAGTCAGTTAAAGGTTACCCAAGTTTGCCAGAAGAGCCTTTTGTTGGCAGTTTTACCTCGCAACATGAAGCCGCAGAATGGGCGATAACCTGGTTGCCAGAAGGGGGTGAGTCGGTTGGTGAAAGCTATGTTAACTTAATTCCTACGGTACAAGGCGGTACGCATGTTAATGGTATGCGCCAAGGCTTATTAGAGTCAATGCGTGAGTTTTGTGAATTTAGAAGCTTACTGCCACGTGGTGTTAAGTTAACGCCAGATGATATTTGGGATAAGTGTTGTTATATTTTGTCGGTGAAAATGGAAGATCCACAATTTGCCGGACAAACTAAAGAGCGACTCTCTTCACGCCAATGTGCTGCATTTGTTACCGGCGTAGTAAAAGATTCGTTTAGTTTATGGCTAAACGAGCATACTAGCATTGCGGAAACATTAGCTGAATTTTGTATTTTTAATGCGCAACGTCGTTTACGTGCCGGCAAAAAAATCATTCGTAAAAAAGTCACCCAAGGGCCGGCTTTACCGGGTAAGTTAACCGACTGTGGTAGCCAAGATATTTTGCGTACAGAGCTATTTCTGGTCGAGGGCGACTCAGCTGGAGGTAGTGCAAAACAAGCCAGAGACCGTGAAGTTCAAGCCATCATGCCGCTACGTGGTAAAATTTTAAATACCTGGGAAGTTGACTCGGGACAAATCTTAGCCTCGGAAGAAGTGCATAACATTTCTGTAGCTTTAGGTATTGACCCTGATAGCGATGATTTATCAGGATTGCGCTACGGTAAAATTTGTATTCTTGCCGATGCCGACTCTGATGGTTTACATATCGCTACTTTGCTTTGTGCGCTATTTACTCAACATTTTTTACCTTTGGTTCAAGCCGGTCATGTTTATGTGGCTATGCCGCCATTGTATCGCGTTGATGTTGGTAAAGAAGTGTTCTACGCTTTGGATGAAGCGGAAAAAGACGGTATTTTGGATCGAATTGAAGCAGAGAAAAAACGTGGCAAAGTCAATGTACAGCGATTCAAAGGCCTAGGTGAAATGAATCCGTTACAATTACGTGAAACCACCATGGACCCGAATACGCGCCGCTTAGTGCAGTTAACGGTTGATGATCATAGTGAAACCATGGAATTGATGGACATGTTGCTCTCTAAAAAACGGGCCGGTGATCGTAAAATTTGGTTGCAATCTAAAGGTGATCTGGTTGAATTAGATTGATTTTAAGGGTTATCCTGAATGTTGGCAACATCGGCCAACAGGGTGGGTTTTTTCGCGTTAAGTCATCAGTCATTCGATAACTTTTATCAATCTGCTATAGCATTAGGTGGACGTTGCAACAACGAACTGGGAGTAAGAACATGATATGGTACCTTGTTGTTGACCTAGATGGTAATGAAATAGCGGTAAGTAACTGAAAAATAGTTTTAAAATAAACTTGGTGATATATGAATTATTGTTTTTTTAGCATAATAAATAATAGTTTATCATTGACCTAAATTCGTTTTATACTGTTAGTTGCATATTATTATCACATGGATTGTTGGAGCACAGATTTGTTGAGAAGCTTGGTAAAATTGACCTTTCAAAATAGTGTCCTGATTTTCTTTGTTTTTTTGTTAATATCCTGTAAATCAAATGCTTTACAGTCTTTAACTGATAGCGATTTCAATACGTTTTTGTTACGTGCTGAAGAGCTTAATAACAGTGATCCCAAAGCTGCATTGGTTTTATTAAATAGATATAAAACCGAGCTAAAAACTCAACCTATCACCAATCAAGTAAATTACTATCGCATTCAATCCGCGGCATATATAGATCAAGCGTTATACAGTTTAAGTGAGACATCGTCAGAGCAGGGCTTAAAACTTGCCAAGCAAATGAATAACCCTAGCATATTTATTGCTGAGCTTGCTTACACTAAAGCTTATGCGCTCGAAAATCTCGGTGATTTTGAAGGGGCTTTTTTAATTTATCAGAACGGTTTAGACGTTGCCCGCTCGATGAATAATCAGAAATTAATCGCGCGCGGTCTGACTCATATCGGCGCGATCTTATATTTACAGCAAGATTACAAACAGTCATTAATTACGCTTAATCAAGCCTTAGAACTAGCAAGTGCCATTGGCGATGATACACTTTTAGGTGCCATTAACAGTGAACTGGGTATCTTATATGCTAATTTAGATGAAGAAAACCAAGCCAATGACTATTTTCAACAGTCCTATCAATATTATAAAAGTGCAGGTAAGCATAACTATGCTCTTAATAGTTTGCATAATGTGGCTGTTAACCACACTAACCAAAAGCATTTTGAGCAAGCTATTAAAGTTTATCGCGTGTTAGAAAGCGAAATTCAGCCCAATACCAGTCATGAGTTTATCGCTAGTGTTTATAGAAATTTAGCTTGGGCGCTATTCAACAAGGAAGATGCTGAGACCGAAAGTGCTTATCGATATATTCTCCTTGCGGGTGAATATGTTGAAGATGTAGAACAACATTTAGTAAAACTTCAATACCTTATAGAAAAAGCTTATATTTTAGAAAAAATGGCGCGTTATCAAGAAGCATTAGTCAGTCTTGAGCAAGCTGAAATACTGCTTGGGCGTAAAACTAGCAATATTTATGATACTAGTGAGTTAACAATCCTCTTTTTAAGCGCTAAATTGCATTATGCTTTAGGTCATTATAATCAAGCATATCAAATTCAAACTCAATATTTCACTCAGTCTATAGCGGGCGAGCAGGCACGAGAAACGACTGAAGTCGATGAGTTAATATTGCAATATGAAAGTGAAACGGCTCAACGACATAATAATATTTTAGGGAAAAAACAGCGCATACAGCACTTACAACTTCAGCAAATGACACTTGACGTTAATAGCCGTAAGGCATTTGTTTGGATATTAGCTCTGTGTACTTTGTTATTAGCTTGGTGCTTATATCGTGTGATCAAAGGGCAAAGGAACTTAATTAACGCCACTCGAACTGATAGTTTAACGGGTGTTGTTAATCGACGTAGATTACTTGAGTTAGGTGAAGAGTATTTTATAACCGCCCAGAACTATCAACAAGCCTTTAGTGTTTTTATGATTGATATCGATTTATTCAAGAAAATCAATGACCAATTTAGTCATATTATGGGTGACAAAGCACTAAAAGAAATTGCTATTCAAGGTCAAGATCTCATGCGAACGAGTGATGTTTTTGGCCGCTTTGGTGGTGAAGAATTTATTGCTTTATTGCCAAATACGGGAAATAGTGAAGCATTGGAAGTAGCACAGCGACTTCAAGAAAACATCGAACAAGCAAAATGGCAAACTCAGCAAATCAAGCAGTTAACGGTAAGTATTGGTGTAGCGACATTTGAGCAAGGTAATTATGCCAACTTTTCGGCTTTGTTAAAAGTAGCTGACGAACAATTATTAAAGGTCAAACAGTCTGGCCGCAATACAGTGAGTCACCATGAATAAATCTTCGCTGCTAACAAGTCTTGTTTTATATTTGTTAATGATCTTTATCAGTACGGCTGTGAATGCTGATGAAATTGCTGGACAGCAAGCGGCATTTAATCAACTTAATAGCCTCTATGCTAAACAGCAAAGACCCATTGCTTTATTTGCGATTAATAGCGAAATATTATCGCTTAACAGCTTGAGTGTGCGTGACAAAGTGGCGGCGCAAGTTAAATTATTAGCTTTGCAAAAATTGTCTCTAACATTAAATGTCGCTGAACAATATTTATTGTATGTTGTGCGTGCCAATATTGCTGATGTTGCAGGGCAAGAATATAAGGTTATTAATTGGCTCAATAAAGCACTTAAACTTGAGCCGTTACTGGCTAAAAAACAACTCGACTCACCTTTATTTGCCAGTGCTTATCTAACCCTTGCAAACATTTATGCAAGCCAAGGTGAAGATAAGAAAGCCTTTGATAATAAAAAACAGTACATGAAAAAGTATTTTGCCCATTTGAAACAGCAAAAAGAATTTCGTGTTAAAGTTTTAAATGAAAAATATGACATTGAAAAAAAGCATGAAGAAAACGAGCTACTGAGACAAAATAGTCAAATACAGCATTTTGCGCTGGCGCGTGCTGAATCTGAACGTAGTCAACAGTATCGTAATATTGCTATTTTTATTGCCGTAGGAAGCCTGTTCCTTTTACTACTTTTACGACAATTTAAAATCCGTCAAGCCTTAAAGTTACTGGCAAAAACGGATAGTTTAACGCTATTGCCTAATCGTCGTTCGTTCTTTAGTCACGGTGCTACTTTTATGACCCAAGCATTAACCGCTAATAAAGCACTCAGTATTTTAATCTTAGATATAGATAATTTAAAAAATATAAACGACAACTTTGGTTATGATGCTGGCGACAGCGTTATAGCCCATGTTGGCGTATTAGCCGGTGAAACTATGCGTTCTCGAGATTTTCTGGCACGTATTGGTGGTGAAGAGTTTGCCGCTATTTTACCCGAGGCCAGCATTGCACAAGCGCGCGCGATTGCAGAGCACATACGTGAGAAAATTCAAGCTAATATCAGTAAAAATAAAAACAATCATATTCAGGTTACTGTCAGTATAGGTATTGCCAGCATTGCTGATGTTAGAGAAAGTTTTGATAGTTTGTTACATGCGGCTGATTTGGCTATGTATCAAGCAAAGGCTAATGGTCACAATCAAGTTTGTAGCTATTGTACAGAAAGAAAATAAAATTAAGATTAATCAATATTGGGAGATATTTATCGCCTAACAGTGTTCTTTCCACTAGTATAATCAGCTAAGCTACCCCAGAACAACAATAATAAAAGTAACGCTTAATAATTCGGCATTAAGTGAGCTTTTTAGGAAAATATTTTCATGTCAGATGCTCTCGACTTTAGTTTAGACGGTATTGAACAACGCCCTCTAAGACAATTCACTGAAGAAGCTTATTTAAATTACTCGATGTATGTCATTATGGATCGTGCATTACCTCATATTGGTGATGGCTTAAAACCGGTGCAACGACGTATTGTTTATGCCATGTCAGAACTTGGCTTATCTGCATCAGCAAAATATAAAAAATCTGCCCGTACTGTCGGTGATGTACTAGGTAAATTTCATCCCCATGGTGATTCTGCTTGTTACGAAGCCATGGTGTTAATGGCGCAGCCATTTTCATACCGTTACCCATTAGTTGACGGACAAGGAAATTGGGGCGCTCCTGACGATCCAAAGTCATTTGCCGCCATGCGTTATACCGAAGCCCGTTTATCACGTTTTAGTGAAGTTTTATTGGCAGAATTAGGCCAAGGTACTGTTGATTGGTCGCCTAATTTTGATGGCACCATGCAAGAGCCTAAAACCTTACCTGCGCGCCTACCACATATTTTACTCAACGGTATTACCGGCATTGCTGTTGGTATGGCAACAGACATTCCGCCGCACAATGCTAGAGAAGTGGCGAATGCCTGTATCCATTTAATTGAGCAACCGAAAGCTGAATTAGCCGATTTACTCGATATTATTCATGGGCCAGATTATCCAACTGATGCTGAAATCATAACGCCTAAAGCCGATATTGAAAAAATTTATCAAACCGGTCGTGGCAGCATTAAAATGCGTGCGGTCTATGAGCAGTTAGATGGTGATGTGGTTATTACCGCATTACCACATCAGGCCTCTGGTGGAAAAATATTAGAACAAATTGCTAATCAAATGCAGGCAAAAAAACTGCCAATGGTGGTTGATTTACGTGATGAATCAGATCATGAAAACCCGATCCGTTTAGTGATTGTGCCCCGTTCAAATCGTGTCGATATTGAACAGCTGATGCAGCACTTATTTGCTACCACAGATTTAGAAAAAAACTTTCGTGTCAATTTAAACATGATTGGTTTAAACAACAAACCCGCGGTTAAAGATATTAGAACCATATTAAGCGAGTGGTTAGAATATCGACGTGAAACTGTGCGTCGTCGTTTGCAATATCGATTAGATAAAGTATTAGCGCGTTTGCATCTGTTAGATGGCTTATTAATCGCGTATCTTAATATTGATGAAGTTATTGAAATTATAAGAGGTTATGACAAACCCAAAGCAGAGTTAATGTCACGCTTTGAACTGTCAGAACGCCAAGCCGAATCGATATTAGAAATTAAACTTCGCCAACTGGCTAAGCTTGAAGAAATTAGAATTCGTGCTGAGCAAGATGAGTTGAACATAGAACGCGAATACCTAGAAAAAATACTCAGTTCTAAAGTTCGCATGAACACCCTGATGAAGAAAGAGATTCTAGAAGCCGCTGAAACATACGGTGATGATCGTCGCTCTGTTATTGTTGAGCGACAAGAGGCAAAAGCCTTATCTGAAAAAGATCTTATGCCGAGTGAGCCAGTGACTGTTGTGGTTTCGCAAAAAGGCTGGGCACGTTGTGCAAAAGGTCACGACATTGATGCACAAGCATTAAGTTACAAGTCAGGTGATGAATACTTATGCTTAGCAAAAGGGCGTAGTAATCGTCCTGTGGTGTTTTTTGACTCCGCAGGTAGGGCTTACGCCACTGATGCTCATAGTCTACCCTCAGCGCGTAGCCAAGGAGAACCGCTAACCGGACGCTTTAATCTGACGAGTGGTGAAAACTTTGAAAAAGTACTGATGGCTGATGACCAATGTCGTTACTTACTCAGTAGCGACGCTGGTTACGGTTTTGTGGCTAGCTTTGCCGATATGGTCAGTCGTAATAAAAATGGTAAAGCATTATTAACTTTGTCTGCAGCGGCGAAGGTAATGACGCCAAAAGTTATTAGTAGTTTAGAGACAGAATTAGTGCTTTCAATTACCTCAGAAGGGCGCATGCTGGTTTTCCCAATCAAAGATTTACCTATTTTGAGTAAAGGTAAGGGTAATAAAATAATTAATATCCCTACTGCCAGGGCTAAAACACGTGATGAATATGTAACCTTGCTCGAAGTGTTACTACCCAATAGTGCCATTACCTTGCATGCGGGTAAGCGCAAGTTAACGTTAAAAGCGAGTGACATTGAACATTATAAAGGTGAACGTGGCCGTCGAGGTAATAAGCTACCTAGAGGTTTACAACGAGTTGATCATATCGTTATAGAACAACAAAGCTCAGATATGGAGCCTGAAAACTCTGAGAGTTAACACTTATGATTTAGCATCTAAGCGTTAGCACAAAAAAAGCCTTAAGATTAAATGCCTTAGGGCTTTTTTATGCTCAGGACGAGCGGTATGCTGCGATCACATGGATGTGAAAGAGCAGCGATGCTCAGGACGAGCGGTATGCTGCGATCACATGGATGTGAAAGAGCAGCGATGCTCAGGACGAG